>PWEJ01000036.1 GCA_003553485.1 Halanaerobiaceae bacterium | reverse complement strand
TTATCGGGCTGGAGTTTACTATGCTGAGAATCGGGCTTTCTCTGCCGCTGGTGGTAATCAGCTCCATAGTGCTGAATAATATATTTCAGCATGACAATTATGCTCTGCCGGCGAATGTGTAACATTCAAAGCCGTTAATTCCCCTGTTTTTCTAAATCTGAAAAACTGATTAAAGTAAATAATATCAACTGCCAGAAAATATAATCCCTGGAATATATCTATCCCAGGGATTTGTGTTTTTATCTAAATTTTTAGTTCGGCAATAATTTTGATCTGAATTATTTAATTTGTTGTTGATATTGCTGTAAAAACTATACGGTTTCTAAAACATCAAGAATAGCCGAAAGACTTCTAAACCAGTGTTTTTCAGGAATATTTTCAGTAATTCCAAAAAGAAATCCTGTTTCAGGTGCCTCTTTCAATATGTTTTCAGTGCATTTTTTAATTACTTCCGAAGATTCTATATGAACTGAGGAGGGAAAATTAAGCCAGATAGATTTTTGGGGCCAGAGCCTTTTAGCATCCTTTAAAGATAAATCGCCATCTGGCGGAGGGGTAAATCCTTCTATTATAGGCACATCTGAATCGCCAATTTCTTCAGCAATACTTTTCAGATGCCCATCCATATGAACACAAAATAATTTATTGTTTTTCTGTAGTAGTTTTCTAGTCCAACTGTAAAAAGGAGCACAAAACTTATTATATCTCTGTCCTCCAATCATGGGTCCGGTAATATTATCTGATATTTGAACTATTTGAGCAGGAGCATTTGCAATTATTTTCATGCTTTTACGATCTATTTTTTCCAGGGTGTCCATTAAAGCAAGTAATTCCGGCTTTTTCTCATATAAGTCCTCAATAAATTTTTCTATGTCAATCAGTTGATAAATTAAACGGTTGTATACAGTTTTATCAGCTCTAATCATAACCAGTCCGTCGTCTCCTAAATTTCTTTCTAAAATATTTATCCGCTCATAGTTTGGTATGAATTGTTGCTCTTGAAGTATTTTATTTAGTATTGTGTAATCTTCATCCTCTTTCAAGAATTTTTTTTGGGTGAAATAGGTATTATATCCAGCTTCAATCCGGGCTACTTTACTTATCTCCCCGTGACTGCTTCTCCAAATTGTTTTAACATAGATATTTCCATCCTTTTTGTGCTTTTTCTCAATAATTTCCAGATTATCATTATAAGTAATGAAGGCAGGGGCTCGATAAATCAAAGCCAATCCTCTGTTTCTCAATTTTCTTTCCCAGATACCGTCATAAATCAGCTTAACAGCACCTCTGGTTTCTCTAGCAGTATATATGGTTAGTGGGAATCTCTCCGGTCTATTTCCTTTTAAAGCAGTTAGGATATGATTTCGGGCACTCAATTTTTTCACTCCCTGAATTAACTCTCTATCACTAAAATTTGATTTAACTTCATCGTTCCTTAAACCACAGTTCCTCTTTGCTGGTAGATACTGCAAAAACTCCCTGTTTAATCAGCTCGTTGATCTCTTCCCTTGTTCTTATTAAACCTCCTCCAATTACTGCACATGATGACTTAACCTTATCAAGAAAATGAGGAGCTGCTACGCCAGGAAGAATTTCTACTGCATCTGGTTTGTTGTTTTTCATCAACTGCTCGCCACTTTTTATAGCAGCTGAATCCAGCAAAAATAATCTTTGAATAGCCATAAGATTTTCTTTCCTGGCAGCCCTGATCAGCCTGCCCTTTGTTGAAACAATTCCATCACAAAGTTCATTTCTGGCTAAATATTTGACAGCTTTATAATCACTTGCCAGTCCTTCAATTAAATCCAAATGTAAAAATATAAGCTTGTCATGAGCTTTTATTTTTTTAGCAATCTCAGGAATGGTAAATATATCTCCATTTAGCACAAATAACACAATAACATCACTCTGCAGTGCTTTATCTAGCTGCTCGTTATTTCTTACACCTGCAATCACAGGATGTTCCTTAAAATAGTGAGCTAAATGATACACTTGATTTAGCCTCCCCCTTTATAAAGCCCCCATTAAATCATCTATTGCTGTTAAAACATAATCCGGTTTTAACTTAGCTGGCAAATTGACTAGATCAGTTTTGCTGGTATTACCGCTCAAAACCAGGGCAGATTTAACTCCTGCTCTCCTGGCTGCCTCAATATCAGAATGGGGAGTGTCACCAATCATAATACAATCCTGAGGTTTAAGCTGTGCTTCCTCCATACCTTTCACTAACAAATAAGGCTCCGGTTTGCCTATCATTAAATCCGGCTCTCTGCCTGCTAAAACTTTCATACAGCCAGCTATTGCTCCTCCAGCAGGCTTTAAACCTTTGCTTGAGGGCGCAGTCGCATCCAGATTCACTGCAGCAAATTCTGCTCCCTGTTGAAAGTACTGAAGAGCAAGCCACATTTTGTCATAATTAAAATTATTATCATAACCAACTACAACATAAGAGACCTTCTCAATTTTACTATTATTCTCAGGGTCTCTATCTGAAACAATTTTCAAGCCGGCCTGTTCAATCTCTTTTTTTAAACTTTTAGTTCCTATATAATAAATAAGCTCATTTTTATTTAATTTATCCGCCAGATATCTGGCGGTTTCTCTGCTTGCCACTATCAGCTGTTCAGCCTTAACCCGATAACCAAGCCGCTTCATTTTTTTCAATGTGTTTTCATGAGAGCGGCTGGAGGTGTTTGAAATAAACCTTATTCTTTTTGAGGTGTCCATTAAACTATTAATAAATTGTACTGCTCCAGGAATAACTCTACTTCCCGCCCATAACACTCCATCTAAATCAAAAAGAAAACCCTTATATTGTTTAAATATTTCTCTGGCTATATCTGCACTTCCACCAGGATATGAAAACTCCGAGATAATTTCCACCCCTTTATGAAATATTAATCTTCATCAAAAAGTCGGTTCATATGTTTTTTCAGGAGTCACACTAATTTCATCACCGTCACTCTCTACAATTACATGGCCATTTAACCCGGTGACATAAACATCACTGCCATAGCCAAGATATCGGTTAAATATTGAGATAGAAGCAAGTTCATCTCTACTAATTAATGTTATCTCGGGTTTTACTGCTTCAATAAACTCGAAAGAAGAGCTGGTTTCTTCCCCGTGATGGGGAGCCTGTACCACATTAACATTTAAGTATTCAGCATCATAATTAGCTAATAATTCTCTCTCAGCTTCCCGATAAATATCACCGGTAAATAAAAAACTGTTATTCTGATACTCTGCCCTTATAACCAGAGATAAATTATTAATTCTGGTTGTGGATATTTCATCAGCAGATGGCAGGTCATCAGGGTTGGTGCCCTGGGGAGGATGTAAAACCTCCAGTAATAAATCTCCTAAAACAAAATAATCCCCCGCTTCAATATATTTAGCAGCTATATCCTGGCTATCAATTAGCGAAAGATAGTCATTATAGGTCGAAGTATTATTAGGGACATTCACATGATAAAACTCTCCAATCTCTCTAGTGTTAAACAAAGTTAAAAATCCCCCTATATGATCCCAGTGAGGATGAGTAGCAAAAGCATAATCAATCCTGTCAACACCGGATTTATCAAGTAATCGATCAAGCTGCTCTACCAGTTGAGGCATGCCGGCATCAATTAAAATATTTTCATCATCCGGAGTAGTTATCAGTATAGCATCTCCTGATTTTATTGGAGTATCATGCTGTTCTCTCAGTTCTGCCTTTTCTTCTTCGCTAAATTGCAGGTTAAAAAATCTGATTGTTAGTTTATTCTCATCTCCTCGTAAATCAATGGTATCTAACGTACTTTCATAGCTGGAATCATTACCTTCTGCCCGTAAAAACTCATAATTAAAACCTAAAATGGCAGTTCCAATCATAAAAAATATAACAAATATAGCCAGTAAGATAAACTTTAAATTATTTTTATTTTTCCAGATAAGCATCGGGTAATCCTCCTAGCATAAGGTATTTATTCGTCTTTGCTTTTCGTTAATATTTCCATTACTTCAGCGGGAAAATCCGTTGAGATCCCGTCAACACCAGCTTCAAGTAAAATATTAACCTCCTGATCAATTGAACTAAGATTTTTTCCTCCTCCGGACAAAACTTTCATACCCATTTTGTGGGCTTTCTGAACCAATCTTTTAGTAACGATATTCCAGGGTGCAAACCAGCCGTCTATCCCTGCGGCTTCAATCATTTTCATCTTTAAGACCTCTTCCCCTGCCTGATAATCGATGAAACCTGTAAAAGCTTGAGGACGTCTCTTGATTACTGCCAGCAGAGCTCGAGGGTCAAAAGAAATAAACATCACCTGGTCCCACATCTTTCTATTATCAACTGTTTTAATAATAAAATCTATCATTTCCCGCCAGTTTTTATACCCTGAGAATTCAGTTTTAATTTCAATGCTTGCTATTGCTTTATTTTCAAGCAAATCCAGTGTTTCAGAAAAAGTGGGAATTTTTTCTCCAGAAAATTTCGCATCAAACCAGGCCCCTGCCTCTAATTTTTTTATTTCATCCTTTGTTAATTCAGAAATTTTACCAGTTCCATCGGTAGTTCTATCGACAGTCATATCATGGATAACAAAAAGTTCTTTGTCCTTTGAAAGGTGAAGGTCAAACTCTACAATATCAGCACCTGCTTCAATAGCTTTTTGAAATGACAGCAGTGTATTTTCAGGATATTTCCCGCTGTAACCTCGATGAGCCTGAATTAAAAAGTCATTATCACCAGTATACATGAAAATATCTCCTCATAGCACAAATTATCAAACCCGACATTTATATCAGGCATTCTGCAGTTTATCTGTCATAATAAACTCTAGAGCCTAAACTGAATTTTTGAATTGCTGTTAATGTCAATAAAAGTAAAAATAAAAATAACGCCACAGCACTTGCATATCCTAACTCCAAACTTTCAAAAGCCCTATTATATATATAATATACCAGAACTTCTGTTTTTCTCGACGGCCCACCGCCAGTCATAACATATATTGAACTAAAAACTTGAAAACTATTGATAATCTGTAAAATTATAATGAGATAGGTGGTCGGTGTTAATAATGGCCAGGTAATATTTTTAAACTTCTGCCATCTGCTTGCACCGTCTACTTCAGCGGCTTCATACAAAACTTCTGGTATATCCATTAATCCGGCTAAATAAATAACCATATAATACCCGGTTCCTTTCCAGACTACAACTGCAATAACAGCAAACATTGCTGTGCTTATATTAATCCAGGCAAAATTAGCTGGATTAAGTCCAATTGACTCAATCACAGGTTCTAATCGCAACCATAAGGGGGTCATAAAACTGTAAGGATTCCTCAACCATTGTCTCGGACTGACTCCCAAATAAGCTAACATATGATTTAGCAGTCCCAGATTGGGATGATATATCCACTGCCAAACTACTGAGACCGCAACCATACTAACAACCACAGGGGCAAAATAACCTGCCCTTAAAAATGGCAGCCCTTTAATTTTCTGCTTCAAACCTAAAGCTATCAACAGAGCCAGTCCCATTTGTAAGGGAACAGATATTAACACAAAAACAAAGGTATTGCCAACGGAATTCCAAAACCTGGGGTCATCAAACAGCAATCTAACAAAATTATCCAAACCAATAAATTGATCAACCGGCCTGATTAATAATGTATCTCTAAAACTGAGTAAAAATAATCTAATTGCAGGGTAAATTCTAAAAGTAAACAGTATTATTATTGCAGGTAAAAGAAAAATATACGCCACAATTAGATCATTTCGAGATATTTTTTCTATCATGCTTTTAAACATACTTTTTTCTCTCATGAAATATCCTCCCCATCACATTCCTAAAAGACTCAATAGATAACAGGCAAGCCCGGGCCGGGCTTGCCTGTTAAAAACTAACTTACCAGATTTACCGCCCTAAACCGTATACATCAATCAGCCTATCCCCTAATTCTTTTATCTGATCTAAAGACTCCTGAACATCCGCCTGTTCAGCAAACATTCTATCAAAGAGCCAGCCTAACTCACTATGAATCTCGCCCCAGAAGGGAACCTGAGGTCTCGGGTGACCGTCTTCTATTTGATCATAGGTCAGACGTGCTTCAGGAACTTCTTCAAATCTTTCCTGTAAAATCTCATGATTATAGGCTTCTTCATGGGCTGCCATATAACCAGTAGAAGCAGCAAATTCAGCCCAGTTCTCCGCTTCAATAATGAACTTCAAAAATTCCCAGGAAGCCTGCTGTTCTTCTTCTGTTCCTGTATCGAACATGAAAAAGTTCCCGCCACCAAAGGGAACATAATGGCCAGCAGGACCTGCCGGGGTTATCGCTACCCCCATGTCAAAATCTGCACTTTCCCTGTTGCTCTCTAAAGCTGCAGTGGATCTTTGAGTCATGGCTAGATTTTCCCCAAAGAAGTTGTCATATCCTTCAGCTCCAGAACCATAAGTTGCTACCCCATATTCATGAACTAAATCCTGGGTAAATTCCATTGCCTCAACAGCTTCTGGGGAATTGAGAGTGAACTCAGTTAAATCTTCATTCAATACTCTGGCTCCGGCCTGGCCGGTCCATGCTTCAAACAGCCAGCCCCAGGGATAGAAGTCAATTCCGTATACTCCCAGCTCATCCTGCAGGATCTGGGAATATTCCAGAATTTCATCCCAGTCTTCAGGGGGTCCTTCCAATCCTGCTTCTTCAAACATCTCTTTGTTATAATACAGCAACGGAGTGCTGGTATTATACGGTATACCATAGACAGTACCTTCATAGGTGGAAGTTGCCATTAATTCAGGAAAAAAGTCATCTAAATCAACACTGTCATCTTCCTCAAAGAAAGGTTCTAAAGACAGTACTGCTTCTGCATCCACAAAAGCAGCTCCTCTTGACTGTTCAAACATAGAAACATTAGGGGGATCTCCTGCTGCTAAAGCTGCTTGAGCACCTTCCAATGTTTCCTGATAGCCCCCTGAGTAAACAATATTGACCTCGATATCATCCTGCATCTCATTGAATTCATCACCTATATCTTCAATAAACTCTAAACCATATCCGCTGGACATTGAATGCCAGACATCAATTTCAATTACATCAGCATCTACTTGAACAGCAAATACCATGATTATAACCGCTGCAATTAATAAAGAAAATTTGAGCTTGTTAAGATTCATTTTTATCCCCCTTAACTGTTTTTAATAACTTACTGCTGACTTTTCAGTGCTAACCTAAATCAACCAGGTGGCAACCTAGATCAAGAAAAGTTATCGAAAGTAATTTTCACCTCCTTCTTACTTGATATGAAGTTTAATAAATAATCAAACTGTCGGGAAAATTTTATTATATTAATCCAATCCAGTTCGGGCAATTCCCTGGATAAAATATTTTTGGAGAAACATAAATAATATCAAAGGAGGCAAAGCAGCAAAAGCTGCTCCCGCTGCCATTTCTGGATGATTGGTCCCCCAGGCATCTGTCATAGCTGTTAAAGCAACCTGAATAACCCACATTTCTCTGCTATTTGTCATAATTAAAGGCCAGAGAAATTGATTCCACTGAGATTGCCAGACAAATATCCCCACAGCAGCAAAAGCCGGTTTAGCGATAGGGACTATTATTTGTAATAAAAATCTAATTCTACCACAGCCATCAATCCGAGCGGCATCCTCCAGTTCCATTGGGATTGTTCTAAAAAATTGACGGAAAATAAATATTGCCAGCCCACTCGCCCCGAAGGGTACAATCAGTCCCTGATAGGTATCAATCCAGCCCAGCTGGTTTAAAACCTGAAAATTACCGGTTATTATAACATTCAAAGGAATCATCATTGTGGAAATAAAAAACAGAAAAACTACTTCCCGACCAAAAAATTTCATCCTGGCCAGGGGATATGCCGCCAGAGCACAAATAATACATTGTAATAATGCTGCTCCGGCAGAAATTATTACACTGTTTGTAAAGCTGATTGTAAAGTCAAGGCTCTGAAAAGCAGCTCTAAAAGCATTAAGGTTAGCGGTGCGGGGAATGAAAGTTGGAGGGAACATAAAGACTTCTGACTGCTCTTTCAGGGCAGTAGAAATCATCCAGAGAAAAGGAAACAACCAAAAGAATACACCAATAAATAAAAGAGCAGTTAAAATATATTTTCCATATTTATCGCCTGCTTTTATACTGGCAACTTTTTTGGCAGATAAACTGCTCTGACTTCTATTCTCCATCAAAATTCCACCTTTCTCCATACATTATACTTAAAAAATATTTGATTATTATCAAAATTTTGATATCTACAATATAGCTTTCCAATTATTTGTAATAAAATAAAAACGGCCTGGAATAAAAGAAATAAACATAACATAACAATACCCCTTATCCCAAGCCGTTCTATTTTCTAGGCTTATAGGTTGATATTTTATCTTGTCTTTATTTAAATTATATTATGTCATTTTTTTTTTGTCAAGTAACCGAAACTCTCCTTCGAATCTCTAAAGCTTCAGCAGGAAAATCACAAATAATCATATCCACTCCAGATCTTATTAGATGTTCTATTCTGTCTTTATCATTGGTACCATAAACATTTACACTTATACCATGATCCTTACATTTATTAATAATATCTTTATTAACAGCTCTATAATGGGGGTGAATATTATTAATTCCCATCCTTTTTCCATACTTCCAGGGCTCAAAGAGCCAGGCTTTATATAACACTCCAATTTTAGCATCGGGAGATATTTCTTTTACCTTAATCATGCTATAATGATTGAAGCTGGAAAAAATTATTTTTGAAAAAACACCCATTTCTTTAGTTAGCTTAATTACTTTTTGTTCAATTCCGGGATAGTTTTCCCTGTTATTCTTTAATTCAATATTTATTACTTTCATGCCAGAAACAACTTCCAGGACTTCTTTTAAGCTTGGTATTTTTTCATGAGAAAAATCCGAAGAATAATAAGTGCCAGCATCTATTTTAGTTATTTCCCTTAATAAAAATTCTGCAACTCTTCCCCTCTCCTGTGTTGTTCTGTTAACTGTTTCATCATGAATAACAATAGGAACTCCATCAGCCGATAAATGCACATC
>PWEJ01000079.1 GCA_003553485.1 Halanaerobiaceae bacterium | reverse complement strand
TAGCGCCAATGAGATGGCTCATAGCAGCGAGGAAATAAGTGTAGCCATGAAAGAAATCGCCGCTGTCAGCGAGCAGTCTTCCAGCAATGCTGAGGAAGTTTCCGCTTCTAGCGAAGAACAGACCGCTTCCACTGAAGAGATAGTCGCTGCTTCCCAGGAGCTAGCGGAGATGGCGCAGAAATTAGCAGAGCAAGCAGATAAATTTAAACTGTAAACTCTAAAATTAAAGTTCTGAAACAAAAGATAATTAAAGAATAGAAACAGTTGGCACTGGCTGTTGGACGGCAGTTCAGTTGTCAGCTGTTTTTCTATAAATTACTTATAAACAATTATTAAAAGTTTAAGTTATTAATTGCCATTTTCGTTCTTATTTGCGCAATTTAGACAATCACCTCTTGAAGTGTTATAATTAGAAAACAGAAAAGATAATTAGTGGCTTTATCATTGCTGATTGTCATTATGAAAAATATAAAACAAAAATTTTAGAAAATTATAACAAAATAATATTCTGCAATTTAAGGAAGGCGAGCTTGAGGAGGCTAATAAATGTCAAAGCAAAAGAAAATTGCCACAGGCATAGAGGGATTGGACACAATTTTGCATGGTGGTTTTACAAAAAAAGATGCTTATTTAGTAAGAGGTGGGGCTGGTAGTGGCAAAACAACCTTGGGTCTTCATTTTTTATGTCAAGGAGTAGAGCAAGGAGAAGGTGTTTTGTTGATAACCCTATCAGAACCGGCAGATAAGATCAAGAGAAATGCTTTGCGGCGTGGTTATGACCTGCAAGAAGTAAATTTTTTAGATTTAAGCCCTTCTAGCAATTTTATTGATAAGTCAGAAGACTATAATATTTTCCCCAGTAACCAGGTGGAACAGGCTCCTTTGTTTGCTAAAATAACTCAGCGGATAAAAGAGTTGCGACCTAAGAGAGTTTTTTTAGATGGCATAAATCAATTGAGATTCTTAGCTCCAGATGATTATCAGTTTCGCAAAATGATCCAGTCTTTGCTAAAACTGTTGTCTGACTATGAAGTAACTCCCCTTCTAGTTTCCGAAGTTGGCAGTTTGCCTGATGATGATTTGCAATTCCTCTGTGATGGGGTTATAAACCTTTCCCAACAGGATGATAGTCGCAAAATAAGAATAAGTAAAAATAGAGCCTCTGGTTTTCGCAAAGGAAAACATGCTTATCGCCTTTCTGAAAAAGGTTTTTCTGTCTACCCTATAATCAAATTAAATGAACGGACAAAGGCGCCGGCAGAGCTGAATGTTGAGCAGGTATCTTCAGGCATTAAGGAGATTGATAGCTTGCTTCATGGAGGAATCGAGAGGGGAGTAAACACGATTATTACAGGCCCCACAGGCTGTGGTAAGACCTCGTTAGGGCTAACCTTTATCAAAGAAGCGGCCCGTCAGCAGAAAAAATCGTTGATTTATCTTTTTGAAGAGAACAAGAATACTTTGATCAGCAGAGCAAAGTCTATCAATATTCCTATGGATAATATGTTGAACGATGATAGGCTGCAAATTTACTCTTATGAACAGCTAGACTTAACGCCAGAAATCTTTATGCATCAGATAAAAGAAAAGATTGAAAGCAATAAAATTAATAATGAGATCACTATGGTTATGATCGATAGCATAACCAGCTTTATAACTTTTTATTCTGATAATAACCTTAACAAAACCGATATAATTAAGTTCTTGCATAAACTTCGCAACTATTTAACTCAAAATGATATAGCTTTGATAATGACCAATGAAATCCCTAATATTACAGGGGATTTGCAGATTACAGATGATAAAATCAGTTTTTTAGCAGATAATGTTATCCTGCTCCGTTATTTAGAGATCAACGGTCAATTAAAAAAGGCTATAGGGGTTCTGAAGAAACGTACCAGTGGTTTTGAAAACCGCTTAAGGGAATTCAAAATCACCAATAAAGGCATAAA
This sequence comes from Halanaerobiaceae bacterium, assembly GCA_003553485.1. Classification (GTDB taxonomy): domain Bacteria; phylum Bacillota; class Halanaerobiia; order Halanaerobiales; family Halarsenatibacteraceae; genus T1SED10-84. Next base: position 7,536 of record PWEJ01000079.1, on the reverse strand, counting down.
AGTAGGCGAGCCTTATGAAAAGCTTAGAGGAATTTTGACTGGAAACCCGGATTTTATAGATTAATAAATTAATTAATGGTTTAAGTAAAGGGGGGATCATTTTGACCCTAGTGCAAGATATTGCTAAACAGGAAAGCAATGATTGTAGATATAATACTTTATTGCTGGTTAAAAACAAACAGAATTTAAAATTACTAATAAATTTTCTCGATGAGAAAAAAGAGATTGATCTATGTGAAAATATGGCGAGCAAACAAAAGCGAGAAAAATTATTTTCTCAATTATTTCGAAGTGATGATGAAGAAACTAATTGGCTAAGAAAATTGGATTTAATAATCACAGATCAGAGTTATCTCACTGAATATAACCAAATATTTAAGCAATTAAAAAGCTCCATCCAGTATTTTATTCCTATATTATTATTGGGGGAAAAGAATGATCCCTGGGTTTATAAAAATTTAGGAACTTTGTTTGATGATGTAGCTATTATGCCAGTAGCTAAAAAAATGCTGCAAAACAAAATTAATAATATGCTGCAAATCCGTCAGGCCTGGAAAGAATTAAAAACACTAAAAAACAAATACTCACTTATTTTTAATAACATAAATGATGCTGTTTTTATATTGCAGTACCAACAGCAAAAAGGAGTACCTTTAAAATTTATTGAGATAAATGATAAAATGGCAGAAATTATGCAGGCTTCCCGGGAACAAATTTTAACTATGCAAACTTCAGAGATAGTACAACGATTTTTTTCTCAAGTAGATCTGAAAGAAATGAAAAAAGAAATCAGCAATAAAGAAGAGGCTAAATTTGAAACAGAAATTAAATCCTTTGCTGAAGAAAATATTGTAGTGGAAATTAATGCTCAACTTACCCGTCTGGCTAATAATAAATGTCTTTTATGTGTGGCTAGAGACATTAGAGAACATAAAGCACAAAAAGAAAAATTGCAATATGCCTTTTTTCATGATCATTTAACGGGGCTATATAATCGTCGTTTTTTTGAAACGGAAATGGAGAGGTTGGACACGGAGAGGCAATTACCCCTTACTATTATAATGGCTGATATTAATGGCCTCAAAATTATCAATGATAGTTATGGCCATGAAAAAGGCGATGAAATGTTGAAAAAAGCTGGAAATATAATTAAAGAAGTAGTCCGCAGTGAAGATATTGTAGCTAGAATTGGTGGTGATGAATTTGGCCTGATTTTGCCAGAGACAGAGGAGAAGAAAGCAGGCGAGATTTGCCAAAGAATAGAAGATCAGTGCTCTAAGTCTTTCCAGGATGAACTGCCAATATCCCTGGGGATAGGAATGAGCAGTAAAAAATCTTCTGAGCAGGATATTTATGATGTTTTTGATCAGGCTGATAGCAATATGCAAAAAGATAAGCTTATATCTAGTCGGAGCACAAAAAATAGAGTAGTAAAGGGCCTGTTAAATACTCTGGGAACAAAAACTGCTGAAACGGAAGAGCATACTATCAGAATGACAAAAATGGCTCTAGATCTAGGTAGTAAATTAAAATTAGATAAAAAAGAGCTGAACAATTTGATTTTGCTGGCTTCTCTCCATGATGTTGGCAAGGTAGTTATACCTGAAGAAATATTGAATAAGCCCACTAAGTTAAACGAAGAAGAATGGGAAATTATTCAGGAACACCCTGAACGGGGTTATAGAATTGCCCTGGCCACAAAAGAATTTGCTCAGGTAGCAGAACATATACTATCCCATCATGAAAAATGGGATGGCAGCGGTTATCCCCAGGGCCTGGAAAAAGATGAAATACCGTTGCTTAGCAGGATTATTGCTATTATTGATGCCTATGATGTGATGACCAATGGCCGCCCATATCAAGAAGCTAAGACTCAAGAAGAGGCTTTAGAAGAGATAAAGGCCTGTGCCGGCAGTCAATTTGACCCTAAGTTAGCAGATAAATTTGTGGAATTGATGAATGAAGGGGATTTATAATAGATTTTTTTCATTACGCAATTTTAAGCTGAGGTGGAATGATGAGAAAAATATTAGGAATTGATACAGGGGGCACCTATACTGACGCTGTTGTTTTAGCCTATGAAAAACAGAAAGTATTAGATAAAAATAAAGTGTTAACAACTCCTAATAATTTAGTAAGTTGTATCAGAAAAGTGCTCGAGGGTTTAGATTTAGCTTTGTTATCAGAGATAGAGTATGTAGCTCTTTCAACAACTCTGGCCACTAATGCCATTGTTGAGGGTCGGGGAGCGAGAACAGGGCTGATTTTGTTAGGTTATGAAAAAAAATATTTGCATAAATTTGAATTTACTAGTGATATTCCCACCGATAGAATAAGAGCTGTTGCCGGTCGTTTTGATATTAAAGGGAGAGAACAACAGAGTTTGGATGAGGCTAAATTAGAGAAAATAGCAAGAGAATGGCAGACAAAAGTTGATAGTGTGGGGATTTCGGGTTATATGAGTGTTAAAAATCCTGCTCATGAGTTGAAAGCGAAGGAGATATTGCAACAAAAACTAAATGTTCCCGTACTTTGTGGCCAGACTCTTTCCCATAAGTTAAATTTAATCAAGAGAGCTACTACAGTTACCCTTAATGCAGGACTTATTCCTTTAATAACAGATCTTACTAAAGGGGTAAAAAACGTTTTAAGCACTATGAATATTGATGTTCCTCTAATGATAGTAAAGGGAGATGGCAGTTTAGCACCAGAAGAGGAAGTCTTATTGCGACCAATAGAAACGATTATGTCTGGTCCGGCTGCCAGTGTGACGGGAGCTAAATATCTAACAGAGGTAAAAGATGCAATTATCGTAGATATGGGAGGTACAACTACTGATATTGCAATTTTAGAAGATGGACGACCAAATTTATCGGTTGAGGGTGCTAAAGTTGGAAAATGGCAGACTAGTATTGCCTCCCTAGATTTGAGAACTGCTGGTATTGGTGGAGATAGTGAAATCAATCTGACTAAAAAAGGTGAACTTAAGATTGGCCCTCGGAGAATTATTCCCCTGGCTAAAGCAGCTGAAGAGCATCAAAACCTTGTTTCAGAATTAAAAAGAGTTAAAGAAGAGATGCTAGAATTTACTTATACTCAATTTTTACTACTAGCAAAAGATAAAACCAGTATATCTTATAGCAGAAGAGAGCAGCAAATCATAAATCTGTTAAAAACCGGTCCAAAATCATTGGCTCTTTTAAAAGAAGAATTAGACTTAATTGACCTGAAATTCTTGCGTTCTGACCGCTTGGAAAGATTGGATATTGTCAAGAGAACGGGCTTAACTCCAACTGATGTACTGCATGCTTTGGGAAAATTAAATTTATGGCAATCTGATGTAGCTAAACTTGGATTTTTGATATTAAAGGATAGAATTAGACTTGATGTATCAACTTCGAGAGGGCATAATCAAAAAGCAATATCTGAAGACTTTTTAATCAAAAAAGTGAAAGAAAAAATTGCTTTAGAAATAGGACGGCATGTTCTGCAAAAAGCTAATACTAATCTGAATAAAGAAGAGCAAAATAAATTACTAAGAGTATCATTTCAAGAATATAATCAATTTAATTTGGATTTTAATTTTGCTAATCCCATAGTAGCTTTAGGTGCTCCAGCTGAAGCTTTCTTACAACAGTTGCAAGAATTTTTCTCTGGGGAAACGATTATTCCAGGTAATTTTGAGGTGGCTAATGCCATCGGCGCTGCCGCTGCTCAGATGTTTTATCGAGAAGAAATTCTAGTAAAAAAGGTTGAGGGAGATTACGTTATTTTTCATAGTAACGGACCAGAAGAGTTTTCTTCCTACTCAAAAGCTAAAAAAATGGCAGCAAAAAGAGGCCGGGAAATTTTGCAAAACAAATTTGCTAAAGCTGAGATTGAATCTTATAAAATTGATTGTAGTCAAGAACAAGAAAACTTTGATGAACTGGTTATCACTAGAATTATTTGTGAAGGACGAGGAGATCCCTTGACTGAAAATTGACAAAGATTAAATTATATGATAATTTAAAAAACACTAACATAAAAAAAGTAGTTTCGTTGTTCCTGAAATTAGTTCTGTTAAATTATTATGAATGATTTCGGGAGAGATTATATGAAATATATAGTCCAGTTGAATCTCTTTTTTAGCCGTTCTTGCCTGGTTGTTAAACCAGAGTAAGAGCGGTTTTTGCTTGTTTATATATTCACATTTATTTGTTGATGAGAAATTGCAAATTAATTTAGGGGGGTGATGATAAACTTCATTAGTTAACTTTAAACTTGAATTTGCAGTTGTTGGTATCTTAACTTAGTTTTTTTGAGTCCGAAGAGAAAAACTAAAAGTAGCAGATAGGATATAAGAAAGGAGTGACAAAATGGTTCAAACTCGAATGGGCGACGGCATGAAAATTGAAATGTCAGAGGATGAAATTAGAGAAGATATAGTTCGCGGAGTAGAAGATGCAGTAGATAGAGCTAAAATTGATACTCTGCCACAAGAAGAAATTGATTACTTGACCGATTTATATACAAGGCCCAGTAAATTTGTCAGTGTTGAACCAGGCAATGAAGTGGTACTGACCTTTGATGAGGGGTCGGTGAAATTAAAAAGATTAGTAATTTCTATTGGCCGAATTCCTGATTTACAGATCTATGAAAGAGTGTTTTGCTCTGATACGGCTGAATTAGCCCATGTTGATTATAGTTTTAAACCGGTTAAACCAATAATTGCTGAAGAACAGATTGAGATGGAGCAGGCTCTCTTAAGCACAATATTACCGTTATATTATGGTGCAATGCCTAATTTATCCCTTTATAGTCAGCCGGATGGAGAATTCCCCAATCCAGCTGAATTATTGCCTAAAGGGAAAATAGATGAAGCACAAAAAGCCTATGAAGGCATGATTGAGCATGGAATTAAGGATATGGTATTTGTAAGCAGCAAGATGTATGAAGCCGGAGCAGATGGTATCAACTTTGACACCACAGGCTCTGCCGGTGAACCGGACTTTTTAGCAGCCTTAAGAGCTACTGAGAAATTAAAGGAGAAATATCCAGATATAAGTATCGAAATGGGTATGTCTAATGAATTTGTTTTAGGCATGCATGGAGATTTAGAGTATGAGGGAACAAATTTAGCTGGCTTATATCCTCATGAGCAGGTTAAAATGGCTGAAAAAGCAGGTGTTGATGTCTTTGGTCCTGTTGTAAATATCAATAGTAGTGAATCTATTCCCTGGAATATAGGGCGGACTGTTGCTATGATGAAAGCCTGTGCTGAAGAGGCTGATATCCCAGTCCATGCTAATGTGGGTATGGGTGTTGGTGGTGTTCCGATAGTTGAAACCCCTCCTGCTGATTCGCTTTGCCGGGCATCAGTGGCCCTGGCAGAGATTGGTAAGCAGGATGGTTTGTAGGTAGGTGTTGGTGACCCTAATGGTATGGTCATCAGCCACGCATTGGCTTCGGGCATGGGAGGAGTTCGCACTACCGGAGACCTGGTAGCGCGTTTGCAAATGTCTGAAGGCATGCGTATAGAAGAAGCTAAAGAATATGTCGCTGACAAACTAGATGTAGATATTGCCGATATGTCTGACCCTGTTATTATGGATGAAGTGAGAAAAGAATACGGTATTGGAAGAGTGCAGCCAGCGGCTGGAGAGCCTAAAGGTATGGAAGCTAAGATGAATATTGCTGAGCTATTAGATATAAAGATAAATTCCGTGGAAAACTTTAAAGATAAAACTAGTTAAATTAATATCTCTTAAATTGTGAAATTGAAATAACTAGAGGGTGAAAAAAGATTTCTTTTGGATTGCTAGGATCAGTTTAAATTAAATGCTGACGAAATACACTTAAAGTTTAACCAATAAAATCTAGGGCTGAAAAGTCAGGAGGTAGATTATATGAGTAGTGAACTTTTTGAACAAGCAGCCCGCTCAGTTGTTGATGCTGATGTGGAAGAAGCAAAAAAGCTGGCCAACCAGGCGTTAGAGGAAGATATTCCTCCCCTGGAAATGATAGAAGAAGGGTTTACCAGTGGAATAGTAGAAGTTGGCCGGCTATTTGATCGAGGAGAATTGTTTTTGCCGCAGTTGATGGGATGTGCGGAAGCTATGAAAGAGGCATCAGGAATACTTAAAGAGGCGGCAGCCGCTGCTGGAGAAGAAACGGCTGAAGATATTGAAATTGTCTTAGGTACAGTTGAAGGTGATGTCCATGATATTGGCAAGGGAATTGTTGCTTCTATTCTGGAAGCAAATGGTATAAAAGTTCATGACCTGGGTACTGATGTGCCAACGAATGAATTTATAGAAAAGGCAAAAGAAGTAGATGCTGATGTGATAGGAACTAGCGCTCTTTTGACTACCACCATGGGGGCAAATGAAGATCTGATTAAGACCCTGGAAGAAGAAAATCTCCGTGATAGATTTAAAGTAGTTGTAGGTGGTGGTCCTGTAACAGAGCGTTGGGCTGATAAAATTGACGCCGATGGTTATGCTGAAAATGCTAACGAAGCTGTAAGAGTTATTCAGGATTTAGCAAACTAATATATATCTTGGGTAGTCAGACCTAGCTCTGACTACCCAATTTATTTGATGTGCAGTATTTGATTATACTTTTCGCCTTTTTATAATATAAATAGCTCTATTCATTTAAAATATCTTAGATAAGGAGGGAGATAATCTTGATTGTCATTGGTGAGTTGATTAATACCAGTAGAGATGAAGTTGAACCGGCGGTAAAGGAAAGAGATGTAGAGTTTATTCAAGACCTGGCCCAAAAACAGGAAGAAGCTGGAGCTGACTATATTGATGTTAATTGTGGAACTTTACTGGAAGATGAACCAGTAGCAATGGAATGGCTGGTAAATACTGTCCAGGAAGTTGTAGATGTACCATTATGTATAGATTCACCCAATCCCAAAGCTTTACGTCGAGGTCTAGAAGCTCATGATGGTCAAGCATTAGTAAACTCTATTACTGCTGAAGAAGAAAGATTTAACGAAACCCTGCAAATTCTTAAGGAGTTTGAGGCCAGAGTTATTGCCCTGGTTATGGATGATGGGGGAATGCCTCAGGGAACAGAGGATAGAGTAAGAGTTGGTGTTAAATTAGTTGAGAGGTTGACTGAAGCTGGCCTTGATATAGAAGATATTTTTGTTGACCCCATAATTCAACCCATTGGAACAGACCAACAGGTTGGCAATCAAATTTTGGCGGCCATCGATGAGATATCTCAATCCTGTGAAGGGGTTCATATAACCTGTGGTTTAAGCAATATATCCCATGGTATGCCGAAAAGAAAGATGATAAACCGAACTTTTCTAGTGCTGGCAATGGGTCGAGGGCTAGATAGTGCCATAATAGACCCCCTGGATGAAAGAATCATGGCTTTGCTTAAAACAGCACGAACTTTACTGGGTGAAGATGCTCACTGTTCTGAATTTATTAAAGCTGCCCAGGGTGGAGAACTGGATTTCTAATACTATTGACTGATAGTTTCGCTAAAATACCTCTCGCCACCATCAGGAGCTATTATAACAATTCTGTC
>PWEJ01000042.1 GCA_003553485.1 Halanaerobiaceae bacterium | reverse complement strand
GATTACCTTGAAATCATCAAAATAGTGCGTCAGATGTCAGCTGAAGTTGATTTTACCCCGGCAGAAATTGGCTACGCTCTTTTTGCCTATGATGCTGTTCATAGAGAGGGGAACCTTCATTGACCCGCATTATTTTGCCATCATTTTTGTTGATTTTAAGAGCTAAAATTGAAAAAAAGTGACTTGGCTTAGTTGGTTTAAACTCCTAAAAATTCTTTTTTAATCTCTTTGTCGCTGGCAAAATTTTCGCTGCTATCCTGGTAAACTAGCTTACCTTTTTCTATTATATAAACTAAATCAGCTACTTCGGTGATAAATTTTGCTTTCTGCTCAACCCAAAAAATTGTCAAGCCCTCACTCCTTAATGTTTGTATCATTTTCATAACTTTATCAGCCACAACTGGAGCTAAACCTTCTAGAGGCTCATCTAATAGTAATAAATCTGGATTAGTCACTAAAGTTCTTCCAATAGCCAGCATCTGTTGTTCCCCTCCACTTAAATCAGTACCTTTGTTGTTTTTTCTGCGGGCTATTTCGGGAAATAATTCATAAACTTTTTTAGGGGACCAACTATCTCCGTTATCCTGACGGTATACCATCTCAAGGTGTTCTGCTACTGTCAGAGAAGGGAATAGCCTGCGACCTTGAGGTACAAAACCAACTCCAAGTTGGGAAATATGATAGGATTTTTTATTGCTAATATCAACACCTTTGAATCTAACTAACCCTGTTTTATGGGGGGGAGAAAGATTTAGCAGAGAACGAATCAAAGTGGTTTTCCCCATTCCATTTCTACCCAGGAGCATAACTGTAGAGCCTAAAAATAGTTCAAAACTTATTCCACTGATAATTTGACTCTGGCCATAATAAGAGCAGATATTATCCACTTCTAATATTTTGTCAGTTGTCATCTTGTTCTCCCCCTACATAGATCCTTTGAACTTCAGAATTATCCCTAATTTCAGCCGGTGTGCCTAGGGCTAAAATTTTTCCCTGGTCCATTACTAATACTCTATCCGCTAAATCAAAAATAATATCCATATCGTGGTCGATCATAATAAGAGACAAACCTTCAGTTAATTCTTTAACTAACTGAGATATTTTAACCCTTTCATTCTCTGGTAGACCTGCTGCTGGTTCATCTAACATGATTAATTTTGCTCCAGAAATCAAAACCTGCCCTATCTCCAACAATCTTTTTTTGCCATGGGGAAGCTCACCTACTTGCACTTCAAATATGTCTTCTAGCCCTAGCTGCTTAGCCATATTGTAGCAGTCTTCAATCTTAGCTTTATCCTGCTCCCAGGAACTAAAAATTTTAAAAGTTTGTTGATTTTTATTAAGAGCCAAGAAAAGATTTTCTAAAACGGACAGATTTAAAAATAACTTACTGGTTTGAAAAGTTCGGGAGATACCTGCTAGAGCTCTCTTGCGAGCTGGCTTTCTAGCAATATTTTCTCCAGCAAAGATTATACTGCCCTCATCATTAGGGAAAGTACCAGCAATTAGATTAAATAATGTGGTTTTACCTGCTCCATTAGGACCTATTACTCCTAAATGCTCTCCATATTTAACAGCGAAGCTAACATCGTTTACAGCTTTTATGCCTCCAAAATGTTTTTTTACTCCCTCAATCTCCAAAATATTTTCAGCTGTTTTTTCCATAGCACTAATCACCTTCTTAAAAGTCAGTTATCTATAGAAATTGCTGGTTAGCCGGGATAAATAAATCCATTATTTCCCGGCTAACCTCTCTTTAATTATAATAAATTAATCGAAGAATCCCTCTGGTAATAGCTCAAAAAACTCTTTTTGAGTTCCAGGGGGGAAGTCAGCAGTATGAGGAGGCAGATCCATATACCATTCAGGATACTCAGAGAAAGGCCCAAATTGGGTAACCTCTTCAAAAGTATGGAGAACGATATTGGTTAATCTACCATCTACCTCTTGAACTTCTTTTAGATAAACATTTTGAACTGGGTTACCATATTCATCAAGATAGAAGGGACCTCGAGGTGCATCAGGCATTTCAATTGCTCGAACTACTTCCATAAATCTAGCTCGATCCCAGACATCCCCTTCAAGTTCTTCGATGGTCTGAAGAGCCATCCTGGCTGCCACATAACCGTGTTCTGAGGCAGCTGAAGGCACCTGGCCAAATCTTTCCTGATATTTCTCGGCCCAGGTTATAAATTCTTCCCTTTCAATTCCTTCAGCAAAATGCATTGAAGATAATAAACCAATGGCTATATCACCAATTTCTGGCAATACTGTAGGCTCTACAGCATTAGCCGAAGCTAATAAAGGCATTTCTTGATCCATTCCAAAATCAAACCACTGAGTTACAAATCTAACTCCATCATCTCCGCCAGTAATAACTAAGGTAGCATCAACATCGCGAGGGGCAGTGGCAAAAATTGAACTGTAGTCATCAGTACCCACTGGATGCCAGATTCTTTCAACCCTTTGTCCTCCACCAAGATAAAAACCTTTCATAAAACCACCGGCTTGGTCATGGGGGAAAGCATAATCCTGAGCAATAATGACAACACTTTCGTAACCCAACTCTTCAGCAACATACTCTCCGAAATCAAACATAACCTGAGATCCAGTCCAGCCTGAACGAACGACATTGTCTCGTCTTTCTCTCATAGTGAGATCTTCAGGAGCAGAGTAGGTGACAATAATTGGTATATCCCTGTCGGTAGCCCAGTCAACGGTGGCCATCCCTTCGCCACCTAAAACAGGACCTAAAATTACATCAACTTGATCTCTTGTTTCTAAAGCATCAAGTCCACTTAATAATTGACCAGTATCACCAGCTGTATCTTCAGTGAAAAGTTCTATTTCATAACCAGCTACTTGATAATCAACTTCTTCTAGAGCCATGATTATTCCATCAATGGTATCACCGCCAAGACCAGCAAAAGCTCCTGTTATAGGTGCAATTGCTCCAAATTTAATATTCTCTTGTGCTGATAGAACACCTGACATAGCAAAAACGACTATTAAAACCAGGGTTAATATTGCTAACCTTTTAAGCATTTTTCCTCCTCCTTTAGAAGTTAATTTAATAGGCGGCTAAATATCCTGTCCGCTAAAGCAAAGCTGAACCCCCTTTCTATGGATTGCTCATAATTAAACTCATATTATTGACTAATGAGTCCTGGTTAGACCCAGAGATTTCTTCAATTTATTAATTTTACTCTCTAAAAAACCCCAAATACCCTCAGGCATAAATAAAATAACCAGTACAAAGACAGTACCAATTATAATCATATAACGGTCTGTAAATCTTCTTATCTGTACTTCCATTAGAAGAACGGAGGCCACTCCAATTAAAGGGCCAACTAGAGAGTTGATCCCCCCCAAAATTGCTGCCACCAGCATCCAGACGGCCCGATTAATATTAATGGTGGCTGGATTAATGATACCATTGTAATAAACAAATATTATACCTGCTATACCTGCTAAAAATCCCGAAATTACAAAGGCTATATACCTGATAAATTCAACATTATATCCCAGTGATTTGAGTTTTTCAGGATTATCATTGATGGCCTTTAAAGCTAACCCAAAGCGAGAAGAATTTATTCTTCTCAATAGCAAATAAATTATTATAAATAATAGTAACATTAAATAATAAAAATAGAGTCTATTACGAAAATCGATACCTAAAATTGCTGGAGGACGAACTCCAATAATTCCATCATCACCCCTGGTTAAAGAACTCCACTGCAATGCTATTCCCCAGCCCATTTGTCCTAGGGCCAGAGTTATCATAATAAAATAAACACCTTTGGTTCTGATAACAATAAGCCCTAATAAGACTGCTCCCAGCAAAGCCAGTAAGATTCCCAGAGCCAAAGCAGAGGCATGGGAATAATTATGAATAATCAAAAGGCGAGCTAAAGTATAGCCTGATAATCCAAAAAAAATAGTCTGCCCCAGTGATATCATTCCTCCTCGAGCCAGAAAACTCAAACTATAAACTAAAACTGTCATATATAAAATTCTAATGGCAACTGTTAGCATAAAAGCTGATAGATAAAAGGGGGCTAAAATAGCTAGAATAATGATCAAGAGAAAAATTATTTTATCATAATTTGTCAAGATAATATTTTTCTTGCCAGCGCTATCAATATTTATGCTCATATTATCTTCCTCCCCAGTATCCCGCTAGGTTTTACAGCTAATATAATAACCATCGGGGCAAAAGTTAAGGAGAAAGCCAACTGGGGGAAATAGGCTCCACTAAAGCTCAAAATTAGGCCGGTAATTAAAGCACCTATGGCTGCTCCTCCAACGCTTCCCATCCCTCCGATAATAACCACAACCAGGGCTAGCACGAGGTATCTAACATCAGTTCCTACCTGGAGAGAAAGGTAAGTTCCTCCAAGAACGCCTGCTACTCCAGCTAAAAAAGCAGATAGCATAAAAACCAGGGTGAATAATCTGCTAATATTTATTCCTAAAGCCGCCACCATCTCTCTATCATCAACACCGGCTCTAATCATGGCACCTAACTGAGTTTTAAAAAGAATGACCCAAAGCCCAACTCCAACAACAATACTGAATACTAAAATAAACAACCTGAAACCAGGATAGACAATACCCAGGATATTAACTCTTGGATTTAAATTAGCAGGAATTCTTATGCTGAGGGGCCTTCCTCCCCAGATAAATAAGACTAGATCTGCAATGATTGTAGAAAATCCTATCGTCAGCAGAGTCTCTGACAGCAAATTACCTCTGATCTTCTCAAGCAAGACTTTTTCCATAAATAATCCCACTAGAGCAATTCCCAGTCCTCCACCAATTACTGCCAGCCACCAGATCGAAGTTAATCTGAAGATGCTGTATCCTAAAAAACCTCCTAAAAGATAAAAAGCTCCATGGGCCAGATTAACTACTTGCATCAAGCCGAAAGCCAGGGTTAGTCCACTGGCAATCAAAAATAACAAACCAGCCTGAGTTAAGCCATTTAATACTGTCATAATAATAATGGGATCCAGCATCTTCATCACCTCAAAATTAAATTGCTTTTCCTAAATAATCAAATTAAAGTTTAATCCTTTTAAACTTCTCTGTCTGTTCTTTAATAGCTTTTTCAGTTGGCAAACGCTCAATACTAGAAGCTCCGAAGAAACCGACAATTCCGTTAGTATTTTTAATTATATATTCTGCATCTTCAGGCTCAGCAATGGGCCCTCCGTGACAGAGTACCAAAATATCAGGATTTATTTCCTTAGCCACATCATGCATAACTTGCACCCTGCCAGCGGCTTCTTCAATGGTCATGGCTGTTTCCGCTCCGATAGAGCCTTTAGTAGTCAGGCCCATATGGGGCACTAAAATATCTGCTCCTGCTTTGGACATTTCAACTGCTTCCTTTTCATTAAATACATAGGGACAGGTTAAAAGCCCCTTTGCATTGGCCAGCCTTATCATTTCAATTTCTGCTCCAATCCCCATATCTGTTTCTTCTAAATTAGCTCGAAAATCTCCATCAAACAATCCTACAGTGGGAAAGTTTTGCACTCCAGCAAAACCGATTTCTTTAACTTGCTCTAAAAAATAATCCATTCTGCGAAAGGGATCTGTACCGCATACTCCAGCTAATACCGGAGTTTTTTCAATCACCGGCAAAACTTCCTGAGCCATTTCCAATAAGATAGCATTGGCATCACCGAAGGGCAAAAGTCCTGCTAAAGAACCCCGTCCGGCCATTCTAAAACGGCCAGAATTATAGATGATAATTAAATCGATGCCGCCTTTTTCAGCAAATTTAGCTGATATACCTGTGCCAGCACCTCCCCCGATGATTATCTCTTTATTTTTTATTTTTTCTCTAAAGTTTTTCAAAATTTCTTGCTTGGCAAATGTAGTCATTTTACTCACCCTCATTTTTGGCGATCAATTCCAAAAGACGCTCAGCCATTTTTCTGGCAAATTCTTTGTCATTAATATTGGCTGAAATTTGCTGGACTGGAATATCACTTTTCAGATTTTCTTTTAACTCTGCAAATAAGATTTTATCTTCCTCAGGTCCATAAAAAGGCTGCCCTTCTGCATCAATTAGAGAAACTCCTTTTAAGGGAAGGAAAACTTCGGTTTTTTCTGGAACGCTGTGATTAAGCTTTTGGGCCAAAATATTACCCAAGAGCCTATTTTCTTCCTTATTTGTACGCATTAAAGTAACATTTTCATTGTGCTTGTAGAGCTTTCTATCAAGAAACTCATTAGGAACTGTGTCATAGGGTCCAAAGTTAACCATATCAAGGGCACCTGTTGATACAACTTGAGGAATGCCAGCCTTAGCTGCTGCTGTTAATCTATCCTGGCCGGCACTTAATACTCCACCGACAAGTTCATCGGCCAATTCTGTTGTGGTTATATCTAAAACCCCTACGATATGACCTTCAGAGATCAACTCTTCCATGGTTCGTCCCCCAATTCCAGTAGCATGAAATACCAACACTTCAAAACCTTTTTCTTCTAAATGTTTTTTAGCCTCTTCTACACAGGGAGTGGTAACTCCAAACATGCTGGCAGCAATTAAAGGTTTCTGGCCTGCTATATTTTTTACCTTTTCATCATCCGCGACCATTCCTGTAATAGCCAAAGCAGCATTGGTTAAGATAGATTTGAGAATTTTGTTTAAGCCTGCTACATCAACCACTGAATTTAACATCATTATATCTTTAGTCCCTACAAAAGGTTTTGTATCCCCTGAGGCCAGAGTGGAAACCATTACTTTGGGGATGGCATAGGGCAAGGCTCTCATCGCCGTTGTTCCAATGGTCGTTCCAGCTGATCCTCCCATTGATATTATCCCATTCAACTTTCCTTGGCTATATAATTCCTTGACAACTTTTTCTGCTCCTTGACTCATTACAGTGATGGCGTGGCCCCGATCGTCTTTGGCAAGCAAGCTAGCTAAATCTTCTCCTCCTTTTTTTGCTACCTCATCTCTTCCAATATCAGCCTTAAAATAAGGATCTCCCTTAACTCCAGCGTCGATAACCATTGCCTTTAAACCTTTTTCCTCAATTATCTCTTTGACAAATTGACATTCTGGACCTTTGGTATCGAGGGTAGCAATTAATACTACCCATTTTTCTCCAGCCATTAACATCCCTCCTTAGCATTTTAAAAAGAGCATTTAATATTCCTAATAAATAAAAAATTAATAATATGGAGATTGAAAATATACTGATAAATTCCTGGTAATTATAAATAGATGCATTTTTCATGCCAACTAAGCAGGGATAGGCCAATAATTCAAAATATATCTGATATGATGTGGCAGGCTTTTTCGGCATTCTATAGAAACGAAAAAAAGACTCTCAAATTACTTAGAGAAAAATGAGTAATTATTACTCAATTAACCGGCAGTTAGTTGGGTAACAAATACTCATAATGCTAATTTATTTTTTCTTTAAATTATATTTTTGCATTTTATTTCGCAAAGTTTTTCTAGTAATATTCAGATTTTCTGCAGAACGACTAATATTAAAGTTAAACTTATTTAAAGTCTGAAAGATTATTCTTCTTTCAAAGAGGTTGAGCTTACTCTTTAAATCAGTCCTATTAGTCGCCTCCTCAAATTTATCATTATTAGTTTCAGGCCTGTTAACCAGACTGCTAATATGAACCGGCAAATGCTCACTGGGAAGATATTTGCTCTTAGGATCATTTAAGACATGGGCTCTTTCTACAGCATTTTTCAACTCTCTGATATTACCGGGCCAGTCATATTGGAAAGCTGCCTGATAAAAATTGTCGGTAGCATCTTCTATTTCTAATCCATATTTATTATTGTTTTCCTTGATAAATTGCTGGATCAATAAAGGAATATCTTCTTTTCTATCTTTTAAAGGAGGAAGGTTAATATTAACCACATTTAAACGATAATAAAGGTCCTCTCTAAATCTGCCCCTAGATAAAAGAATTTTTAGATCTTTATTAGTAGCCGCCAATATTCTCACATTAATTTTTTTGAATCTTTCAGCTCCAACAGGTTGGATCTCCTGCTCTTCAATTGCCCGCAAAATTTTAGCCTGTAGGCCCAGGGGCATATCTGCAATTTCATCGAGGAAAAGTGTTCCACCATCAGCTATTTCAAACTTTCCTTTTTTACTCTCAAAAGCCCCGGTATAAGAACCCTTTTCATGACCAAACAATTCGCTTTCCAGTAAATTATAGGGGATAGATGCTGTGTTGATGGGGATAAAGGGGGCTTCACTTAACCCGCCGTAATAGTGAATTGCTTTAGCAACAAGCTCTTTTCCTGTACCACTTTCACCTGTTATCAACACATTTACTTTTTTGTCTGCAATCTGGTCAATGATACTATAAATTTCCTGCATAGGTTTGCTTTTCCCCACCAACTTACCAAAGGATTTTTCCTTCCTTAACTCCTGCCTTAATCTTTTGCTATTGATGGACTTCATAGAAGTAAACATTTTATACTGGCGAGTTATCTTGACAATTTCCTTCTCTAAAGGAATTCTTTCAAAAACTGAGCCGCCTATATAGCCTTGAACCTGAGTTTTATTAAATAAATAATTAGCTGCTTCAGGAGAATTAATTGGTCCTCCATATACCATAATAATTACATTGGAGTTTATTTTTTTTATGGTGGTAAAAATATTATTAGCTTTGTTGATTGCCATCTCCAAAGAGATATTTCTATTGGGGGCCTGTTCTCCACCCCCAGTCCAGCCAAAATTAATACATATGATATCTGGATTAATCTGGGCCATTTTTATAGCTTGCTGTTCATTAAAAACAAAGGCAATGGTAAACATTTCTAGCTGAATTGCTAACTTTATTAATTTGACCTCCTGTTCAAAAGAAAGATTGTTTTCTTCCAGATGGTTTTTTAGGATACCATCAACAATCCCCACTGAGGGATAATTTGTTACTCCTGTAAAACCTATAGCTGATATTTTAGTTAACAGACTTTTTTTATTAACAGTAGTATCAGTACAGCATAAGCCAAAGATGACAGGGATATCCTTCACAATGGGTAGAATGCGATTTTCACCTATATCCAGGACCATTTTATTAGCATTGCCATAGGGGAGAAGTGCTGCAGTGGATGAGATGCCAGCCATCCTAAAAATACCTGCATTTAAAACCATTAAAAAATCAGCGCCCCCTTTTTCTGCATATCTGGCACTTATTCCTGAGCCTACGGCAACACCTAAAAGGGGCTCTTTTTTGGCTATAATTTTTTCTAAATTTGTTCTTATCTCCTGGCGGGTTCTCAACATTATCATCTCCTGTTATTAGACCTATAAATCAGAAAAAACCTTTCTCAATAACAATTATATCTTAAATTTTGCTTTATTACAAAAGATTAAAAAAATTAAAATAAAGCGGTGTTTCATATTAAATCTTATTTTTTTTGCAGGATGTAAAGTAGATTTATTGAATAAAGTATATAGTAACAATTAACTTAATTAACTTTATCACAACTTACAGGGAGGAATTTTTATGAAAAGATTATTTCAAG
>PWEJ01000117.1 GCA_003553485.1 Halanaerobiaceae bacterium | reverse complement strand
CTATTAAGTTTAATACCATTGCTGAACTACCAGAGCTGTCAGATTTAGGAGATAATAACCCTCTTTTTGCTAGAGTCCAGGAAATTTTTCAGGAGTTGGAAGAGGATACAGAACTGACAAAAGAACTTTTAGATCAATGGGGTGAGATCTGGCAGGGGGCTGAAGAACCAGAAGAAAGGGATTTCAATAAATTCTATGCTGATCAAGCTGTGAAAGAGGAAATCCTGGCAGCTGCTCGTCGTGAAATCCTGTCTCAGCTCTTCAGGGGTGATTAAGGTTTATGAAAATTACAGACATTTTCTTAGGTGATTTTGGTATTTTTCAAAATTCCTCATTAAGTGATCTCAGTGAGGGATTGGTTATAATTGGCGGTAGAAATAGAGCGGGCAAGAGCACTTTCAGGGAGGCTTTAAAATACCTGGGATATGGCTTCCCGCAAAAAAAAGACTTTCCTCCGGCTACCGATAAATATCATCTAACAGCTGATTTGCTTTTGCCTCCAGAACAGGCAGGAACAGAGAGCTCTGTAAAAGCTAATTTAAAACTCAGAGGCTATGCCAACCCTGTTCTTAATATAAAAAATAACAGAGAGGGGATAGATAAAGATCTGACAGTTAAAGATCTTTACAATCAGCTGGACTTCTTTACATATCAGCAACTTTTTACCATAAGTTTAGCAGAGCTACAAAAAACCCCGCCTGGAGTATCAGGAGAGGAAGAAAGCCGTTTGCAGTCGCTATTATTAGGTGGGGGATTAAATCAAATAGTCAATCTTCCTGCAATAGCAGAAAGCTACAACCGGAAGGCCAAAAATATCGGCGGTAAGCTAGGCCGGTCTAACGTAAGCCAATTCAAAAGTTATGATCAAAGAATAAAAAAAGCAGAGGAAGAGAAAGATAAAGCTTTGCAGCAAATAGACAAATATCAGCAGCTTTTAGAAGAATTAGAGGATTTAGAAGCTGACCAGGAAAAAAATAGGGAGGAAATCGCAGAACTGCAGAAGAAGTTAACCAGGTTGGATATATTGGCCAATAATCATTTTAAGTATCTGGAATACCGGCAGTTAAAGCAAAAAATAATTAATCATCCAGGCCAGGAGCTAAAGCAGGAAAATTATTCTCCTAAACTGCTCAATCAAGGGGAGCACTTTGCCAGCCAATACCAGAAAATCACCACCAGAATAACTGAAGAAAAAAAGAAACTAAATGAGCAATTACCCTTAAGCAGGCTGGCAGCAGTGGATAGAGTTAGCACTCTTTTGCTGGCTGAAGAGGAAAATATTCTGGCTATTTCAGCCGGGATCTCGGGGGTTGAGGAGAGGCTTAAAAATCTTATAGAAGCTAAAAAACGCCACCAGGAGGAAAAAGAAGAACTTAAAGTTGATGCAGCAGAATTGAGAGCCGATTTTGCTGCTGACCTGGAAAGCCTGGCTGAGATCAGGGCTGATAGCATTGCAAGGCAAGAACTTTTACAGACTATTGAAGAGTATAAAAAGCTAATAAAGGAGCAGCAGGAAATTAATTCAAAGATAGCAGCTCTTAAGGAACAACAACAGCAGCTTAATCAAAAAGAAGAGTTGCTGGCGCAAAAACCTGCAACCTTGAAGTCAACCTGGCAGAAGTCTTTAGTCAGCACTGCTGGCCTAATTGGGCTGGCAGCTCTGGCCGGCTACTTTGATTTTCTCTGGGGGATTTTTCTGGCTGCAGGGGGGCTGGTTATCTCACTGCCCTATTATTTTCACCAGTATCAACTGGCCCGAGAGCGGGAAAAAGATAAAGAAGAGCTTAATACTGAAAAGAAACTTTTAGAGGAGCAAATAGACCAGCAGAACAAAAGCCTTAGTGAGCTTAATGAAGCATTGATGCCATTGGAAGAGAAGCTGGATAACTATCGCCAGCTTTTAGGTATAGAGGAAGCAGCAGCCCCTGATTTAATAGCCAGTTATTTTACCTCTCTGCAGGAGCTAAAAAGGCGTTATCAAAAATTAAAGGCTACTTCTGCTCGCCTGCAAGCCAGGGAACAAGAGGTGCTATCTGACCTGAGTAATGTCAGAGAAATCCTGCACCGCTTAAATAAAAAAGCACCAGAAAAACTTTTTCCCCTGCCCGAAAAAGAAGCTTTGTTATCAGAGCAGGAAAAACTATTTTCCGCCTGGTCTGAGCTTCAGCAATATTTGACCCGGGCTCAAAGGATTGGGCAGGCAGTTGAAGAGAAAGAGTCTCTGCTGTCTGATATTAGAGCTACCTTCTCTAATAATGGTTTGGACGATGACTTTTTAGATAGCGAAGTGGCTGAATTTTTGCAGCAATATCAACAAGAGGCCAAGCAGGTTTTAGAGTTTAAGTCCCTGCAGAAGGAACTTAAACAGCTTACCAGGGAATTTAAAGAGACCCTTAATTCTACAGATAGAATCAGACAGGCTTTTACTGCCCTTGATAAATCATTTGCTCTTGATAAATCAGGGGAAGAATCTGAAAGTCCTGCTGAAACTGTCAGTCTATTAAAGAACTATTATGATAAATTTGGCTCTCAACAGGAGATAGAAGCTACTAAGAAGAGACATCAGCAGAAGTTGGAAGAGCTTCAGCAAAAAAGCCAGGATATAACGGCAGCTATCCAAAAAAAGCAGCAGCAAAAGGAGACTTTAGCCTCTTCTGATAAAATAATGGCTGCCCATGAAGAAATAGACCAGGCCAGAGCAGAATTGCGCCAGCTGGCCGAAGATTATGCCCTTAATAGAACAGTGGCCTTTATCTTAGAAAAGGTAAGAGAGAGGACGATAAAAAGGGCCAAAGAAGAACTGCTGGAGCCTGCCAGTGAACTTTTATCCCGGATAACAGCTGGAGAATATCAGGAAATAGAACCAGCCCGGGATTTTACTGATCCAGATTTTGCTACTTCGCTGGCTGACGGCCAAAGACAGTCCAGCACAGCTTTATTAAGTCGCGGCACTAGAGAACAGCTTTTTTGGGCAGTGCGCATTAACAGAATAAGGAGCATTAAGCCCCCCCTGCCGGTGATTATTGATGATTCACTCACTAATTTTGACCATCCTCATCTCTACCGGGCAGCAGAGGTCATTACAGAGCTGGCAGCTGATTGGCAGGTATTCTTCCTGACCTGTCATCCCTATGTTGTTGACTATTTAGCCCAAAAAGCAAATCTGCCTGCTGATAAACTGCAGTACTGGCAGCTCAAAAAAGGAAACTTTTCTCAGAGCTCAGCTTCTGAACTGATTAATTATCTTGCTGTTTAACAGTGAAATTCTGGCCGGCAAAACCCGGTTGAGTCATTCTGGCCGGGGATAAAATCTGATCTAATTCATCAGCAGTAAAGATATCTTGCTGTAAAACCACTTCTCGAACTGTTTTATCAGTGGAGTTTACTTCCCGGGCAATTTCTGTGGCCTTTTCATAACCTATATAGGGGTTTAAAGCAGTCAGCAATCCCAGGCTCTCTTCCAGCAACTGCTCACAACGATCCTGGTTGGCCTTTATGCCCCTGATGCACTTTTTCCGAAACATTTTGGCAGTTCTTTGCAATAATTCTATATTGCTCAGCAGTTTATCAGCTAAAAGTGGAATCATAGCATTTAGCTCCAGTTGACCTGATTGGGCGGCCAGAGTAATGGCCTGATCATTGCTTATCACCGTAAAGGCAGCCTGGTTGACAGCTTCTGGAATTACAGGATTGACCTTGCCAGGCATTATGGAAGAGCCAGCCTGGACCCGGGGCAGCTCTATCTCTCCTAGACCGCCCTGAGGCCCAGAGGATAAAAGGCGCAGATCACTGGCCAATTTGTTTAAGTTAACGGCTAAAGTTTTGAGCAAACCGGAAATTTCAACAAAGACATCTAAATTTTGCGTGTTGTCAATCATATTTTCAGCATGAGCCAAACCAAGACCTGTAATATCTCGCAGCTCTCGAATCACATAAAAGATATATTTTCGAGGAGCATTCAAACCAGTGCCCACAGCAGTTCCGCCCAGGTTAACCTTTTTCAACCTTTCTTTCACCTTATAGAGCCGCCATCTATCACGACTGATGGCTTCAGCATAGGCAGAAAACTCCTGACCTAAAGTTATTGGCACCGCATCCTGCAGCTGCGTCCGCCCCAGCTTGAGTATATCAGCAAAATCACGCTCCTTTTCCTGAAGACTCTCCTGCAGCCTGGAGACCTCCTCTGTTAACCAGGGTAATAGCCAGAGCCCGGCAATCCTAAGGGCAGTTGGGTAGACATCATTGGTGGACTGAGCTTTATTGACATCATTATTGGGATGGATTAAACTATAGTCTCCCTTCTCTCCTCCCAGGATTTCAATAGCTCTATTGGCTATTACTTCATTGACCATCATATTCGTAGAAGTTCCTGCTCCTCCCTGCAGAGCATCTAAAATAAACTGCTCTTCCAGCCTGTCATTACGAATATCCTCACAGGCCTGCACAATGGCCTCTTTTTTTTCCCGGGCTAAACTACCCAGGTCATGGTTGACAGTAGCTGCTGCTTCTTTAATAGCAGCCACTGCTTTTATCAGCAGGGGGTTAACCTGGCGCTGGCTAAGAGGGAAATTTTCGGCAGCTCTTGCCGTATGAATTCCATAATAAGCCTCTTCTTCAATTTCTTTTGTGCCCAGCAGATCTTTTTCCTGTCGCATTATTATTCCTCCCAGATCATTTGAGCCAGAGGAAAGGGTTCTAAAGCCCGATCTAAAATGCCATGGACGTGAGCGATCAACATTCCGTAATTGACGATGGGAATATTCAAACTATCGGCTTTTTTCAATCGGTATAAAATTTCCTTGCGATTGGCCATACAGCCACCACAATGAACGATCAAATCATAACTATCTAATTGGTCAGGAAATTCCCGGCCAGAGACATGTTCAAAATTTAATTTACCCCCTACTAACTGCCTTAACCAGCGAGGTATTTTGACCTTCCCGATATCATCAGGGGTCCGATGATGAGTGCAGGCTTCAGCAATCAAAATTTTATCCCCTGGATTTAAGTTATCAATACCTTTGATCCCCCGGGTATAAATCTCGAGATCTCCTTTGTAGCGGGCAAATAGGACCGAAAAACCAGTTAAGGGGATTCTGGCAGGAACATCAGCATCAACATCCATAAAGGCTTGAGAATCAGTAACTACAATCTCTGGATCTGACTTCAATTCCTCTAAAGCACCCTTTAGCTCCCGCTCCTTTACAATTAGAGCCTGAGCGTCATTATCGAGTACATCCCGAAGGGTCTGAACCTGTGGCAAAATTAGCCTGCCCTTGGGAGCGGCCATATCAACGGGCACCACCAGGACTACTGTCTGCTGAGGTTTGATTAAATCACCAATAATATGGGGCTCTTCAAATTCCGAGGGAGCATTAAATACTATTTCTTTCTTTAAATCCTCGATATTTATCCTTTTGGTGGCACTTACTGGCTGCAGTTGGATTCCCAATTCTTCACTGAGAAGTTCGATTTTATCTTCTTCTGTCTGATCAATTTTATTTACTGCTCCCACTACAGGAATATCTCTTTCTCTAAGCTCCTCTAAGAGCTCTCTTTCGGCTTTTTCT
Source organism: Halanaerobiaceae bacterium (assembly GCA_003553485.1). Classification (GTDB taxonomy): domain Bacteria; phylum Bacillota; class Halanaerobiia; order Halanaerobiales; family Halarsenatibacteraceae; genus T1SED10-84. The sequence goes on along the minus strand of PWEJ01000117.1, from coordinate 27,868 downwards.
ATTCCCTGTTGAGGATCGATGACGATAATTGCTAAATCTGTCCGCCCCAAAACTTCTTTTGTTTTTTTAACTCTCAATTTACCCAGCTCGCCCCTATCATCGATACCGGCTGTGTCAATCATGGTGACGGGACCTAAAGGCAGAAGTTCCATTGATTTATAAACCGGATCGGTGGTGGTTCCAGCCACCTCGGAGACTACCGTTAAATCCTGGTTTGTCAGAGCATTTATCAGGCTTGATTTACCTGCATTTCTCCGACCTAAAATCGCAATATGCAATCGATTAGCCTGCGGCGTTTTCTGCATCTATCTCACCCCTCAGCTCAGCACTCCTGTTTCCTAAACGACGGAAATATCGCCGGGAATCTCCCCACTCATCATAAGCTATCTCCTCGCCGATACTTTTTACTCTATTACTGATACATCCCCGACAGTCCTCGGCTTTCTCATCTATACAGGGTTTATTCTCATAAAGCTTATAATCCTCGCGGTATTTTTGCGGAGTTACCACTGGCATCAAAATATTCGCCCCTGCCTGTAAAGCCTTCTCCCGGCCCAGCGGATGGAGAGCCTGCAGGGCAGTAGTGGCGGCGATATTTACATCGGGAACTAGAATCCTCAATAAGCTAACCATTTTAAGGCTTAAATCCAGGTTTTTTTCCTTTAGTTTAGCAGGTATTTTATCTCCAGTAGTTCCAGAAGCCAGGGGAGTGCTAGAATGAGGGACATAGGGCCCCATGCCTATCATGTCTATTTTCTGACGCTGAAAAAACTTTAAATCAGCAGCCAGATCTGCCGGTGTTTGACCGGGAAGACCAATCATTACCCCGGTGCCAGTCTGGTAACCAATATCCTGAAGGGTTTTAAGACAGTTCAGTCTCTCCTGAAACTGATGATCTTCCGGATGCAGTTCAGCGTAAAGGTCAGGGTTTGTGGTCTCAATGCGCAGAAGATAGCGGTGAGCTCCTGCTTCAAACCAGCGCCGATAGGTCTCTTTTTTCTGCTCGCCCAGAGAGAGCGTAATTCCTAGCTCACCTTTACTTATCTCTTTGATATCCCTGATAATTCCTTCTATATATTCAGTAAACTCCTCTCCCTGTATCTCACCGGACTGGAGCACAAGCGATCCATAACCGCTATTATGCACCCAGCGGGCTGACTTGATTATCTCCTCTCTATCCATTTCAAAGCGAGTTAGTTCATTGTTGTCGCGTCTGATGCCACAGTAAAGGCAGTTTTTCTGACAGTGATTGCTGAACTCAATTATCCCCCGGAAATAAACTTTTTTGCCGACCTGCTCTACTTTTTTCTCATAGGCCTGGCGGTATAGACTTTCAATCTTTTTCTCATCCTCTAGCTGCAGCAGACTGGTGAGATCCTCTTCAGTCAAATCCTTGAGATTGTTTGAAATCATAGATAAAGATCCCTTTCTCCCTGACTAATTTTATTTAATCTATTCTCCACTCTATCGGCTAGAGCCGGATGATCCTCTTTGATTTCCTTGAGATGGTGGTCGAGACAGTTTTCCCCCTGCTCTTTGAGTTTATCACCGGCGAAATCCTCTAGATACTCCTGAAAAGTAAACATAGCATTGGGCTGGCAATACTTTTGAATTTGTCCTGGTTTAGCCAAATCCATGAAATCTTCCCCAGTTCTGCCCAATCGATAACAGGCGGTACAGAAACTAGGCAGATAATCTCTTTCTGCCAGTTTAGCTATAATCTCAGCCATGGGCCGGGTGTCATGGAGGGAAAATTGTTCTTCGCCAGAGTTTCGCTTCCTTGCTTCTTCATATCCTCCTGGAGATGTCCGGGAGCCAGCGCTAATTTGAGAGATCCCATGTTGAAATAATTGATCTCGCAAACTGGCCTCCTCTCTGGTGCTTAAGATAATCCCGGTATAGGGAACAGCCAGCCTTAAAATAGCAACTATTTTCTTGAATTTAAAATCTGAGACAGGAGAGGGAGGTTCAGATAGAGGAGCCCCTTTAGCTGAATTTAAGCGGGGAACTGAAATGGTATGGGGGCCAACCCCGTAAGTTTCCTCTAAATATTTAGCATGGAGTAGTAAAGAGACCACTTCGAATTTGTAGTCATAGAGACCAAAAAGTGCTCCTAAACCATAATCATCAATACCGGCCTTTAAAGCCCTGTCCATAACTTCAAGTCGCCAGAAATAATCAGATTTAGGCCCGGAAGGATGAAGTCGCTCGTAAGTTGGCTCATGGTAAGTTTCTTGAAAACAGGTATAGGTACCAATGTCAGCCTCTTTTAAGCGACGAAAATCAGCTATTGATAAAGGCGCTACTTCTACATTTATGCGCCGGATCTCACCCAGTTCTGTCTGAGTTTCATAGGCTGTTTTAATGCCTTCCAACAGGTAGGAAATATCTTCATCTACTTTTTCCCCTGTTAAAACCAGCAGTCTTTTATGGCCTTTAGATATCAGAGCCCTTACTTCTTTTTTTATTTCTACCTGAGTTAATTTTTTCCGTTCAACCTCTTCGTTATCTTCTCTAAAACCACAATATAGACAGTTGTTATCACAGAGATTGTCAAAATATAGAGGAGCAAAGAGCACCAATCTTTTACCATAAATCTCTTCTTTGACTTCGCGAGCGACAGTCAGCATTTTTTCTAGCATCTTATCATCATCGACCTGCAATAAAACAGCCACTTCCTCTGGTGTCAGCCCTTCTAACTCTCTTGCTTTACTGATGATTTCAGTTACTTGTTTTGAGTCTGTACTGGATTTTTTCCCGGCTGTCAGTATTTCACCAATGAAGTCTTCCTGGAATAAATCTGATAGGCTCTTATCTTTAACTGCTAAGCTCTTATTATTAATCACTAGCTACCCTCCATTTTGTTATATTTCACAGGAAGTTAAAGCAGATTTAACACTAACATTTTTTAGATTTCCCAACTTTCCTGTCAAAGCCCCCACTTCATCACTGTTTCCTTCAATAATTAAAGAAATAACACCCATATTATTGTCATCTCGAGGTATTCCCATTCTGCCGATGATCAATTCGCCGTAGTCTGACAGTACATCATTAACCTTATCAGCTGCCTCTTTTCTGTTTTCAATTATGATAGCAACTACACCAATCCTTGCTCCCATGTTAAATTTACCTCCCATTAAAGTATATTTAGTAAAATAAAAAAACCTGGCTATAAATTGCCAGGGTCTTAGTTTAGTAATACTATCAGATAATAAATAAAATAATATAACCATTTGTGATTAAGAGGCCACCAAAATATCTGATAGAAGGTTCTCCCTGGCTTTAGGCTTATGGCCCTGAGGTCAGGAGAAAATATCTTTATGATATTTGTTCTTATTTTATCTTAAGAGTTTCTAATAGTCAAATAAATTTGAAATAAATTGATTATAAATGTAAAAAAATACTTGTATACACGTATATTAAAGCAGATCCTATTTACAATTGTAAATTACTGCCTTAAAATTTAAATTGTCACTATCTTATAAATTATTAACTGCTGATTAAATCACAATATGAAATTTTCTGCAACAGGGGAGGTGAGAAAATGCTGCAGCAAGATAATGATATCTTACTGGAAATGGCCCATGATATTCAAGATACTTATGGTTATATTCCTGAAAGAGAGATTACCCAACTGGCGGAAAAATTTTCTGAGCCCCGGGCTAAGATTTATGGAGCTCTTGAATTTTATTCCATGCTCTATACAGAACCAACCGGCAAGTACATTGTGAGAATTTGTGATAGCATCTCCTGTTTTTTGCATGATTCTGATGAGGTCTTAGAGGCAGTGCAGGATTATTTAGAGCTAGAAAGTGGAGAGACTTCCGATGATAAGTTGTTTACTTTAGAAGTAGTTGAGTGCCTGGGTCATTGTGGTGAAGGACCAGTGATGATGGTAAATGACAGGATGTATACAGAATTAACTTCCGGTAGAGCTATAGAAATATTATCCGAATGTCAATAGGAGGATTAAGCAAATGGTACAGGAGCGAAAATTTCTAAAGGGACCTCGTCTGCGCAATCCTGCCGATTATGATTTTCCTGGTCTCCAGCGAGCCTTAAAGATGGAGCCGGAGGAAGTGATTCAGGAGATAAGCGAGTCTAAATTATTAGGTCGCGGGGGAGCAGGATTTCCAACAGGAACTAAGTGGGACATGGCTTTTAAAGAAGAAGGGGAATTTAAGTATATAATCTGTAATGCCGACGAAGGAGAACCAGGAACATTCAAAGATCGCTATCTATTAGATGAAAGGACTTTAAAAGTTTTAGAAGGAATGCTGATTGGAGCCTATGTTATCGATGCTGATTATGGCTATATTTATATTAGAGGAGAGTATTTTAAATCGATAAAGATTTTACAGGAGGCTTTAGAAGAAGCTCGGGAAGCTGGTATTTTAGGTGAAAATATCTTGGGGTCTGATTTTAGCTTTGATATAAAATTGGTTAGAGGGGCTGGCTGTTATGTCTGTGGTGATGAAACTTCCCTTTTAAATTCACTGGAAGGAATGAGAGGTCAATCGCGGACTAAACCCCCTTATCCCATAAGTAAAGGACTCTGCGGTTGTCCAACTCTGGTTAATAATGTTGAATCTTTAGCCTGTGTGGCAGAAATTTTACATCAAGGTGCTAGTGAGTTTGCAACTATGGGGACTGAAGACAGCAAAGGCACCAAATTGGTCTGTCTCAGTGGAGATGTGAATTATCCCGGGGTCTACGAAGTAGAGTTTGGCAGTTCAACCCTGCAGGAGATAATTACCGATTTAGGGGGAGGACCTAGAAAAAGCCATGATATCAAATTTGTTATCCCCGGCGGGTTGTCTACTCGAATTTTAACCAGGGACAAATTGGATTATAAATATTCCTATGAGGGATTAGAAGAGGCCGGTTCCAGCCTGGGTTCAGGCGGAGTAATGGTGGTAGGCTCTGAACAGGATTTAACTGCTATTCTAACCAGGATAGCCAGGTTTTACATGGATGAGTCCTGTGGCACCTGCTTTCCCTGTCGCGAAGGTAATCAGCAGATTTATAAAATAATCTCTAGGGTGGGGAAAGGCAAATTTACTGTCAATCAACTAGAAATTATAGAAGACCTTGGCAATGCTATGGCAGAAGCTGCCCGCTGTGGTTTGGGTCAGAGCGCTCAATATCCCACTGGTACAATTTTAGCAGAATTCAAAGAGGAGTTAGTTGAGGGGGCTGTCTATTAATGATAGAACTTACAATTGATAATAAAAAAGTTGCTGTTGAACCAAATACCACCCTGTTAGAGGCTGCTAATGAAATAAATGTTAATATTCCCACCCTTTGTTTTGCCGATGATCTTACAGTTTATGGTGGTTGTCGGCTTTGTGTGGTGGAAGTTGAAGGAGAAAACAGACTGAGACCAGCCTGTAATACCAGGGCTCGCCAGGGAATGGTGGTCAAAACACACTCTCCTCGGGTGAGAGAAGTGAGAGAGACCTTATTTGAGCTGATCATTGCTTCTCATGATATCAGTTGTGAGCTAAACTGTTTAACCTGTAGCCGCAAGAGCAGCTGTCAGTTGAAGGATGTGGCTGAAGATATTGATGTTAGCCGGATGCGGCTGGAGCCAGGAGATGAAGAGGAAGAATATGACCGTTCCAGTCATTCCATCGTTAGAGAGCCAAATAAGTGTATAACCTGCGCCCGTTGTATCAGAAAATGTGAGGAGATTCAGGGAGTGGGGGTTTTTGCTAAGGCAAGTAGAGGACCTGAAACTAGAGTTACAACTTTCAAAGACAAGGGAATGGGTAATGTTGAGTGCACCAACTGCGGTCAATGTGTAGTTTCCTGCCCTACCGGTGCTCTGCATGAAGTTTACCATATGGAAAAAGTCTGGGATGCCCTCTATGATGAAGATAAACATGTCATTGTGCAAACCGCTCCCTCGGTCCGAGTAGCTATTGCTGAAGCCTTTGGTGAAGAGCCTGGAACTATAGCCACCGGCCAGATGGTGGCAGCTTTAAGAAGGCTGGGTTTTGATCGGGTATTTGATACTAATTTTACAGCCGATTTGACCATTATGGAAGAGGGAACAGAAGTAGTGGATAGAGTTGTAAATAATGATCGCTTACCTGTCTTAACCTCCTGCAGTCCGGGCTGGATTAAATTTATTGAGCATTTTTATCCTGAACATTTAGAAAACCTCTCTTCTGCCAAATCACCGCAGCAGATGTTTGGAGCCGTTGCTAAAAATTATTATGCCGAAAAAATAGGCATTTCTCCTGACGATTTAGTGGTGGTTTCCATCATGCCCTGTACTGCTAAAAAGTTTGAAGCCCGGCGTCCAGAAATGAGTGATGATGTAGATTATGTTTTGACAACACGAGAAGCGGCCAGGATGTTGAAATCCGTTGGGGTTAACGCCTGTGATTTAGAACCAGAAGATTATGATGAAATGCTAGGTGTCTCCTCGGGAGCAGGCGATATTTTTGGAGCTAGCGGCGGAGTAATGGAAGCTGCCATCAGAACGGCCTATAATCTTATCACCGGTGAAGAGTTAGAGGAAATAGAAATAACTCCAGTAAGAGGACTGCAGGGTTTGAAGACTGCCAGTATTCCCGTTACTGAAGATTTGACATTGCGAGTCGGCATAGCTCACGGTCTGAATAATGCCAAAAAAATGATGGAGAAGATAAAAGCAGGAGAAGAGTTTCATTTTGTGGAATTTATGGCCTGCCCTGGAGGTTGTATCAGTGGAGGAGGTCAACCCATAAATACTGAGCTGACCTGGCAGGAAGTTCGAGAGCGAAGAATTGCTTCTCTTTATGAAATAGATGAGAATAAAGAGATGCGACGTTCCCATTTAAATCCCAAAATTAAAAAGTTATATGAAGAATATTTAGAAGAACCTGGCAGTGCCAAAGCCCATAAATTATTACACACTGATTATACTGTCCGAGGTGTTCCGGGAGCTTAATTATTGCCAGGAAAAATACAACTAAATTATTAAAATCTAGGCTTGCAAAAATAATAATAGTGCTATATAATTAACCCAGGTAACATTTGGATAAAAAAACAAAAAAATTATATAGTGATGCAGTTAGGTGCCCTTAGCTACGGCCAGGGGAGAATAGGGAATCAGGTGAAAATCCTGAACGGGCCCGCCACTGTAACCGGTGTAAGCAGCTCAAACAGTTATAAATGTCTTTAAAAGCATTTATAACAGGCCACTTGCTATTAAAGCAGGGAAGGTTGAGTTGTTAGAGTGCCGGAAGTCAGGAGACCTGCCTAATTGTGTTGCCTACCATATTCTCGATGGCAAGGGTAGTAGGTAATAAGCCTAACCTTACTCAACCTATCGGTTGAGTTTTTATTTTTGTAAAGACCGATTGTTTTGACAATTAGGCCTAACTATTTACCTGCCTTCAGGCAGGTTTTTTTATTTGGGAAAGTTTTTAAGGGTTTTAAGGGTGGCTTTAACTTTAGTTATATTAATAAAGCCCCATTACTTATTTATAATTCAATTTTATAATTCAAACAAAGAAAGGTGGAGTAAAATGATTAAAAGTAAAATTAAGAATCTGTCTCTGGCTTTTCTGATTTTAGCTCTGGTCTTAATTTCAGGCAGTGGTCTGCTGGCAGCAGAAGACATCAGACAGGTAACTGATAGAGCAGGGCGAGAGGTGGAAGTCCCTGCTGAGCCCCAGAAGGTTATTGGTATTGGTTCTGGTGCTTTAAGGAATGTTCTTTATTTTGTTGATACCGACAAAATTGTTGGAGTGGAAGAAGGAGAAGTTGGAGATGATGATGAACTTTATCGTGATTACCAGTTGAGATTTCCAGAACTACGTGAACTCCCCCAGGTGGGACCTAATCATGGTGGCGATGCAGAGTTGATAGCAGCGCAAGAGCCGGATCTGATCATTCACTCTGGTGATGCTGGAGAAGCTGCTGATCTGCAGGATAAGACGGGAGTTCCAGTAGTCTACCTGGATTTTGGCGATCTATATGCTTATCGCGAGGTGCTCTTTGAAGATTGGGAGTTACTGGCAAAAATTTTCCAGGAAGAAGAGCGAGGCGAGGAACTTATTAGTTATGTGGAGGAGATTATTGCAGATTTAGAACAACGCACTTCTGATTTAGCTGAAGAGGATATTCCGGAGGTTTATGTTGGAGGAATGTCCCATCGTGGTGAACATGGCCTTACTTCAGTAAGGGTGCCCTTTCCTCCCTTTGAATTTATCAATGCCGATTATCCTGCCAGAGATGCCCTTGATTATGATACAGTTACCCAGGCTAATATTGATAGAGAACAGCTACTGCAATGGGATCCCGAGATAATCTTTTTAGATGCCAGCAATTTACATTTGATCCAGGAAGATCTGGCGACCCGGCCAGAATTTTCTGCCTTATCAGCTATCCAGGAAGGAGAGACATATACACTATTACCCTATTCTTCTTATCACCGTCAGTTTAGTAATATTTTAGCCAACGCCTACTATATTGGGAATATCATTTATCCTGAAAAGTTTGCTGATCTCGAGCCTGAAGAGAAAACAGAAGAAATAATGGAGATGTTTCTAGGGGAGCCTGTATTAACGGAACAAAAAGAGCACTTTCCTATATATGAGAGCAAGGAACTCTTAGATTAAAAAATAAAGGAAATAATATATAAGCACTGAAAAAGGTGGGTTAAAGTGGGGAATTCTAGTGAAAAAACTGATAGTGTTCTGCTGCAATATCAGGAGTATTTAAACAAAAAAGTTGTCTTTGGTATTATCGCCAGCATATTACTATTTTTCTTAGCAATTTATTCAATAGCAGTGGGTTCCTTTGATCTGCCCATTGGGGATGTTTTTCTGGTCTTGCTCGGCCGAGATCTGGGAATGGCCAATACTATTATTTGGAATATTCGACTGCCCCAGGTTTTGAGTGCCATTGCCTCTGGGGCAGGACTGGCAGTATCAGGTGCTATTATGCAGATTATCCTAAAAAACCCCCTAGGCTCTCCCTTTACTCTGGGGATTTCCCAGGCCGCCGGCTTTGGAGCAGCTTTTTCTATTGTGGTTTTGGGAGTAGGCTCAGTCCATAGTGGTACTGATGGAGAAATAGTGGTCAATAACCCCTATCTCACCACTATTTCTGCCTTTGGCTGGGCGGTTGTTTCCACTTTGGTAATATTAATGCTGGTAAAGTTTAAAAATGCAGCTGCAGAAACTATGATTTTAACCGGGGTGGCTTTAGGTTCATTATTTCAAGCAGGAACTACTGCTATCCAGTATTTTGCTGATGATGTGGAGATTGCTTCCATAGTTTTCTGGACTTTTGGGGATGTTGGGAGAGCAACCTGGAGAGATTTATTGATTATCACAGTAATTTTGCTACCCTCTGTATTTTATTTTATCAAGAACAGCTGGAATTATAACGCTATCAGCTCCGGTGATGAAACCGCTAAATCTCTAGGAGTTGAAGTGGAAAAGCTAAGAACTAAAGGGATGCTGCTCTCCTCGATGTTAACAGCTATAATAGTGTCCTTTGTTGGTATCATAGGCTTTGTAGGTTTAGTTGCTCCCCATATAGTCCGTAAATTAATCGGTACAGAGGAAAGATACTTAATCCCCTTCTCCTGTCTGGTTGGGGCAATATTATTGCTGGCTTCCGATACAGTAGCCAGGACTATTATATCGCCTGTTGTTTTACCTGTCGGGATTTTGACCTCCTTTTTGGGGGCGCCGCTCTTTATCTATCTTGTTTTAAGGGGGAAAAATTATATATGGAGTTAAAAATAAGTGATTTAGCCTTTAGTTATGAAGATAAGCTGGTTTTAAAGGATGTTGGTCTCACTGTTGAACAGGGAGAGATTCTAAGTATTATTGGCCCTAATGGTTCAGGCAAAAGTACCCTGATAAAATGCATCAATAGAATTTTACAACCTCAGACTGGAAAGCTGATACTCCAACAGCAAAATATCAAAAATTTCACTCCCCGGGAGTTAGCCTGTTATTTGGGCTATGTCCCCCAGCATGAAGATCGCAAGTTTCCTGCTACTGTTTTTGATGTAGTCTTACTGGGCCGGAAACCATATATTGACTGGAAACCTAAAGAGGAAGACCTAAAGATGGTATCTGATATTATATCCAGACTAGATCTAGAACCTCTGGCTATGCGAGATGTAAATAAACTCAGTGGCGGTCAGTTGCAAAAAGTTATTATCGGCAGGGCCTTAGCTCAAGATCCAGAGATAATTCTTTTGGATGAACCTACCAGCAGTCTCGATTTAAAACATCAATTGGAAGTATTAGAGCTTATCAAGACAGAAACCAGCCGTGGTATTTCGGCAGTTAAAGCCATACATGATCTAAGCCTGGCTGCTCGTTTTAGTGATAAGTTTGTTATGTTAAAAGAAGGCCGGGTATATGCAGCAGGTGGCCCGGAAATCTTGACACCTGCAAATATTGAGGACGTTTACGGAGTGAAAGTTAGTATTATCAACCATCAAGGCCAGACAGTGGTGGTTCCCCAGACTACCTCAGCCTAGTTAGCTTTTTCTTGATTTGATTTGTATAATAACTTCCTGATACCTGCCCTTTTTGACAAAATCATTTAAGTGTAATATAATCTAATTAAGTTATATATAAATTATATTTACCTGAATTTAAAATAAAATTTACAATCCGGTAAAGTTGTTGGCAAAATAACTTTTCTAAATGCAACCAATAATATAATTCCAAAATATAAGGGGGCAAATTAAATTGTCAGCATTGCATAAAGCTAAGAAAAAGTTCGAGAATATAATAGAAGAAAATGATCTAAAGCTTGAAAATATAGAAATAACCGCCGCAGGTTTGAGCCCCGAAGAAGCTATAGGAGATCCGGATCGCCAGGATTTTCCTCTGCTGCAGGGAGAAGAGGTTATGATAGAGGCCTGTTTTAACGGATATCGAGGACAGGCTTTTACTGATCATCCCGGTGAATTTTCTGGAACTCTTGAGGAAATTCTCCAGCTGGATCTGGAAAATAACTATCATCGCGCTTTATTTGTGGCTTCAGTCAATGCAGTGCTGCGCAGTCTTAATCTGGTGGAAAAGACAGTTCACTGCCGTGATAATGAGATGGAAGACTGTGTAGAAGAAATGGTTGACTGGGTCAAAGAAAAATATCCGGAGACAGTTACTCTGGGTATAGTCGGTTTTCAGCCGGCTTTGCTGGAGGCTGCAGCGGCCAGATTTAGCGCAGAGAATATCATTGTAACAGATCTCAATAGAGATCGAATTGGTCAGAAGGAATATGGGATTAAAGTTTTGGACGGAGAAAAGGAGAACGAATTTTTAATCTCTGAAAGCGATTTTGTACTGTCCACAGGCTCAACCATGGTCAATGACACTGCTTCAGAGCTTTTGAAGCTATTTGATGAATATGATACCAGCTTTGCCTTTTACGGCAATACCATTACCGGGCTGGCTTTTCTGCTTGATCTTCCTCAGCTATGTTTTCATGGGCGCAGTGGCTGACATACTCGAGAAATAAACGAGCACAAACTTTTGCAGAAACTTGAAGTATCAATCATGGGAATATCACTAAGTTAGTGTTAAAATTTATTACAAATTTTTCAGGGAAGGAGGTGAAAATTATGTGCTGCGGCGGACATGCCCAACCCGCTCATGGCTATCATGTCGGTCCTCATTCTTACGGTGCAGGTCATAGCTGCTGCTGTGGCTCTTCCGGACATCATGCTCATCCTCATGCCGGGCATCATCCAGGGCACGGAACTCATGGACATCACTCCTATCAAAGACATAGTCATCATGGCAGCTGTTGCTGCTGCTCATGCTGTTGTTGTTGCTGCGAATGTGAGTGTGAAGATGAAATTTGTGAATGTGATGAACATGAAGACTGGGAAGAGCTAGATAGGGAAGAAGCTGTAGGCAGACTGGAAGATTATTTGCTGGAACTCAGAGACAAAATTGATAAAGTGGAGGAACACCTGGAAAGTTTAAAAGAGTAAAAAATTCGAAACCGCAAAATATAATGCTGCAGTATTTAACTCTGATTGATTATGTATGAAACAAGATTGATATCGATAACAGCTTGAAATATGTGGACAGCCTTTCAGATGAAAGCGGCTCAACCCACATTTGCTTGACATTGCCCCTCTGTCCGAAAATATTGAAGCCGATTTGAAATAGTGATATAATAAAAGAGCAATATAATTAATATCCAAAATTAAAAGGGGGTAAAATTTTGCTTTTAGCTAACAGAAATAAGAACTTTGGTGGCCTGAAAAAGCTGGGCCTGGCACTTTTGATTATTGCCGTATTAATCGGGGTGCAGTCGCTTGATGTAAACGCCGAATCAGAACATTCTCTCACACTTATGGCTACAGCTGACCTTCACCAGTATATTCTCTCTTATGATTACATGAATGATGAGCCTTACGAGACATATGGATTTTCTAAGACATACACCTTGATAGAAGAGGTGCGAGAAGAACGAGAAAATACATTGCTTTTTGATGCGGGAGATGCTATACAGGGCAGTATGATAGGAAATTATGAAGCTCTGGTTGATCCTCTGGAAGAAGGGGAAACCCAGGCCATAATTGAAGCTATGAATCATGCCGGTTATGTGGCTGCCGGAGTTGGAAATCATGAGGTGCAGGACTTTGGCCTGGATTTCTTTGACCTGGCAATAGAAGGCTCTGAATTCCCCTGGATTGCTGCTAATTTATTTGACTCTGAGACCGATGATTATTACACTCAACCCTATGAAATAATTGAAAAAGATTTAGGAGGAGAAACTCTGGAAATTGGCGTTATAGCTTTTGTGCCTCCTGAGATTATGCAGTGGGGCAGGACTCATCTACTAAATGAAGTCTATGTTGAAGGAATTATGGAATCGGCAGAGCAATATATTCCTGAATTGGCAGACAAAACTGATCTGCTAGTTGTAGCTTCCCATACAGGTATTGGTGAGGGTTATGAACCAGGAGCAAGTTCATATGAAGCTGGATATAAGCTGGCTCAGATGGATGAAGTAGACGCCTTTCTTGGCGGTCACTCCCACTCCATTTTCCCCTCTGAAGACTATGAATATCTTGATGAAGTTGATATAGATGAAGGAACTATTGCTGGCACCCCTGCTTCTAAACCTGGCCGCTGGGGCGAGGCCTTAAGTGTGATTGACCTTGACCTGGCTTATAATGATGGTGAATGGGAAGTTGTCGGCCATAATGTCGAGGTAAGAGAGGTTGAGCCCGACACTGAAGAGCATGTAGATATAATTGAAATAGCTGCAGAAGTGCATTATGCTACAGTAGATTATGTCAGAACTCCAATTGGTTCCACTGAGATCCCTATAAAAGGCTATTTTTCTGAAATTAAAGATACCGCTGTAACCCAGATTGTTAATGATGCTCAACTCTGGTATGCAGAAGAACAACTGGCTGATAGTGATTACGAAGATTATCCAATTCTCTCTGTTGCTGCTCCTTTCCAGACCTCTACAGCGGTAAGAGAAGATATCACTATCGGGGATGTAACTGATATCTATCTCTATGATAATACTGTCTATATTTTAGAAATGGATGGAGAACAGGTCATTGAGTTCCTGGAAAGAACAGCTGAACATTTCTCCCAGTTAGATCCCGATGCTGACGAAGCGCAGGTAATAGATATTCTTGGACCTTCCTTTAACTATGATGTTATAGAAGGTATAGAATATGAAATAGATATTACCCAGCCGGAAGGCGAACGGATCGTCAATGCCACCTATGAAGGAGAACCGCTGGATGATGAGATGACATTTGCTGTGATCACCAATGATTATCGAGCAGGTGGTGGAGGAGAATTCCCCCATACCGGCGATGATGCTGAAGTTATCTTTTCCAGCGCCGATGCCAATCGCGATCAGATTATCTTCTATATTGAAGAATATGGAGAAATCAATCCTGTTCCTAGCGGTAACTGGAATTTAAAAGCTCATGATTTTGCTGGGCCTGTTAAGTTTGATACTCATGCTGCAGCAAGTGACTATATTGAAGAAATGGACCGTATTCAGGGAATTGAATTTGTAGAATATGTAGATGACGATACAGCCCGCTTTGAGTTAGACTTTGATGTGCTGGGCTGGGATTAATCTAGATAAAAATTTTTTATGAATAAAGTAACTCCGGCATTTTGCCTGCAAATGGTGAGGTGCCGGAGTTTGTTTTTGTAAGAGCAATTATTTTTGTCTCTTCATATTCCCTTCATATTTTTGTTCTATAATCAAATTAACAAAAATAAGTTGGGGGTGAGATGATGAAGAAAAAATATTTGATTTCAGCACTAGTGATAATCTTTATTTTAGGGTTGGGTTTGACTGTCATGGCTGAAACTAATGAGCCAGTGCTTAACTCTGAAATAAATGAAAGAGCTGAAAGAGGACCGGGAGTTTATTGTTCTGTCTGCGATGGAGAACCCCAGGCTTTAGAAAATAGAGCTCTGGAAAGAAGAGAATTAAACCGTGGCGAACGGGGAGAATTCCGTCAGCAACAAAACAGCAAGCAAAGAGCAATCCAGGGGCAGTAATATTTTTGAATAATTTTCGCAGGCTTTAAGCATAAGATTTATAGTAGCAAAAAAATATAATAATATGAAGGTTTATTAAAAGAGCTTTGACAGATTGGTTTTGTCAGGGCTCTTTTTTGGTTTATATGAATTAAAATATTTATTAAGTGTTAAAAGCAGCTAAATAATCAATATACAAAATAAAATGACTTTTAAAATGCCATAATCGGTCATTATTAGCTATAAATCTACTTTAAATATGATTAAATAGTTTATTTTATACTATACTCTTAAATAATCGTTGATTATTGATTGAGAAAAAAATTTTTTTAATTTTGCAGGATTTTTGATTTTAGTATATAAGAAATAAAATAGACAATTACAAAACACTGTTTTGTATAGTGAAACAAAATAAATTTTAAGAGTTCTTAAGGAGGAGCTAAAGTGGCTATTATTGATAAATCAGCAGCTGAATTAGAAATTTCTAAACCTCAAAAAATTAGACGTTATTTAACACCTGATAAAAATGATGGTCAAATTACCATGGGGATGTCAACCTGGGAACCAGATAGCTCTGGAGAACCACATAGTCATGATAACTGGGATGAACATTTCTTTATTCTAGAAGGTGAAGGGAAAATGCTGATTGGTGATGAAGTTTATCAAGTTAAAGAAGATATGGCTATTAAAATCCCCAGAAATGTTAAACACACCGTTGTTGATAGCGGCAAACAGGGTCTGAAAATGATTTTTGTTTTAAGTCATTATAAATAATTAGTTGATTAGATTAAGTTGACCTTTCCATCTATGGGGGTACATTTATGAAAAATAAGAAAAGACAAAAAAACAAAAATAAAATTAAATTTTCAAATCAAAAAGCAAATGTCGTTGCCTGTAAAAAATTAGAGTTTACTACTGAGGAAATAACATTAACAAATCCAGAAAATATCATTGTCAAAATTAAAAGCTCAGCTATTTGTGGTGGTGATAAAAAAGCTTATATAGGCAAACACCCCTTTGTGGATTTTCCCATTGCTTTAGGGCATGAATTTTCCGGAGAAATAGTAGCTGCAGGTAAAAAGGCAAATAATTTTTCCGCAGGCGATCGAGTTGTAGTTGAGCCAGCAGTTAATTGTGGTAATTGCAGTAACTGTCTTCAGGGCAAATACAATTTTTGTCAGGATTTAACCTTTCTTTATCGTCAGGGCAAAGCAGGGATGGCTCAATATATTGAGGTTGCAGCAAATAAAGCATATAAACTACCAGACAGTTTAAGTTTTCAGGAAGGAGCTTTAATTGAACCTCTGGCAGTAGCCGTACATGCCTGGCAGAGAAACCAAGTTAAATTTTCTGATAAGGTAGCTATAATAGGTAGCGGAACTATAGGTTTGTTATTGTTGCAATTAGCTTTAAATAGCGGGGTAAAAAAGACGACTATTTTTGGAATAAGTGATTCTAAATTAGAATTGGCGCATGAACTGGGTGCTGACAATGTTATTAAAAATCAGAATAAATCTAAGGCAGAGAAATTAAATAATAAATATAACCAGGTTTTTGAAGCAGTGGGTTTAGAACAAACTCTTAATCAGGCCTTAGATATAACTAAGCCAGATGGCAGGGTAGTATTAGTGGGTTTATATAAAAATGAGATATTAGTTGATTTAAATAAAGCTATACAAAAGGAACTAAATATATATGGTTCACAGGGCTATTGCTGGAATTTTTCTGAAGCAATTGATTTGGCTGCCAGCGGCAAAATTAAACTTAACCCTCTAATAACCAATCAGTTTAAATTAGCTGAAATTGATAAAGCTTTGGAAACTGCAATTGATCCAGCTGAAGAAGCAATTAAAGTTATATGTAATTGTTAATCAAAAAATATAGAGCAAAAATTTAGCTTTATTATTGAGAGGTGGCTAAAATTGAAAGGTAAAGAACGGAATGAATTATTTCAAGGAGTTACTGGTGCCCATAGGCGAGCTGTTTATAGGGCGGCCGGGCGAACAAAAGAAGATTTAGAAAAACCATTAGTAGGAGTAGTAAATACATGGAGTGAAGTCTGTCCAGGTCATTTGCATTTGAGACAATTAGCCGAGTTAGTAAAAGCAGGAATCTGGCAAGCAGGGGGAACTCCTTTGGAATTTGGGGGGCTTTCCCAATGTGCAACTCCTGCTCTGGGTTTGCCACAAATGAGATATGACTTGCCTGCAAGAGATCTTTTAAGTTATGAAATTGAAACTATAATTGAAACTCAAATGCTTCAAGCTATGGTTGTGCTAGTAACTTGTGACAAAACAATACCGGGTGCATTACTAGCAGCTGCTCGCCTTGATATACCGGCAATAATTGTGCCAGGTGGAGCAATGGAGGTATCCACCTATGATGGTCAACCCTTTACACTTTCTGATTTAGATGAGAAAATATTTGGCACCCTGCTAAAAGAAGATATTCCAGCTGAAGAAATTGAAATTATGGAAGAAAGAGCCTGTCCTTCCTGTGGCGCCTGTTCAATTTTTGGAACTGCCAATACAATGCAGTGCTTGAGTGAAGTGTTGGGGTTGTCATTGCCCTTTAGTAGTACCGTAAAAGCAAACTCCTCTGAACAGCTGACACTGGCCAAAAAGGCTGGTAATGCAGTAATGAATTTAGTTGAAAAAGGAATGACGGCTAAATCAATACTATCTGAGAAAGCAATTTATAATGCTATAAAAATACTGCTTGGTTTTGGTGGCTCCACAAATGCAATAGTGCATCTCTTAGCTCTAATTGATGAGCTAGGACTAAATGACAAATATACTTTAAAAACTATTGATGAAATAAGTGACAACACCCCCAGTGTAGTTGATGTTGCTCCGACGGGCAAGTACTATATTCCTGACTTTCACGAGGTTGGTGGAGTCCCTGCCCTATTAAATATTTTTGCCGATGAATTATATTTAGATGTTGAAACAGCTACTGGAGGAAACTTAAATAATTATATAGCTACAGCTGAAAGAAAAGGTAGATGTAATGCCTCTCGGAGTTATAATCCTATAATTCGCAACAAAGATAACCCAATTAATCAAGCGGGAGGTTTAAAAATACTATCAGGCAATTTAGCAACTGAAGGTGCAGTTTCCAGGCAACTAGATAATACTATTACCTATCACCAGGGACCAGCCCGGGTTTTCACTAATCAACCTGCTGCAGTTGAAAGTATCAGAAAGGGTAAGATTAAAGCTGGTGATGTGGTAGTTATTAAAGATGTTGGACCAAGAGGAGCTCCAGGTATGCCTGATCTTTATGCTGTTCTAGCTTCCATAGTAGGTATGGGACTGGAAGAAGAAGTTGCTGTTGTTACCGATGGCAGATTTTCTGGTTTTGCCAGAGGTTTAGGAGTATGTCAGGTTTCTCCAGAAGCCCGCCGGAATGGGCCTCTGGCAGCAGTGGAAAATGGAGATCAAATAACTATTGATCTTGAAGAAAAAGAGCTATCTGTTGATTTAACAGAAGAGGAGATCTCCAGAAGAGTTGCCACTCAACCTGACAAAGAATCTTATTCAGGTTCTGGTATTTTGAGCTTATATGCCACCAATGCAGATTCTGCTACTAGAGGGGCAAAGCTGAAATAGATTTAAAAAATGAGGCAATGAGTAGCAAAAAATATCATCAATTAGTATATCTATACTTTAAGACACAGGTGGAGGATGCGCTATGACAACTAATAATGATAACCAACTTATAAAGTCTGTTACTAGAGCTCTAAGATTAATTGAGATTATTGTAGATGAAAATGATCCTTTAGGAGTAACAGATATAAGTGAGAAGGCAGAACTTCATAAAAGTACTGTTTATCGTATTCTTAATACTTTAATTCATTTAGGTTATGTTAACAAAAATGAAAACGGAAAATACTATGCTGGCTTAAAACTTTTTGAGGTAGGCAGTAAGGCTATCAATGATCTTGATTTACGCCAAACAGTTGCTCCTTATTTGCGAGAATTGATGAATATAACTGGTGAGACTATACACTTGGGAATTCTTGACAATAATGAAATTGTTTATATTGATAAAGTGGAAAGCGATAAAACAATTAGAATGCATTCTAAAGTGGGAAAAAGGGTATATGCTCATAGCACTAGTTTAGGTAAGGTTATTTTAGCTCATTTGTCCAAGGAGGAAATCAAAAAAACAATTCAACATCAGGGGTTGCCGGAGTTAACTTCCAACACAATTACAGATTATGAAGAACTACAGAAACATTTAGAGGAAGTTAGAAAGCAGGGCTATGCCATTGATGATGAAGAGAACGAGATGGGAATTCGTTGCATAGCAGGACCTATTTTTAATCATGAGGAAGAAATAATGGCTGCTTTCAGTATTTCTGGACCAGCTTTGCGTTTAACCAGAGAAAAAATTCTGGATTTTAGAGAATTAGTAAAGAAATATACCAAAAAAATATCTGGAGCACTGGGATATAATAACATAAACGAGGTGTTGCAATGACTGATTTTGCTAAATTTAATTTCAAAAATAGAAAGGATTTACAAGCAAAAATAGGAGAATTAGGACTGGATATTGCCTGGTCAAATAATTTGAGTATTTTTAAAGAAAATATTAAATTAGATACTTGTGAAATACCCAATAAGCTGGCAATACACCCAATGGAAGGTTTAGATGCCAATAACCAAGGAGCACCAGGCAAATTAACTACTAGAAGATACTTGAATTTTGCCCGGGGAGGAGCTGGGCTTATATGGTGGGAAGCTACCTCAGTTGTTACTGAAGGGAAAAGTAATAAGAATCAACTGCACTTAAAAGAAGATAATAAATCTGCTTTTGCCTCCCTGGTCAATAAAGTTAATAATGCTGCTATTGATGAGTATGGCAGAAAACCAGTAAATATTCTACAATTAAATCATTCTGGTCGTTATTCAGCTCCTCAGAATATAAATGAACCAATATTCCTTTTTCATGACCCTCATTCAGATGATAAAGCTGGAATAAAAAAAGATATGGAGCCAGTAGGAGACACGTATTTATCTGAGTTAGTAGATAAATACGTGCAGACCAGTAAAATAGCTCAAAATGCAGGGTTTGATGGTGTTGATATAAAAGCCTGCCATAGATATCTCCTATCAGAACAACTGGCAGCTTATAATAGAGATGGACAGTATGGTGGTTCTTATAAAAACAGGGTTAAACTATTACTAACTATAATAGAAGAGGTTAAGCAGAATTGCCCGGATTTACTAATTGCTGTTAGGCTTAATGTTTATGATGCCATTCCCTACCCCTATGGCTGGGGAGTAAATAATAAAGATGCTGCAAAACCTGATTTAAGTGAAGCAAAAAGGCTTGTTGAAGAATTAGAAAATAGAGGAGTAGAAATTTTCAGCATAACTGCTTCAGACCCCAGGATTAACCCCCATATAGTTAGACCTTATAATAATCCAGTAGGAAAGAACGAGCCACCACAAGAACATCCATTGCAGGGCTGTCACCGATTATTCGAACTGACAGCAAAAATCAAAAAAGAATTACCAGAAAGTGTTGTTTTAGGGTCTGGTTATAGTTGGCTAAAAGAATTTTTTCCCTTCATAGCAGCTGGAAATTTAGAAGAAAGAAAAGCAGATATGGTAGGTGTTGGGAGAATGGCTTTTGCCTATTCTGATTTTGCAAAAGATATGTTAACCAGGCAAAAACTTGCTTCTGATAAAGTTTGTGTGGCTTGCAGCAGGTGCTCTGAACTGATGATAGCTGGAGGTCCTACAGGTTGTGTAGTAAGAGAAAAAACCCCCTATCTACGATTATATAAGGAGAAGGTTAACTGAAAGTTAAAATTGAAAGTCAAGAATCATAAGCAAATATTAACCAGGGGAGGTGGTAATAAGAGCGACTAAAATTTGTTGTCAGTACAAGACAGGTGTTTTTTCCAGAATGATTTCAGGTTGATTTAACAAAAAAATTTAGGAGGAATAGCCATGAGAAATAAAAAGCTTTTACTTGTTTCAACTATAGGGCTGCTCTGTCTGCTGCTATTATTTGCTGGTATGAATAATGCCGTTACTGCCGAAGAATTTCCCGAAGATGATATGACAATGATTATCCCCTGGCCTTCTGGTGGCTTTACCGATGTTGCTGTCAGGCCTTTTGCTCACTGGTTTGAAGATTATTTTGGTGAAAATGTAGTTATTGATAATATAGAGGGGGCAGGAGGAGTTATAGGCTCCCAGGCTATCGAAGATGCGGATCCCGATGGGCATACTTTTGGAACAACATCTATTTCAACAGTAACAGCCAGGTTGACTGCACCTGATCCCCCAGATATGGATAAAGTTGATGCCCTGGGACAGATTTTTACTAGTCCTGCTACTCTTACAGTAAATGCAGATAGCGAATGGGAAACAATCGATGAATTTGTAGAATTTGCTAGAGAAAATCCTGGTACTGTGACAGTAGCTAATACCGGGGTTGGAGCAAGTGTTCATATTTTTGCCCTGGCTTTTGAAGAAATAGCTGATATAGATGTGGTCCACGTTCCTTATGATGGTTCCGAACAGCCTACAGTAGCTGTATTAGGTGGGCATGTTGATGCTACTTTAAATATTCTTCCTGATGTAGCAGACCATGTTCGAACTGGAGACTTAAGGATGCTGGCAATTGGAACCCATGAAAGACATGATGACTTTCCAGATGTTCCAACATTCTTAGAAGAAGATTACGATTTTACAATGGGTAACTATACCGGTTTTGTAATTCCTACTGGTGTTGAAGAGTATAGACTGGATATACTGGAAGAAGCGATAGCAAAAGCAATGGAGGATGAAGAGCTTATAAAGCATCTTGAAGATGCTGGCTATGTCCCAGAATATTTAAATGCAGAAGAATTTAGTGAAGCTATAGATCAGACTGTGGAAAGTATTGATGAAATGATAGAGGAAGGCCTGCTGGACATCGAAGCTGAAGAATAAAAGTGAGTAGCAAAAGAAAATAAATAATTGCTGATAATATGAATAAGATAGAATATTAGGTAAAGTGAAAAGTAAAGCGCTGTGCTTTGATGTTTGGTGGCGCAGCGCTTATATTTTAATGAGAACATAGGAAGGGGGTAATAACCTGATGAAATCTATTTTTTATAAATTACTTCAAACAGCAGACTTTTATGTTATTATATTTTTGTATATTTTAGCAATCTTTTTTTATCAGGTGGCCAGCGGATTTCCAGTAATACCGGGAGCCCCCAGGGCTCAGAATCCTGGTTTCTATCCCATGTTGCTGGCGGTGATGCTTTTTGTATTGAATTCTATTTATTTAGCCCAAACTATTATAAGAATTTGGAAGGCAGAAGATATTTTATCAGAGAAGGCCTCAAAACCAGCAGAAAAAATGGAGGCTGAGAACAGCAAAGAAGAGCAAGAAGATGAGGGCTTTAAGATTAAAGCGATCAAAGAGGATGATTCTTTGCAGCCAGGCCAAAAGAAAAGAGAGCCCTTTTGGGGAGAAAGTACTCCATTAACTAAAATTTATCTTCTGCTGACAGTTATTATGACTTATCTTTATATTCATATGTTGAACTGGTTGGGTTTTTTGCCCTCGACTTTTATCATGATGTTTGTAATTTCGAGAACAATAAGTTCTAAAGAGAAGTTTAAAACTTCTCGACTTATTTTTATATCGGTTCTTGTTACACTAGCATTTTTCGTGGTATTTGATTTAATTATTGGAGTTAGATTTCCAGATGGAATTATATTTTAGTATTAGCTACCTATAAGTTTTGAAGGGGGACTACAATATGGAATTTCTTTCACTGGAATTATATACTGCCGGCTTGCATTTTTTCACCAATCCCCTGGTCTGGCTTGCGCTTTTCACAGGAACTTTTATTGGTATAGTATTTGGAGCTCTTCCGGGTTTGACAGCCACCATGACCCTGGCTGTTTTTGTGCCTTTTTCTTTTGGGATGGACATGGTTATTGCTTTTGCTTTTCTGCTCGGATTATATAAGGGCGCGGTTTATGGGGGCTCAATAGCAGCAATAATTGCTAATATACCGGGAACTCCCTCAGCTATTGCCACCGGGTTAGACGGTTATGCTATGTGCAGACAGGGCAATGCCGGAAAAGCAATCGGAATTGCAACTATTGCCTCAGCAATAGGGGGATTGTTTAGTGTTTTTATCCTGGCAATATTTGCACCTGTAGTAGCCAGTTTTGCTTTGAGATTTAGCGCTCAGGAATTTGCAACAATAGCTCTTTTTGGTATTAGTATTATTGCTTTTATTTCTCCAGGTAATTTGGTCAAGGGGCTGATAGCTGGTGTATTAGGTTTGATGATAGGAGTGGTTGGGGTAGATACGATTTCAGCTCATCAGAGATTTGTTTTTGGCCAGACTGAGCTTGTTGAAGGAATTGATATTATACCGGTTATGATAGGAGTTTACGGTCTGGCTGAAATGTTCACTCAAATTATGGAAAAAGGGGTCAAAGAAAGGATTGTTCAAAGAGTTACAGATATAGTCCCTGATATTTCAGAAATTCTAAGGCTATGGGCAACTTATATTCGTTGCTCAATAATTGGAGTCTTTGTAGGTGCTATTCCTGGAGCTGGAGGATCAATTGCAGGAATAGTTGCTTATGGCCAGGAAAAACGTTTTTCTTCCTCTGGAACTAAAATGGGAACCGGGTGCTTACAGGGAGTAGCTGCCCCTGAAGCTGCCAATAATGCCAGCACAGGAGGGGCATTAATTCCTCTGCTAACCCTTGGAATTCCAGGCGATCCTATGACGGCAGTTTTGATGGCTGCCCTTATAATTCAGGGGCTAAGACCTGGTCCGATGCTCTTTGAAGAGCAGATGCCCTTTGTCTCTTCGATTTTCATCAGTGCTTCTCTAGCGGTTCTATTTATGCTTTTAATTGGTCTGGTGGGGGCGAAGTATTTTGCCAGATTAATCAGCCTACCAGAAGAATATTTAATTCCAGCAATTTTACTGCTTTGCCTTATTGGCGCCTATGGTACTAGAAACTGGTTATTTGATGTTCTTATTTTAGTTATTTTTGGTGTGATTGGTTTTATTCTAAGACGCTGTGGGTTTTCGCCAGCCTGCCTTTGTCTGGGATTAATATTGGGGCCTATATTTGAAAGTGATTTGAGAAGAGCTATGATTTTATCAGGTGGAGATTGGTCTACTTTTATTACCCGACCGATAAGTTTTACTGTTCTGATGGCAACATTTTTGGTTCTTTTTGGGCCTTTTCTAAAGAAAATTATTAAAAAGATATTTTTGTCTGGCAAACAGGGGTGAAAAAAATGAAAAGTAAAGCAATGGTATTGACAGAGTTTGACCAGCCTCTTACAGAAAAAGAAATTAAAATTCCAAAACTACAGCAGGAAGGAGAGGTTTTGGTAAGAATTACAGCTTCAGGTGTCTGTGGGTCTGATGCATACATGTGGCACGGCCATGACCCCAGGACACCGCTCCCGATTATTTTAGGCCATGAAGGAGTAGGCGAAGTGGTAGAGGTGAAGGGAGCAAAAAAATCTATTGCTGGCAGAGAATTGAAGTCAGGTGACCCGATTTTGTGGCATCGTGGAGTCAGCTGCGGTAAGTGTTTTGCGTGTAAAATTGATAAGGAACCTTCCCTATGTTCGAACCGCTGGGTTTACGGTATAACTCGGGGCTGCGATGAGTATCCTTATCTTTTAGGTGGATATGCCAGCCATATAATTTTGAGCCCCAATACAGATATTTTTCATTTGCCTGAAAATGTATCTCCTGAAACTTTAGTTTCAGTCAGTTGTTCCGGCTCTACTACTGCCCATGCCTTTGAGCTGGCGCCAGTCAAATTTGGTGACAATGTTGTGATTCAAGGTCCGGGGCCTCTAGGAATTTATGCTGTTGTTATGGCTAAATATTCTGGAGCAGATGAGATTATAGTAATAGGAGGAACTGAAAAGAGGCTGGAAATTTGCCGGGAAGTTGGGGCAACCAGAGTGATTAACCGTCACAAGACTTCTGAAGAAGAACGGCAAGAGATGATATTGGAGTATACCAGAGGGAGAGGAGCGGAAGCTGTTTTTGAAATGGCCGGCAGCCCAGCTGCTGTAGCTGAAGGGATTCATTATGTCAAAAAAGGTGGAACCTATGCTTCTGCCGGTTTTGGAGAGCCCCGGGGAACTGTGGAACTGGATTGTTTTCAGGATATTGGTAATCGCAATATTAGTTATCAGGGAGTTTGGGTCAGTGATGTCAGCCATACTTTTCAGGCTTTAAAAATAGCTTTAAAATATCAGGATCTTTTTCGCGAAATGGTAACCCATGTTTTTTCTTTAAGCGAAGCGACTCAGGCTTTAGAAAAGATGGACAAAAAGGAAGCAGTTAAAGCTGTTATTAAACCAGAGTAAGCTTGCATTTGTTGTGTTTTTTTCAGTAACCTGATATTTAATCACCTTAAAAAACTCACTGCTACTAATCGGTGAGGTTAAAGAGAAAACTATATTTAAAATAAAGAGATATAAATATGCAGAGGGGTATAAATATGCATAAACAGAAAGTTAATTTTGCTGGCAGAAAAATCCCGGTTTATTCTGCAGCTGCAGTGGTTGCAGGAAGTGGGGCGGCAGGCTTGAATGCTGCTAAGAGGCTGTATGACTTTGATTATCAGGATATCATTATAGTGACTGAGGGCATGAAAAAAGGAACTTCCCGTAATACAGGTTCTGATAAACAGACCTATTATAAATTAAGTCTTTCCGGGGATAATCGAGATTCGGTATATGATATGGCTAGAACATATTATGAGGGAGGAGCAATGCATGGTGACCTGGCGAAAGTTGAAGCAGCTCTTTCGGTTCGCTCATTTTTTCACCTGGTGGAAATTGGAGTTCCTTTTCCTCATACAGCTCAGGGAGAATATGTCGGCTATAAAACTGACCATGACCCGGCTCGAAGAGCTACTTCAGCTGGACCTTTAACTTCTCATTATATGACTAAAAACCTTGAAAGAGAAGTTCAATCCCGGAAGATACCAATTTTAGATCAACATCAGCTAGCGGGAGTCCTAACTTATCCCAATCGAGAACAGGTTTTAGGCCTCCTGGCGATAAACTTAGATAAACTTAACTCTGGGGAAGAACATTTGGTCCTTATAAACTGCCGGGAAATTGTTTATGCCACCGGAGGCCCGGCCCAGATCTACAAAACTTCGGTTTATCCTGAAAGTCAGACTGGTGCCAGTGGATTGGCCTTTGAAGCTGGGGCTAGGGGCCAGAATCTCACTGAATCCCAATATGGCCTGGCATCAACTAAATTTCGTTGGAATCTTTCTGGCACCTATCAGCAGGTTATTCCTCGATATGTTTCCACTGCCCAGGATGGTAGCCAGGAAGAAGAATTTTTGCAAGATTATTTTAGCTCTCCAGGAAAAATGATGGATGCTATCTTTTTAAAGGGGTATCAATGGCCCTTTGATCCCCGAAAAATTGAAAATCAGGGGTCTTCTTTGATTGATCTGCTGGTATATCGGGAAATAGTGGAAAAGAATCGCAGAGTTTGGCTGGATTACAGGAAAAATCCTGCTTGGGCCAGCGACAAAGATGGAGAACTTAAATTTGAGCTGCTATCAGAAGAAGCTTATAATTATTTAAAAAATTCTCAGGTGCTTGGAGGAACCCCGATTACAAGATTAAGAAAAATGAATGAGCCTGCTTATCAGCTTTATAAAGATAATGATATTGATTTAGCTCGGGAAAAACTTGAAATTGCAGTCTGTGCTCAGCATAATAATGGTGGTCTTTTGGGTGATAAATGGTGGCAGAGCAACTTGAAAAACTTTTTCCCGGTTGGTGAAGCTAATGGCAGCCATGGAGTTTACCGTCCTGGAGGCTCGGCATTAAATTCTGGTCAGGTAGGAAGCCTGCGGGCAGCTGAATTTATTGCTAATAAGAATCCTTCTGAGATGCGGTCGGTGGAGAAGTTTATTGAACTTGCCACCGAGCAGCTTAAGAAAAAAATCAGTTTTGAAGATCAGATAATTCACAACAATAATGGTGAGAGCCCAAAAAAATTACTGCAGGAAAGGCAGCAGAGAATGTCCGAAACTGCGGCAATTATCAGAGACAGATCTGAGGTTATGGAGGCAGAAGAAGAAACCAGAAGAATGCTTGATAATTTGCCTGAGAGGGTTAAGATTACTGACTGTCTAGAACTATCTACAGCTTACCATTTATATGATTGCCTTTTAACACAGCTTGTTTACTTAAATGCAATAGCTGATTATATCGATCAGGGAGGGCAGAGCAGGGGTTCTTACCTGATTTTGCGTAAAGAAGGGAAAAAACCCCTTGGAGAACTGCCGGAATTCTTCAAATTTAAAATTTCCCGGGGTGAAAAAGAAGAAATTCAGACAGTTAAATTGAATAGGGATCTTTTAAACTGTAAAATTGAGTGGATGGATAGAAGGCCTCTCAAAGAGGAAGACTTGTGGTTTGAAAAAGAATGGAAAAAATTTCGTGAGGGAGAAATTTATAATTAAGCTCTATATATTCTAGTTTTAGCACCTACCGAGAGGAGAGGTTTGAAACCATGGATAAAAATGAAATTTTATCTCAAATTTATCGAACTGGAATAGTTCCTGTGGTGAGAGCTGAAAGCGCTGAGCAGGCTGAAAGAATAACTGAGGCTGTTAGAGCGGGAGGAATTAATGTAATTGAAATTACCATGACGGTTCCGGGAGCTCTTAAGGTTATTGAGAAACTGGCTCAAAAATTTGTTGGCCAGGAAGATGTAATTATTGGTGCTGGTTCTGTTCTTGATTCCGAATCTGCTAGAAATGTTATACTGGCTGGCGCTCAATTTGTGGTTGGGCCTGCCCTGGATGTAGAGATGGTCAAGGTTGCTAATAGGTACCAGAAACCGGTTGTACCGGGAGCTATGACGCCAACTGAGGTGGTCAAAGCCATGGAGGCAGGAGCTGATGTGGTTAAAATATTTCCGGCAACCTTATTTGGACCCAAAATTATAAAAGCAATTAAGGGGCCTCTACCTCAAGCCAGATTGCTACCTACTGGTGGAGTGAATCATGATAATGTGAAAAGCTGGATTGAGGCTGGCAGTTATGCAGTAGGAGCTGGTAGCGCTATTGTAAAAGGAGCTGAAAAAGGCGATTATGATGAGGTTAAAAAAAGTGCTGCCAGATTTGTAGAGTTGATCAAAGAGGCCCGCCAATAAAGAGACCCCTCGATAAATATTGCAAATTTTAAAGGAGGTTTTTAAAAATGGACAAAAAGCTAGTAACCTTTGGAGAAATAATGTTAAGATTAACTCCCCCCGAAAACAAAAGATTTATACAGGCCGATAAATTTAATGTTATTTATGGCGG
>PWEJ01000060.1 GCA_003553485.1 Halanaerobiaceae bacterium | reverse complement strand
TATCTTCTGTTTCTTCATGGCTTAATACCTCGATGGATGTTATCTCACCATCTTCTACCTCTACCTCTATCTCTATATCATCATTATAGCCTGTACCTGTGGCCGTATAAGTGCCATCTTCATAGCTCACCTCAACTTCTTCATCAACACCAAGAGCGTTTTCAATAGCTCGTAAGAATCCTTCACTACTACCAGTAGCTCCTGATACGGTATCTATACTGGTGGTTTGAGCTCTAATAACTTCTTCTTCTAGTTCATCAAAGGCAGGCAGTGAAATATCCTCAGTCTCTTGATGATCCAAAACATCAACACTAACTATCTCACCATTTTCAACAGTAACTTCTAAAACAATATCTCCCATATATCCAGCTCCAACACCTTCGTAGGTGCCGTCATCTACTGGAATCACAAAATCTTCATCTACAGTAACAGCATCAGCTACAGCAGCAAGAAAACCTCGACTAGTCATAGTAGCTCCTGAGACTAGATCTACTTCTGTGCTCTGCTCTGTTAATACTCTTTCTTTTAAAAGTTCAAAGGCTGGATCTGCCAGATAAGTTGTCTCTTCTTCTTCTAATATTTTAATGTCGACAACTTCACCGTCAAGAATTTCAACTTCAACTACTATATCTCCAATCATACCTGAAGCTGAGCCTGTATAAGTTCCATCTTCTATATCAAATCTTGCTTCAGCTACATCTACTCTTTCACCAGCTAAAGCGTCATCAATTGCTGAAAGCATTCCCCGGCTACTCATAGTAGATCCTGATATTGTATCTACATCGGTACTTTGAGCACTTATTACTCTAGGTTTCATTCTTTCAAAGGCACTTCTAGCAACATGTGGAGTATCTTTATGTCTAAGAATGTTGACATCAATTAAGAAACCATCTTCAATAATAACTTCAACTTCCATTTCCCCCCACATACCTGAGCCAGTACCTACATATCTGCCTGTCGGCATGTCAAAATAATCATATTCATTACCTTCTAATTGCCGGTTTACTAATTCTAAAGCTGATTCAAAGGTTTGAGCTGTAGCAATTGAGGATAATGTAGCGTTAGTTATTGTGTCAAGTTCAAAGTCGCCACCTTCTAAAGTAGGATTTAAATCACCATATCTTAAACCTATAAATTGATCTCTAAATTCATCCTTTTCAATTTGAGCTCCAAGAGTAGAGCTTTCTTCATGTTCAATTATCTTGCTACCAATTACTTCTCCTTCAGGATCTAGAGCAATCATATTTTCAATACTGCCACTATATCCTATACGGTGAACATATGCTAAAAAGCCCAATCTTTCATGGCCATGGGTAACCTCTGCCAATAATCTATCTCTATGAAGATCTTCTAACATGTTAAAACTATCAGCCTGGGGGAAAAAACTATTTTTATATTCATCAAAGACCCGATGATGCTGTTGCAAAAAATCTGTATCAGTTATCTGAGTTCCACCGTAGGCGATTAAGGAAAAAATAACAGTTGCTAAAACAACCACTCCTACCTGAGTTATTCTTTTTTTCTTTAAACCAATCTGCCCAAACTTATATCCTTCTAATAAAGTATCAAATAAATGGGCAAAACCATTCATAATTAATACTGCAAATGTTACCCCTTCAGGGTAAGCAGTAAATTCCCTGATAACAACAGTTAAAACACCACAACCAATACCATAAGCTATCCTTCCGCTTCTAGTGGCAGGAGAACTTACCATATCAGTAGCAATAAAGAAAGCACCAAATACAAGAGAACCGGCTAAAATTGTAAATAAAGGATCAGTGCCTAAAACTATGGCCACAGCACCTGCAGAAATTAAATAAGAAAGAGAAATCCTCAAATCAAGATATCCCTTATAATATAAGTATGCAGCTCCTATTAGCAGCATAATTACAGATGTTTCTCCTAAACTACCAGGAACATTTCCAATAAAAAGATCCCAATAAGAAGCGGAAGCAGCCGGTGAAGATAAGGGTGTTACTGTTGAAACTCCATCTAAGGGAGTCACCCATTGCGTCATAAAAACTGGCCATGAGATAGCCAAAATAGCCCGCCCCACTAAAGCAGGGTTAAAAATATTGTTGCCTAAACCTCCGAAAAGTTGTTTACCAATAACAATTGCAACAACCCCACCAATTAAAGGGATCCACCAGGGTGCTGTTGGTGGGAGGGACAAGCCTAAAATAACTCCAGTGACAACAGCACTTCCGTCTCCTAAAATTTTATTAAAACCTTTTTTGTTTCTGTGATAAGGCAATTCTACTACCACACAGGCTAAAACTGTAGCGAAAATTAAATATAGAGCATAAGTCCCAAATAAATATACGGCAGCAAGCATTGCCGGAATCAACGCCAGAACCACATTCCACATCGTCTTTTCAATGGAATCTAAATCCTGAATGTGTGGTCCTGACATTTCATATGAATTAGCCAAAATCTGTCACCTCCAATTATTAATTAGCAGCTTTTCCTCTTTGTATCCAGCGTAATAAAGGTCTTTTAGCCGGGCAGACAAAGGCACAGGCACCACATTCTATACAATCATTAAGGCCAGCTATTTCCGCTTCTTTAAACATTTCATTATTTACAAAAGCCGTAATACGATTTGGTGGTAAATACATTGGACAGACATCAACACATTTGCCACACCTTATGCAGACTCTTTTTTCAGTGTCACCATATTCTTCCTGAGAAAGAACAACAATTCCTGATGTACCTTTAGCAACAGGGACATCATGACTTAACACTCTTTTACCAGTCATAGGGCCTCCAACAATAGTGTAATAATCATCAACAACAATTCCTCCAGCATAATCAATGACATCCTGCAAAGATGCTCCAATAGGAACCAATAGATTTAATTGTTTCTCCAGGCCTCTACCACTAACTGTTAAAACTCTATCAGTTAGAGCTCTACCTTCAAAATAAGCCTCGGCTATTTTAATTGCAGTCTGTACATTATTAACAATTATACCTACATCCATCGGCAATCCACGCCGAGGAACTTCTCTATTTAAAACAGCTTTTATCAGGTGTTTTTCAGCTCCATGAGGATAGCGAGTATCCAGAGGAACCCCTTCAAGATTTTCCCAATTATTTGCTTCTTCTCTAATAGCTTTGATAGCTTCAGGTTTATTGATTTCACTGGCTACTATACCTTTTTCAGCATCTACAGCCTGTCTTATCAATTCCAGGCCTTTAAATAAGGTATTTGTTTTTTCCTGCATTAATCTGTCATCTACTGTAAGATAGGGTTCACATTCTGCCCCATTTATTATTATGGTATCAATTGGCTTATCATCAGGTGGTGAAAGTTTAATATGAGTGGGAAAACAGGCTCCCCCTAAACCAACTACCCCTGCTTTTCTAACCATATCTACAATATCTTTATGTTGTGGGTTTTCTGTATCGTAATCCTTTTCCATTAAAACTTCTTCATTTTTTTGACCAGTATTTTCGATCAATAAACAATCAATTTCAGTACCATCAGCACCAGGTCGGGTAACAATGCCCTTATAAACCCCAGAAATACTGGCATGGATAGCTGCAGAAAGTTCTTCTTTATTTTCTGCAATTTTCTGTCCTCTTTTCACTTCTGTCCCTTCATCTATTATTGGTTTGCAGGGGGCTCCAATATGCATTTGTAAAGGAATTGTCACCTTGGTAGGAAAATCCATTCTTTCTATTGGAACATCAGTAGTTAAATGTTTTTCCTCAGGCAAATGGACTCCTCCAATGGGAAACTTTTTTAGTTCTTCCACTATTATTTTACACCTCCATAAAATTACTGCCCCTTAAGAGCAGTTTTGAATGGTATATTTAACCAAAAAAATATTGTTATTTTTGTAACACATCTTAGCATTTTAATACCCCTCTGATAAAATAAAAGTCCTGAGATTAGTTTAACAGATAGTAATTTTCATGTCAAGAAAGATTACTTGTAAATTAATTTCCCCCCTGGTTATAAACTTTATTTACAGGAAAAATTTTATTATTTTTGTAATCAAAGACAGCACCAGAAAGTTTTACACTACCTGTTCCTACCGAAAATTTTGTCGGCAAGCCAGTTAAATGTTTTTTTATAATAGAATCAGGTTTCATACCTAAAATAGAATCAATTGCTCCAGTCATACCTATATCAGAAATAAAAGCTGTTCCTTCAGGCAAAATTTTTGCATCATTAGTCTGGACATGAGTATGGGTGCCAAAAACACAATCCACTCTCCCATCTAGATATCTACCCATTGCTCCTTTTTCTCCTGTTGCTTCAGCATGAAAATCCAATAACAATATATCAGATTCCAATTCCATAGAATCTAAATGTTTATCTATGGTGCGAAAGGGAGAATCATGGGGGCCGATATATATCTGGCCAATTAAATTGGCTACGATTATCCTTCTTCCATTTTTTCTAAAAGTAGAATAACCTCTACCAGGTATTCCAGGAGCAAAATTCAATGGTCTAACCAGTCTGGGTTCAGCATCAATAAATTTATAAATGTTTTTATTTTTCCAGGTATGATTTCCCATGGTCAAGCAATCAATTCCATATTCAAATAATTCTTCTGCAATTTTTTTCGTGATTCCAAAACCTCCTGCCGAATTTTCAGCATTGGCAATGACAAAATCAATTTCATGTTCTTCTACAAGGTCTGGTAATAGTTCCCTTACAGCTCTTCTGCCAGCCCGCCCAACAATATCACCAATTAGCAAAAATTTCATTCCTCTATCCTCTTTCTATTTAATATTTAATTATAAAGATAAAAAACTTAAGAGGAGGCTTATAAAAGAACCTGCCCCCCCTTTGTTTTTGACTAATTATATTTATTTTGCATATTCTACATTTCTTGTTTCTCTTATTACAACCACTTTAATTTGTCCTGGATAATCCATATTATCCTCTATTTTTTTAGATATATCTCTACTTAATTTACTGGCCTGCGTGTCATTAACCTTATCTGACTCTACAATAACCCTTATCTCTCTACCAGCCTGAATAGCATAAGCATTATTAACACCTTTAAAGGATTGACCTAAATCCTCCAATTCTTCTAGGCGTTTTATATATGATTCTAATGTTTCCTTTCGAGCTCCAGGTCTGGCAGCTGAAATAGCATCACCTGCTGCTACCAACACCGCTTCCACAGACTGAAATTCAACATCTCCATGATGAGCTTCAATAGCATGCAAAACTTTTTCGCTTTCCCCATGTTTTTTCGCTAAATCCACCCCAATGTCAATATGGGGCCCTTCAACTTCATGGTCAATTGCTTTACCTAAATCATGCAATAACCCGGCCCTTTTAGCCAAATTCACGTCTGCTCCTAATTCTGATGCCATAATTCCAGCCAGATAAGAAACCTCTAAAGAATGCTGCAAAACATTTTGCCCAAAACTAGTTCTAAATTTCAGTCTTCCTAGATACTTGACAATTTCCTTATCAAGTCCATGCACACCAGTATCGAAGGTAGCTTCTTCCCCAATTTCTCTGATATGCTCATCTAGCTCTGTTTTAGCTTTTTCTACCATCTCTTCAATTCGGGCAGGATGGATTCTCCCATCTTCAATCAACTTCTCCAGTGCAATTCTGGCAACTTCCCTCCTCATCGGATCAAAACCAGAAATTACAACAGCTTCAGGAGTATCATCAATTATCAGATCAATTCCGGTCAAACTTTCTATTGTTCTAATATTCCTGCCTTCCCTACCAATTATTCTTCCTTTCATCTCGTCATTTGGCAGAGAAACTACAGAAACGGTAGTTTCAGCCACATGGTCAGCAGCACAACGTTGAATAGCCAAAGAAACAATCTCTCGGGCCTTTTTATCAGCAGTTTCCCGCAATTCAGCTTCTTTTTCTTTTATTCTACGAGAATACTCATGCTCTAATTCTTCTTCCATTTTATTCAAGAGATAAGTTTGTGCTTCCTCTTGGTTCATACCAGCAATTTTCTCTAATTTTTCTTGCTGTTCTTCCTTCAAATTTTGCAATTCCTTTTCTTCCTCAACAAGTTCATTTTCCTTTTGTTTTAGTTGCTCTTCTTTTTTCTCCAGGTTTTCTGCTTTTCTATCCAGGTTTTCTTCTCTATGCACAAGACGATTTTCTAATTTTTGCAGTTCATTCCTTCTTTCTTGATTCTCCTTGTTCATTTCATCCTTCATTTTATGAACTTCTTCTTTTGCTTCTAAAATCATCTCTTTTTTGGTTGATTCAGCTTCCCGCTTAGCTTCAGTCCGAATTTTTTTTGCTTCTTCTTCCGCCGATTGAATTCTAGCTTCAGCAATATATTTTCTGATTAAATAGCCCAGTAGTAAACCAGCTATTAAAGTAACACCTGCAATTATAATTACATTAATTTTTTACACCTCCAATTATTTTAATATTTATTTAAACAATGAAAAACCCTTGATTTTATGGCATCTGTTAATATTTTAACCTTTTTTTATTTAAGTGTCAAGAAAGCTTATCCCCCAAAATATAATTTAATTTTTCAAATAAATATAATAATATCTTATACTTCACCATTAGCTAATCAAAAAAGCTGCCCTATTATTTAAGGCAGCTTTATATCCAGAGCAACTTCTTTACTAATAGAGCGGTGGAATCCTTTTTGTACTAGATATCTAAAGAGTTTCTCTTTTATTTTTACCTCTTCTTCAAATTTAGCCAAGTTTTTTTTATTTAACCACTCTCTGGCTAGCTTTTTAGCTAATCTTTTTTCTTCAGCTAAAGGCAGGAGTTCAGCTAAAAGTTTTTCCTGGGTTTCAGTAGAAACCCCTTTTTTATTTAATTCTTTTTTTATTAGATAAGGCCCGCGAGGCTTGTTATTGAGGCGCTGTTCAATCCAAATACGGGCAAATCTTTCGTCATTGATATAATCCTTAGCAGACATATCTTCTAAAACTTCGTTGATGGCATTTAAATCATATTTTTTTCTCTTGAGTTTATCATACAACTCTTTTTTTGAGTGTTCTCTTCTGGCAAGATATTTAAAAACTTTGTTTCTGATTTCACCTTTATTATCTGAGTTACTCATCGTTGGAGTCTTCATCACCTTTATCTTCTTCCTCCTGCAAACCTACAGCAGCTCTGATCTTATTTTCAATTTCCTCCATTAGTTCAGGATTTTCCTCCATATATTCTTTAGAGTTTTCTCTTCCCTGGCCAAGCCTTTCTTCACCATAGGAGTACCAGGCCCCAGCTCTATCAATAACGCCTGTTTCTTCACCTAAATCCAATAGGGCTCCAGAGCGAGAAATACCTGTGCCATACATAATATCAAATTCAGCCTGCTTAAAAGGTGGAGCAACTTTGTTTTTGACAATTTTAGCTCTAGCATGAGAGCCTATAACCTCAGAACCATCTTTAATAGTCTGTGACCGGCGTATTTCTATTCTAATAGAGGAGTAAAATTTTAATGCTCTACCCCCGGGGGTGGTCTCAGGATTACCAAACATAACTCCAATTTTTTCTCTTATCTGATTAATAAAAACAGCAGAGGTTTTAGAACTGCTTATTGCTCCTGAGAGTTTTCTCATTGCCTGGGACATTAACCTAGCCTGCAGGCCAACATGAGAATCTCCCATTTCACCTTCAAGCTCAGCTTTAGGAACCAAAGCCGCCACTGAATCTAAAACAACCAGATCAATAGCATTGCTTCTTATTAAAGACTCTGTAATTTCCAGAGCCTCTTCTCCATTATTAGGCTGGGAAATTAATAAATCCTCAATCTTTACCCCTAAATTTTGAGCATAACGGGGGTCTAAGGCATGCTCAGCATCAATAAAAGCAGCTATACCTCCCATTTTTTGAGCTTCGGCTATAATATGCAATCCCAGAGTAGTTTTCCCTGATGATTCATTGCCATATAGTTCTACAATTCTTCCCCGGGGTATTCCTCCCACTCCTAAGGCTAAATCCAAAGGTAAACAACCTGTTGGAATAACCTCTACATCTAGAGTATTAGAATCCCCCAGACGCATTATTGCCCCTTCACCAAATTGTTTTTGAATGCGATCAACAGCTTTATCTAAAGCTTTTTCTTTATCACTTTGAGCCAAATTAATCCCCCCTCTCTTTTTTTGAATAATTTTCCATCTCATATATATATTACTAATTATAAGCTATTTTTAATTATTTTGCAAGCTATTTTATATTTTTCTGGTAAATATTGGCTTGTAAATTGGCCCCTGCGAGCGCAGGATACTTTTAATTAGCGAAAATTTACTTATTATTTCTTTAATTTCAATATTTTCACCAATTGAGTCTTGATTAAAATGTCTGGCCGTTCTTTTTATAGCAGATTTGTCTTTAACCCTACCTAAAGTGACATGAGGAGTAAAATCATGTTTTTCCGGAGCAAATCCATAATTTAAGGCTATTTCTTCAATTTTTTCCTGCAGGGTAAGCAGGGGAGATCTGCCTGAAGTTACCTTAGAAATTAACACTCGAGGATAATTTTCAGCAGGAAAGGCAGATAAATCTTCAAATTTACAGGTGAACTCTCCCTGAGTTTCTATTTGAGACAGACTGGTAATAATTTCTTCAGCTTTATTTTCTGAGGTATCGCCTAAAAACTTTAAAGTAATATGATAATTATCTGAATCAACCCATTTGATCCCTGGGGGCAAAGTCTTTTCTAAGTCTTTTACTTGCCGGGCAAAATAATCCTTTACCTCTTGAGAAAGATTGCAGGCCAAAAATAGTCTCATAAAACAACACCTCGAAAGTAATATTAATTTTCTGCTTCTTCTTCTATTTCTTCTATATCTGCTTCTTGTAACTCTGTCTCTTCTAATTCTTCTCCATCCATATCTGCCATGATTTCTTCTATGTCAGCTAAAAGTTCCCTGGCCTTTTCTATATCTGGATTTCTTCTAAGAGCTTTTTGTAGCTCTTCCTCAGCAGACTTAAACATTTCTATCTTATAGAAGGCTTTTCCTAGATAATAATAAGACAATCCATGGTCAGGATTTTCTTCAAGAGCTCGACTAAAGTGGGAAATGGCTCGATAATGATTATCCTGAGTTAAGGCCAATTTTCCAAGCTCTAAATAAGCATTGACATAACCAGGGTTATATCTTGTAGCATTTTCCCAGCTAGCACCAGCCTGATCATATTCTTCCCACTCTTTATAAATTAAACCTTGATAAAAATGGGCTTCATAATTATGGTTATGCCTTTCTAACACTTTCGAAAAATAGTCCATAGCTAATGAGTATTCTTCATTCTGATAATAAGATTTAGCTAAAAGACTTTTTAAACTATTCAAGCCAGGACTGCGCTCTAAACCTCTTTCCAATACATCTATCGCCTCTTCGTATTCATCTGAATCATAATAAATTTTAGCTAAATCTAAATGAGCACCAGCATCTTCAGGTTTTCTTACAATCAATCTTTCAAAATAATTGATGGCCTCACTTTCATTGCCTAGTTTTTTATTAGACCGAGCTAAAATTGAAAGATCACTGGCCGTTAAAATATCATCGCTTACTTCTCTTAGTAAATCAATTGCTTCTTGATAATTATCAAGACCATACTCGGCATGAGCTAGATCTCTTCTCTGTATATCTCCAGCGTGACCCAGTTCAACCCCTTTGAAAATAAGGTCTTGAGCAAGATCAAATTGCGCACTATCAAAATGTCCCTCTCTGTTAAGATATTTTTCTCCTAACTTCCAATAAAGTTCACCAGGTTGATAACCTGCTTCAGCCAGGTTATCCAATAAATCTCTAGCAGCTCGATAATTGTTTAAAGCTATTTCTGTTCTGATAAGATAATAATAAACTTCATAATCTTGTAGTTCAATAACTTCTTCGGATATTTCATCTGCTAATGCTTTATCGGTCAAAATCTCCCTAGCTCTATCATACTCCTGATTATAATAGCTGTAAATAGCTTCGGCAAAGTTATTTTCCTGAGCATTAATTGACTGAGGGAAAAAACTCACTAAAAATAGGGAACTTACAGATAAAAACAAAATAATTATCCTTATTAATTTCATTTTAACTCCCCCAATAAATATTTTCTCACTAAATTTATAGCATATTGAGCAGTTAGCCATCTAATATTCATTCTATTACCAGTAAACTTCCAGCTCACTCCATGGTCTAATTCTCCAGCAGTTAGATGAGCATAAACTCTTCCGACTTCTCCTTTATCAGCAGTGGGACCGGCATAACCAGTTACAGCCAGGCCAATATCTGTCTTAAATAGTTCTTGCCCCTTTACAGCCATAATTTTAGCGACTCTTTTGGATACTGTTCCTTCTTCTGCTATTAATGAGCGAGGAACCTGGAGCAACTCAATTTTGCTTTCAGGGCTATAGGATATTAATCCTCCTGAATAATATGAGGAAGAACCAGCAATATCCGTCAATTGTTTTCCTATTAATCCTCCGGTGATTGATTCAATGCTGGCAATAGTCTGGGAATTTTTAGCTAAAAGGTTAGCAGTAACTTCAGAAATAGATTCTTTACCGGTGGTAAATATAAAATCCGAAAGCTGGTCTTTCAGTTTTTGAGTGAGTTTAATAAATTCTTGTTTATTACCTGGCCTAGTTTGTAAAGTAATCTTTATTATTCCTGCTTTAGCCAAAAAACTACTGGAAACTGCTGGATAACTATCCAGTAAATTTTTAACTTTATCTTCTAATTCTGCCTCTCCCAATCCGATAATTTTAAATTGTTTTTTAAGATCAGGTTTTAAAGTTTTACTCTGACCTTTAATCGCCGGAATAACAGCCTTATCTAACATAGCCTTCATTTCCCCTGGCACACCAGGTAAAACAAAGATATCAGTCTTATCATGATTCAACTTAAAACCAGGAGCAGTCCCCTGGTTGTTTTTTATTATTTTAGCCCCTTCAGGAAAATATGCCTGTCGAAAATTGTTTTCAGTAAAATTTATATCTCTATGTGAAAAAAAGTTTTTAATCTTATTTGCAATCTCCTGGTTATAAATAAGTTTAATATTAAAAGCATTAGCTACTGCTTTCCTGGTTTTATCATCTTTAGTCGGTCCTAAACCACCAGTAATTATAACTAGCTCAAATCTATTGAGACAAAATTTCAGGTTACTAGCTATTAATTCTACATCATCACCGATTGCTACAACTTTTTTTACCCTTACACCTGAACTTTGTAATTTACGAGAAATTTGGGTTGAATTAGTATCTATAACTTCACCAGAAACAATCTCATCACCTATTGTTAATACGGCAGCTTTAATAATAAAACCTCCTCTAAAAACTCTAACTTAACAGAAAAAATATTCGCAGTAAAAAAGCTACCACCAACCCAGAGAGTATATCATCAACCATCACTCCCAATCCACCTGCTAGTTTTTGACTGCTGTTTATTAGGCCAGGCTTTTTAATATCAAAAAATCTAAATAAAGCAAAAGCTATTAGTACCTGCCCCATAGACAATCCTGGCTTTAATATTAAAGCTAACCACATACCAGCTATTTCATCAATTATTATCCTGGGTTCATCTTTAATGCCTGTTCTTTGTTCTTCTAAATTAGCTGAAACTACCCCTAAAATAATCATCAGAAAAATAAATCCAGGGTTGGTAACCACTGCTGGAAATAAAACATACAAAATAAGGGCTAAAAGAGAACCCATAGTTCCAGGAATTATATTTAACTCTCCTA
Organism: Halanaerobiaceae bacterium; assembly: GCA_003553485.1. GTDB lineage: Bacteria > Bacillota > Halanaerobiia > Halanaerobiales > Halarsenatibacteraceae > T1SED10-84. The sequence continues at coordinate 22,215 of PWEJ01000060.1, read as the reverse complement.
CCCCAAAACCGGTAGCAAAAAATCTATTTATTTTAACAAGATATTTCATTAAACCACCTATTCTTCAGATAGCAGCACTATATCTGCAGACTTAAAATAAAGATAACCTGAATATAAAGTGATTATTACAGCCAACCATAATAGGAGTTGAGGCCAAAAATCTCCTATAGCTATTATATTTGGGTGAATAATCAAACTCAATATAGCCGCAATTTGAGTTATGGTTTTAGCTTTACCCCAATAACTGGCAGAAATAATAATACCTTCACTTGCAGCTACTACCCTTAAACCTGTTACAGCCATTTCGCGACCAATAATTAAAATAGTTGGCCAGACGGTTATCTCTCCTAGGGCTACAAAGGAGATTAATGCTGCAATAATCAATAATTTATCAGCTAAAGGATCTGCTATCTTGCCAAATTTAGTCACCAATTCATGTTTTCTAGCCAAATACCCATCTAAAGCATCAGTTAAAGCAGCCAGACTGAAAATTATTAAAGCAATTATATCTGCTGTAGCGGCCATATTTTCTCGCTGCAATAATACAAACATAAATAAAGGGATCATTATTATTCTACTTAAAGTCAATTTATTAGGGATATTCATCAATTACCTCTCCAATCAAATCATATTCATAGGCATCTATTATTTTGCAGGAAATAAAATTTCCCGGCTTTAAGTCGTGTTTCTCCCTATTAAAATTGCCAGAAATATAATTGTCTATCTCTGGAGCATCATATTGGGGACGAGCAATAAATTTGTTGTCATTTATTTCCTCAATAATTGCTGGCAAAGTTCTATGCAAATATCTTTTATTAAGATCATGAGAAATTTTCTGCTGAACATCTTTTATTTTATTATACCTTATATTCTTAAGTTTTTCAGAGACTTGATTTTCCATTTTTGCAGCAGGAGTACCTGTTTCCCGGGAATAAGTAAATACTCCTAATTTATCAAATTTGATCTCCTCAATAAACTCAACTAACTCTGCAAAGTCGGCCTCTGTTTCTCCAGGAAAACCCACCATTACCGTTGTCCGCAAAGCTAAATCCGGTACTATCGACCGCATTAATGTAATTTTCTTTTTAAGAGACTCACGGTCTCCTGGCCTGCCCATCTTCTTTCTTACATCTCTGGCAACGTGTTGAATTGGAATATCAAGATAATTACAAATCTTATCTTCTTCAGCCATCATTTCCAATAAATCTCTGGTGACTTCTTCCGGATAATAATACATAATTCTAATCCATTTTAAGTCCTCAATCTCAACTAATTCTGTCAGTAAATTTATTAATTTTCTTTCACCATATATATCCTGACCATATAAAGAGGTATCCTGGGCAACTAAAATTAGTTCCTTAACTCCTGCTGCCACCAGAGCCTTTGCTTCTTCAATAATATATTCTATTCTCCTACTGCTATATCCTCCTTTAATTGCTGGAATTGTGCAATAAGTACATCCTTTATCACAACCATCAGCAATTTTTAAATAGGCATAATGGCTATCATTTTCTTTTCTAGGAATAGATTTATTCAAAAAATGACCTGGTTCAGTTATGTTTATTTTTCTTTTCCCTTTATTGACCTCTTCAATAAGATCAATGATTTTTTCATGTTCTCCAATCCCAAAGATACCATCAATCTCCGGTATCTCTTTTTCTAATTCTTGATGATAACGCTGTGCTAAACAACCGGTGACAATTAGCTTTTTTGTAGTATTAGTTTTTTTGTGCTCAGCCGCTTCTAAAATTGCCTCAAGAGATTCTTCTTTAGCTGAATCAATAAATCCACAGGTATTTATTATTATTAAATCTGCATTTTGGTATTCATTAATTAACAGTATATTATCCAGCTGCTCTAAATAACCAGCAAAATACTCACCATCCACCTGATTTTTAGGGCAGCCCAAATTTAAAAGAAAAGTTTTAATTAGCAATTATATCACCTTTAATTGAATACATATTGATTAAAAAGCTACAAAATTAAAAAAAAGATCGGCGGATAACCGATCCAGGTAATGAAAAATTCAAATAAAATGGTCGGGTTGCCGGGATTTGAACCCGGGACCTCACGCCCCCCAGGCGTGCGCGCTACCAAGCTGCGCCACAACCCGTTCTTTATTAATAATAACATTTATACCAAAAATATTATAATACAATAACTGTTAACTGTCAAATCAATTTACCATATCTTTGCTTTTAAGCCAGTCAGTTAATTTTCCTGGATTATCAGTTACAATAAAAACCTCTTGTACTGAAGAGCTGTTTTTGGCCAGCACCTTAAATCCACTGGAAGTGTTATATTTAAGTTGCAAATGTGGTTCGACTCCACTACCACCTCTTCTATTAATTCTACCAGGAATAATGCTTTTAACTGTAGGATGTAAAGCCACCCCTTCCAGTAAAGGCAGAATATCTTCAATAATAGTGTGTTCCTGCTTAATTTTATCGATCTTGTATTTACCACCCATATTAATCACCTGTTCCAATTATATCACAGCTTAGAACAATTGCAAATAATTTGCCTATTCCCCTTGACCAAAAGAGTAATTTCAGTTATAATATTAAGTGCTGAATTAAAAGCGCATATCCAATAAATAAGCTGACGTAGCTCAATTGGTAGAGCAGCTCACTTGTAATGAGCAGGTTACCGGTTCAAGTCCGGTCGTCAGCTCCATTTTTATTTTTTCTCTACTAAATATTCCCAATATTTTTGGGGCATAAAACTTTTCTGCAATTTTAGGTTCTTTCTTTTTTCTATACTTATATTATTGAAAAATTCCTGCCATAAGCTTTGATATAACTCTTCTTCTTCAGCAAACTTAATTTCTGCTAACTCCTCTCCAGGAACTATTAATAACTCATCTTCCTGATAGATTACAGCAGTATTTCTCTTCTTATCATGAATTCCCCACCGTTCTCCTGCCAATCTGTTTTTAAAATGCTGAGCAACTGGGAAAGAGATATTATAATCTGGTTTAAAGGGAGCATAAAGTATTTTCTCCTGGAGCATTCTAAAACGCAATAAACCTTTGAAACGATGGACTTCTCGATTAACCTTTTTGGCAGCCTGATTAATAAAGACCACCTCTTCATCTGCCCAACTATTTAAATAGCTACTTCCCCTTTTAAAACCTTTTTGCAGATAAAATATTGCTGCTCTTTCAACCCCCTCAATTTCAGAAAGAAAAGCCCTATATAAAGTTCTATAGGCCTTATGAGAAATTTCTGCAATAATTGCTTCAGTTACTTGATCAGCTTTTTCTTCATCGCTTTTTATAGTTATATTATTATAAATTAGATTAAGTTGAGCTTCTTTACCTCTAATAATCTGAGCAGGTATATTTTTCTTTTTAAATACCTGATATATTAGGGTTAAAAAACCAGTAAAACTGCCATCATATATAAAATTATCCATCATCTAACTCTCCTAAAGAAAACAAAGAAGTTTGATGTAAATCCTTTTTGCCCATTTCCTTAATAACCCTATCTTCTATTATTTCCTCTTGAAAGGGAATACCAGCTTGATATTTACCCTGACAGGTAATAAAATATTTAGCCCTTTTTAATACCATTCCAATTTTTGGTAGGTTTAAGTAGCTTAAACTTCCTTCTCTTCTAGCCGCAACAATTCTTCCAGCTGACCTGGGACCAATCCCAGGCACCCGTAATAACTCTTCATAACTTGCTTTATTGATTTCTATAGGGAATTTATGTAAATTATTTAAAGCCCAGTTCAATTTAGGATCCAGGCGATAATCTAAATTAGGCTGATCCTCTGTAAATAATTCCTGAGCTGAAAAATCATAAAAACGCAAAAGCCAGTCTGCTTGATATAGTCGGTGCTCTCTCAGCAAAGGAGGTTTATTTAAGGCTGGCAGCCTGGCATCACTTTTTACTGGCATGAAGGCAGAATAATATACTCTCTTCAAATTAAAATTATTATACAAACTGGCAGCTAAATTGACTATTTTATTATCATTCTCAGGAGTAGCCCCAACAATTAGCTGAGTACTATGACCAGCGGGAACATATTTAGGAGTGTTTCTAAACTTCTGCTTATTTTCCTTTCTGGCTACTATTTTATCGCCAATATTTTTCATAGGCTTTAAAATATCCTCAGCTTTTTTCTGGGGGGCTAGTTTATCTAAACTGGTACGAGAAGGCAATTCAATGTTTACACTTATTCTATCGGCTAAAAGCCCAACTTTATTAACCAACTGTAAAGTCGATCCTGGAATAGCCTTAGCATGAATATAACCATTAAAATTATATTCCTCTCTCAATAAATAAAGCGTCTTATAAATCAACTCCATAGTATAATCTGGACTGTTTTTTATTCCTGAACTTAAAAATAGGCCTTCGATATAATTCCGTTTATAGAAACCAAGGGTAAGGCGAGCAACTTCATCTGGAGTGAAAGTGGCTCTAGGACGGTCGTTACTGGCCCTATTTACACAATAGGCGCAATCATATATACATTCATTGGTAAACAAAATCTTTAATAATGAAATACATCTACCATCATCAGACCAGCTATGACATATACCGCTGGGAGCAGAATTACCAATTCCTCCTTTATTTTTTCTGTTACTACCACTGGAAGAACAGGAAACATCGTATTTAGCTGAATCTGCCAGAATAGCCAGCTTTTCTTCTATGTCCATCCCTGTTCACCTCCTTCAATTTATTATAACATACATTCACCTGAAGGCAAACAGGTTTTCGCATTTTCTTTTACCAATTTTGGGTGATAGCTCTATTTAATTCAATTGTCTTTTTGTCTACCTTACAATCATATACCATAATTTCTACTCCCTGTTCTCTAGCTTCAGCAAGTGTTTTAGAAAATTCAGGATCAATATTTTCACAGGGACGAAACTTTTCTGCATCATTTCTAGTTATCAAAAATAGAACACCGGCTAAATTATCTTTCTTCTTTTGCCACTCCATTAATTCTTCTAGATGTCTTTTTCCCCGCCGGGTTACAGCATCTGGAAAGCAGGCCTGTCCTTTTTCAACTAAAGTAACACTTTTAACTTCTAATAAGTACTTTTTACCTCCCTGAAGAAGAAAATCAAGGCGTGAATTACCCCAGCTGTATTCACTCTTTTTGATTTCAAAGCCCTTCAACTCCTTAATAAGGCCTCTTTCCAGTGCAGAAGCAGCCACCTTGTTAGCTAAATGAGAATTAAGAGAAACTAATACCTTATTTCCCATTTTTGCTAACACAGCACTGCCCTCAGTTTTACGAGAAGCATTAGAGAAATCAGGCTGATATAAAATTTTTCGCCCTTCAACCATAATATTAGGCATCCGGCCTGGATCGGCAAGGTATATTCTTCTTTTTTTTTCTGTCACTTCACAGAAACATTCAAGCACAAAGCGATTGGGGCGAGATATCAATTCGGCTAAATATAAAGGTTCTGGCAATTTGATTGACAAAATTTCATCTCCCTTTAAGCAGGATTTTAATCTTTAATCCCGAATTATTATTGTAAAGCTTTTGAATTTTAAATATAATATATGGAGGCTGGCAAAATGAATAAAAAAATCTTAATTTTGGTAGTTATTTGTGCTGTTACAGTTTTTGTTATGGCTGCTTATCCTCTAATGGCTGAAGAAGTATCTTCTCCTGAAATAGATGGGATAATCTCTGCTGAAGAGTATAGTAATTATAAAGAAACCGATATCGGCATGAGCCTTTATTGGGAATTAGATGATGAATATTTATATATTGGTCTGGTAAGCCCTGGCTCTGGCTGGCTAGCCTTTGGTTTAGAGCCGACTTTAAGAATGGAAGATGCAAAAATTTATATAGCAGCTTTGACAGAAGAAGAGCTAAAATTTGAAACTCATCTCGGGACCTCACCTACAGGACACTCAATCACTGAAGAAGATTACACTGAAAAAGCAGCCGCCAATTATGAAAATGATGAATTAGTTTTCGAAACTAAAATACCTCTCAGCAGTGAGGATTTTCCTGGTATTGAATTAAAATCTCAGGAAAGCTATAGTATTATTTTAGCCTATCATAATTCATCTACAAGTTTTTCCACCCGTCATAGTGCTAGAACCACCATTGAAATTGAACTCTAATTTAAAAAAGTATAAGTTAAATTAGATCCTGGGGGTTTAATTCCTTAATTTTTTTATCATCATTTAAATCACAATTCAAAGGAGTAAGAGAAATATAATTATTCTGTATAGCGCCTATATCAGTATTTAGAGGAAAGCCCGAATTTTTTTTCCCCACAAACCAAAAATAACTTCTACCAGCTGGATCAACTCTTTCCTCTATAAATCTTTCATATATCTGTTCTGCCAGTCGGGTAACTTTTAAACCTTGAATATCTTCTCTTGCAATATCAGGAAAATTTATATTCAGAGAACCCTTTGTCTTTTCATCAAATAATTTATCTTTTTCCTCTATAATTTTTACTGCCAGACTGGCTGCTAAAGAAAAATTTCTCATTTTCCCTTTGGCAAGGGATAAGGCTATAGAGTTATAACCCTGTAGATAACCCTCTGTTGCTGCCGCTACAGTCCCTGAATAAAAAACATCATAACCTAAATTTTGACCATGATTTATCCCAGTTATAACTAAATCAGGAGAGAAATCCGCAAATAGTTGCAAAGCTAGTTTAATACAATCAGCCGGAGTCCCATTAACTTTATATGCTTCCTGACCTAGTTCAGCATTATTATTGATTTTTGTTACTCTCAGGGGTGTTCTGATTGTGATAGCATGACCATTTGCACTCTGTTCTTGAGCTGGTGCCACAGTTATTATATCATGACCAGCTGCTTTTAAGCTATTAGCAAGTGCTCGTAGACCTTCTGCATAGATACCGTCATCATTGGATAACAATATTTTCATAGTAGCTCCCCTTTCTCTCTGTAAAAATAAAAATTTAGCTAAAAAATTCAAAAAAACCCTTGACCTAATTGCCATTTTCTATTATACTATTATTTGTGCGACGGGCTGTGGCGCAGTTTGGTAGCGCACCTGCTTTGGGAGCAGGGGGTCCTCGGTTCAAATCCGAGCAGCCCGACCATTTAGCGCCCTCATCGTCTAGTGGTCTAGGATACCAGGTTTTCATCCTGGCGACAGGGGTTCGAATCCCCTTGAGGGTGCCATTTTATATGGAGGGGTGCCCGAGTCTGGCTAAAGGGAGCAGACTGTAAATCTGCCGGCGATGCCTTCAAAGGTTCAAATCCTTTCCCCTCCACCATTAGAAATAAAATTCCCGGTAATACCGGGAATTTTTTATTTTTGATTCAATTTTATGATTCAAATTTAAATATTTTCTTTTAGCTGATTTGCAACTAGAATGTAAATTCTTCCTCCACTACATCTCCAGAACCACCAAAGGGACCTTCTTCACTATCATTATATTCAACGGTAATTGCTGCTGCATTTCCCATTCTTAAAACAAGGTTTTCTTCTGGTTCAGCCTCAAAAGTATCTCCATCATCCATAGTTCCCTCAAAGATTGTGTCTCCATCAGCCGTAACCCTAACCCAGCTTTCGCCACTGGCTATAACTCGAAAAATGATTTCATCAATTTCTTCTTCCTCTTCTTCCTCCTCTTGTTCCTCAGAAGATACATCGTTATCATCTTCTGCTATATCATCAGTATCTTCAATATCATTCTCGGCATCAGGAGTTATTCCCTCAGTATCTTCTATATCATCATCCAGTAGTAATTCATCCTGCTCTAGATCGATAATCTCAGTGAATAAATCTCTTTCTTCTTCTAAATCATCTGATGTTATGCTCTCTTCACCATTTTCTTCATCTTCTGCATCATTAACTTCTTCCTCTTCCTCTTCCTCTTCCTCTGGAGGAATCACCATTTCTTCAACTTCTCCATTGCCTAGTTCTTCTTCTGGAGATTCACCAGGTAAGAAGACATAATTATAGGCTACTATTGAAACTATTACCAATAATACTAATATGACTCCTATTACTTTAGGGGAAGCTGATAAGAACTTAGTCAATGAGCTTTTGCTTTTTCTTGTTCGATGGGTTCTTCTTTTTCTGCTCAACCCCTCAGTTTTAACATCTTCTAATTGTCGCCATCTATCAAATTCTTCTAAAGTCTCTTCTGGATCAAGACCTAGATAGGCCGAATAAGTTTTTATAAAAGCACGTGCATAAACCAGGCCAGGTATTTGACTAAAATCATCATTTTCTATGGCTAATAAATATTTTTTGCGAATCTTAGTATCTTTTTGGGCCTGCTCTATAGATATACCTTCTTCTTTTCTTTTTTCTCTAATTTTTTCTCCTGCAGACAATATAAGACCTCCTTTCCCAAAATGAAATCGCCCTATTCAAAACTGGTAAAATTACTAATATACTGGTCTAAATTAGAATCTTTAGGGTCCTCATCTTCTTTCTGACGACGAAGTTCTATCATAATATTAAAATCCTCTGGCTGTAAAGTAGTTTCCTGGATTGCTATTTCTGGATGTTCTATTATGCGAGGATAATTATAAGTTACAAAATCACGCATTAATCTCACATGACGAGCTGGAGCTCGGTGAAAGGAGCTTATAGCATCTATTATATAGACAGTATCGCTATCTAATTCCTTCTCCGACAACTCCATTACAGTTGTCTTTCTCAATAATGTTGTGGATAAAAGTCGCCATTGTTTATTAGCATGCACTGCTGCAGCAATAGCAGTCTCTGTCTTTCCACTTCTAGGTCCACCTTTAATTCCAATAAGTACATTATGATTCTGTTTTAGGTAATTGCTCATAAAATCAATCAACATTTCCAGCTCATGACGGGGAAAAACATAGATTCCCTCTTGCAAACGGAGAGAAACCTTTTTACCATGTTTTAAAGCCAGTAAATCTTCTAAATTAGGGGGACGAAGAGCAGTTATTTTTAGTTCTTCTACAGCACTAAAGGCATCTAATAACCTCTTTTTGCTTTCTGGAGAATAAAATTCCAATAAAAAGCCCCGATAAATATCTTCAATGCTGGCCACTGTTTTTATGTTAATCTGCATTAATCCCAGAATTGAAGCTAAATCCCCTAGAAGACCGGGACGATTCTTAATAATTTTATACTCTAAATATAGAGTTACCATTTATAAAACCTACTTTGAATTATTATTTTGACTGCTCTACCACCAGCTAAAAAGGTTTTTGCTTGCTATTAAATCTACTTATCCTTTTTAAATAATTCTAGAAATATTGAGAAATTCCTCTTTTTCTAGCCTTTAATCTTTTTATATTAGTAAAAATTAATCTAAATATTCCTCTAATTCATCTTCGCTAATCAATACTTCCCGGGGTTTACTGCCAGCATAAGGGCCTACAATCCCCATCTCTTCCATGTTATCAATCAGTCTAGCCGCTCTTGAGTGACCAATATGAAGTTTTCGCTGTAACATAGAAATAGAAGCGCGATATTCAACTACCAGTTTAATAGCATCTTCCAATAGTTCATCTTTATCATCATCAATTTCCAGATCTATTTCAGCCAATTCCTGCTCCTCTAAAGCAAAATCAGGATCTGATTGTTCTTTAACAAAGTTAACTATATTTTTGATCTCTTTATTATCAATATAAGCTCCCTGCATTCTATGAGGTTTTTTTGCACCCACTGGGTAAAAAAGCATATCCCCATCTCCCAGTAATTTTTCTGCTCCCTTAGTATCGAGGATAGTTCTAGAATCAGTATTAGAAGAGACTGCAAAAGCTATTCTGCTAGGAATATTGGCCTTAATCAAACCAGTAATTACATCCACTGAAGGCCGCTGAGTAGCAATAACTAGATGTATACCTGCTGCTCTCGACATTTGAGCCAATCGACAAATTGCATCTTCAACATCACTGGCAGCTACCATCATTAAATCAGAAAGTTCATCAATAATAACTGCTATATAAGGCAAAGGATCTTCAGCCTTATTATTATAAGAATAAATATCTCTGGTGCCAGTTTCTGCAAAAAGCTCATATCTCTTTTCCATTTCTTCGACTATGAGTTTTAAAGTTCCAGCCGCCTTTTTGCTATCTGTAACTAAAGGAGTAAAGAGGTGAGGTAAACCTTTAAAATTAACCATTTCCACTTTTTTAGGGTCAATCAGAAGTAATTTAATCTGTTCTGGAGTAAAACGATACAAAAAACTAGCAATAATACTATTTATGCATACACTTTTTCCTGAACCCGTTGCTCCCGCAATTAAAAGGTGAGGCATAGTTGCCAGATCAGCAATTACTGGCTTTCCATCAATAGAATATCCTAAGGCCAGGGGAATCTTTTTGCTGCTATTTTTAAACTCTTCACTGGCAACAATCTCCCTAAATCTAACCAGGGAGGGACCTTGATTTGGAATTTCAATCCCAATCACAGGCTTCCCGGGCACTGGAGCTTCAATCCTGACATCCTGTGCGGCAAGGGCCAGGGCAATGTCATCAGATAAATTTGCCACTTTGCTAACCTTTACGCCTGTTTCTGGCTCTACTTCATAACGGGTTATGGTTGGCCCCTGACTAACATTAACGACCTTAGCCTTCACTCCAAAATTTTTCAAAGTATCCTCTAACTGTTTACTTTGATTTTTGCCAGCACCTTCTCTTTGTTTATTCTTTTTTAACAGGCCAGTCCCTGGAAGGGTATAATCTGATTCTCTATCGCCTGGGTTGATATTAGAGATCTCCTCCTCGGTCTTATCTTCCGTTACCTCGGTAAAATTATCTATTGGACTGGAATTAACATTTTCTTGAAAATTATCATCTTCATCTTCTTGGGGTTCCATTTTGGGAAGTTCCTTAGCTGGCAAGTCCTTATCTAAGGTTATAGAACTATTAGAGGTATCAGCTGGAGGCTGATGAGAATTTTTCTTTTCTCCTGTTGATTTTTTTCCTAATATATTTTTTATTTTAGCAAAAATAGCAACTATCTTTACAGGATTAAATCTTCTCAGGTTACTTAAAAATTCTTTGCTCTGATGATAAATATTTTTGCTCTTTGCTGTTATACCCAGGAAAACTTCCTTCAATAATATATCTAAAAAGAAGAGAATACCGATTAAAGCCAGGGCAAAGAGTATAATCTGAGACCCAGTTACCCCAAAGATATTTTGCAGTAGATAAGAAAAAAGTCCGCCAATAAGTCCGCCTCCCTCTCCTAAAAGCCCCTTTTCTAAAGGGCTGGTGAACTCATAAGAAATATGATACAAAGAAAGCAGGGAGAAAAATAATAATATAAATCCACCTAACCTTTCTTTGCCAGTAACTAAATCCCCAATTATAAATTTAATTCCGGCATAGGCAAAACAAAAAGGGATAAAGAAGGCCAACTGACCAAAAAAGAAGAGATAAAAATCGGCTAATATTTTCCCTGCCCAACCTACCGCTCCTCCATAAAGTGCTAGAGCACTAAAAACACCCCAAACGACTAAAATTATTCCTATAACTTCTTTTTTTCTAGCATCAAAAGAGAAAAAATCTTTCCACATTTTACATCACTCCTGAACAACAGTCAAAACTTTCAAACGAGCAAATTTGTAGAACTAACTACTATTATTTTACTCCTAAACATTAGGCGAGGAAGGCAACTTTAGATGCCTTCCCCGCATTGATATATTTCAGACCTGCATAATCACCGGTAAAATCATAGGACTTCGTTTGATTTTTTGATAGATATAATTTTTCAAAGAATCCTTTACAGTTGATTTTAAGACATTCCATTCTGTTATTTGTTTTTCTTCACACTCTTTAAGTGCCTCTTCTACTCTTTCTGTTGCATCTTCTAACAATTCTTCTGATTCTCTAATATAGACAAATCCTCTGGTTATAATATCTGGCCCAGATAATAATTTGCCATTATGGTCAATGGTAACCACCACTATAATTATTCCATCTTCAGATAAGGTCTTCCTATCCCGAAGAACAATATTGCCTACATCACCGATCCCAAGTCCGTCTACTAAAACATCTCCTGCAGGAACACTGTCTATTTTTTTAACCTCATCCTGGTTAAACTCAATCACATCTCCTAAATCAGCAATATGAATACTATCCTTAGGTACCCCAACTTCTTCTGCTAAATCAGCATGTTGATACATATGCCGGTATTCGCCGTGCGTAGGAACAAAGAATTTAGGGCGAGTTAAATTTAACATCAACTTTAATTCTTCCTGACTGGCATGACCGGAAACATGCACTCCTGATACTTCTTCATAGATAACTTTAGCTCCCCGGCGGAATAACTGATTGATAGTCTGACCTACAAATTTTTCATTACCAGGAATAGCTGAAGCTGATAAAACAACTGTATCCCCTTCTTTGATATTGATATGGTAATGATCACCTCTAGCCATTCTTGTTAGGGCTGCCATAGGTTCCCCCTGACTGCCTGTAGTCAATAAGGTGACTTTATTATCAGCCAATTGACTACAATCTCTAATATTAACGATTAAATCATCAGGAACATCGAGATAACCTAATTTCCTGGCTATATCAACATTATTTAACATTGAACGACCAGTAATTGCTATTTTTCTATCATATTTTACAGCTGCATCAATAATTTGTTGTATTCTATGAATATTGGAAGCAAAAGTGGCTATGATAATTCTTTCCTGAGCTCCATAAAAGATATCGTCAATTGCTTCCCCTACTACCTTTTCTGACATGGTAAAGCCCTTTCTTTCTACATTAGTACTATCAGAAAAAAGGGCTAAAACTCCAGGATCAGAATTTCCTAGCTCAGCCAGTTTATGAAAGTCTGCCACTCCTCCTTCTATAGGAGTTTGGTCGAACTTAAAGTCACTGGCGTATACTATAGGGCCTAAAGGAGTATGGATTGCTAAAGCGCAAGTATCAGCTATACTATGATTTACTCTGATATAATCTACTTTAAATTGACCAACTTGTACAGAACCACCAGCATTTACAACCTTTAGTCTGCTTCTTTTTAACAGGCGATGTTCCTTTAAGGAGCCCTCCAAAAGCCCCAGGGTCAATTTAGTGCCGTATATAGGCACATTAATCTCTTTGAGCAGATAAGGAATAGCGCCAATATGATCAAGATGACCATGAGTTAAAACTATACCTTTAATCTTGTCTCGATTCTCCTTAACATATTGGAAATCTGGAATAACTAAATCAATCCCCAATTGGTCATCTTCAGGAAACATAACTCCTGAATCGATAATCAGCATCTCTGAGCCATATTCTAACACCATCATGTTTTTTCCAATTTGGCCCACCCCACCTAAGGGAACCATCTTAACACTTTCTATATTATTTTTTTGAGACATAAATAAAAAAAAACACCTCCACAATAATTGACAAAAATATTTTCTTAGCTAAAGATTACAACTAACAACAGCACCTGCACTTTCAAGTCAAATGTAATTATAATAAGATTAGAAGTACTTACCCGCACATTTCAATCCATTGTAAACATTATAACCTTTAATAGAAAAAAATACAAGTGAACATTAAATAAACCGCCAGAGGTCCTAATTGTCGAATTTTATTTTACCTCTGACGGTGGTTAGTTAAAAGTTTTTAGGGCATTATTATTAATTAAGCAAAATCAGACCAGTTAAGATAATATACCCAGCTCTTTTAATTGCAACTCAAATTTTTGTAAATTTTGATCTGTCAAGCCAGAGAGAGGCTGGCGCAACTCTCCTACCTGCCATCCCTGTAATTTAAGGGCAGTTTTTACTGGAATGGGATTTGTAGTAATAAACATAGCTTTAAATATAGGATAAAGTTCTCTGTTCAGTTTAGCTGCTGCAGTGAAATTGTTTTTTTCTGCATAATCAATCATTTCTCTAATCTTTGCAGCAACTAAATGAGCAGCAACGCTAACCACTCCTTTGCCGCCAACAGCCATAATTGGGAGGGTCAGGCTATCATCACCACTATAAATATCTATTTTATCACCACAGTTAGCTGCTATAGCTGTAACCTGGTCTAAATTCCCGCTGGCTTCTTTAATGGCCACTATATTTTCCTGTTGAGCCAGTTTAACTACAGTATCAACCTCTAAGTTCCTCGAAGTCCGACCGGGTACATTATAAAGCATTAAGGGCATTTTACATTCTTCAGCAATAGTAGAAAAATGCTCCAATAATGATTTTTGGGGAGGCTTATTATAATAGGGCACAACAGCCATTATCCCATCTACACCTATTTTCCTTGCTTCTTTGCTTAATTCAATACTTTTACTGGTGTTATATGAACCAGTTCCGGCAATAATATTAGCCCTGTCACCTACCTCAGTTACTATAGTTTCTAAAAGTTTAAGCTTCTCTTCTTGTTTTAGAGTAGGTACTTCTCCTGTAGTACCACATATAACTAAACCATCGCAGCCCTCATCAATGAGTTTAGCTGCTAATTTCTTAGCCTCTTGATAGTTGACTTCGCCATTTTCTTTAAAGGGTGTTACCATAGCTGTTAATAAAGAACCAAAATAAGCCATTTTTTATGCCTCCTATTTTAGATTAAACTCTTCATGTAAGACAGCAATAGCTTCTCTTTGCCGTTCTTGCTTAAGTAAACAGGAAATAGTGGTATGGGAATCCACCGTTTGATAAATTCTGATATCATGATTCTTTAAGCATGCAACCACTCTAGCCATAACTCCTGGTTGTCCCGTCATCCCACTTCCTACTACTGATACCTTACAAAAATCATCATAAATTTTAAAATTATAATGGTTGTTTTTAAGCACTTTTTCAGCAGTTGCCCGGCGCGGCTTATCGACTAAAAAAGTTATTTTATCTGTTCTTATATTTATCATATCCAGACTTATCATTCTTTCTGCCAGCAACTTAAATATTTCCAATTCCTGCTGATTATTTTTTGATTCTGGAAAATCAATTTCAACATAGACTACTTTATCCCTGGTGGCAACTCCCGTTATAGTCCTATCATGGTCAATCTGGACCACATTATCTATTAAAGTTCCCTCTTCTCCATCTTCCCCATCCTTTCCATTGTATTTGACTTCGATGGGGAGCTCAACCTCTCTAGCTATCTCTGCCGCCTTAGGTTCAATTATTTTTGCTCCTAGATGAGACAATTCGCATATTTCTTGATGAGTTAATTCGGTGATTTTGCTGGCCTCAGCATATTTATCTGGATCAGTGGTAAAGATACCTGGCACATCTGTATAAATTTCAATTTTTTCAGCTTTCAAAGCATAGGCCAACACCGCTGCTGTGGTATCACTGCCTCCTCTTCCTAATGTAGTTATTTCACCGCCAACAGTGATACCCTGAAATCCAGCTATAACAGGTATTTTGCCTTCTTTTAGTAGAGCCATTATCTTTCTAGTATCGACCCTTTTAACCACAGCTGAACCAAAATTATCATCAGTTATAATACCAGCCTGGGCTCCGGTCAGGGCTATCGCTTGCTGACCTTTTTCTGTTAACTCTGCCGCCATAACCACCGCTGAAACAATTTCCCCACAGGATAAAAGCAAATCTTTGTTTCTGGCAGTCAATGAAATTTTATCGTTTTTGATGAGGTCTAACAGAGTATCAGTAGCATAGGCCTGACCTCTTCTTCCCATGGCTGAAACAACCACCACCGGATAATAACCATCTTTCCTGGTTGTAATCACTTTTTCAGCTGCTTGCTGGCGCTTTTCCTCATTGGCTAAGGCCGTACCACCAAATTTTTGCAACCTGATTCTCATTTAAGCTTCACCTGCATTATTTTTTCAGCAATTTGTACTGCATTTAAAGCTGCTCCTTTGCGGATATTATTAGCTACACAGTAAAAGTTAAATTTATAATCACTATTAAGATCCTTTCGCAAACGACCGATTAAAACACTATCATCTTCTAATATATCAATAGGCATAGGATAAATATCTTCCTGGGGGTTATCAACAATTTTTAGTTTTGTTTGATTTGCCAAAATCTCTTTTATCCTGGAAAGATTAACTTCTTGGTCTATCTTCACCTGACAAACTTCGGCATGACCAAACTCCACTGGTACCCTTATACAGGTAGGATTAATCGACAAACCTGGTAAATCCAAAATTTTTCTTGTCTCCCTTACCATCTTCATCTCTTCGTTACTATAATTATTATCATGGAAATAATCTATAGCTGGCAAGAGGTTAAAGGCTATGGGGTGAGCATAATGTTCGGTCTTTCTTTCCTTATTGTTTAAATACTCGTTGCTTTCAGTGATTAAAGCTTTGAGCGCCTGTTGTCCACTTCCTGAAACAGATTGCAAAGTGGTAACTGTAATTTCTTTAAGAGTAAAGTTTTCAACTAAAGGATGTAACACCATAACCAGTTGGATTGTAGAACAGTTAGGATTAGCTATAATCCCCTGATAATCCTTTGCTAACTCTCCATTTATTTCAGGTACAATCAATGGTATATTACTCTTCATTCTAAAAGCACTGCTATTATCAATAATAATCCTCTTACCCTTAGCAGCAATTTCAGGCAAGACTCTCTCACTTACTCCACCAGGGAGGCTAGAGAGATAAATATCACAGTCGGCAATAACACCTGGTTCTAGTTTATTTACAGTTAGTTCTTCTCCTTTGAAATTAATACTCTTACCCTGAGATTTATCGCTGGCATAAAGGTTGAGATTATCAATGGGAATATCTTTTTCCTCTAAAATACTTATCATTTCTCTGCCTACTAGTCCAGTAGCACCCAATATTGCCATTTTATATCCCATACTAAGATCACTCTCCTAATAGTTCTTCTAGACTTGTTACAAACCCTCGTCTTTCTGTGATTTTTTCTAAAGCTAGCTCTACCCCGGGCATAAAAGATTTTCTGGAAAGAGAGTTATGAGTTATTGTCAAAGTCTGTCCCTCAGCTCCAAAAATAACTTCCTGGCGGGCTACAACGCCTGGAAGTCTAATAGAATGAATATTGACCCCTTCTTTTCTTCCTCCTCTAACTCCTGGTAAAGTTAAGGTGAGATCCTCTTCTTTAGAATAACCCTCACTACCTTTCATGCCTTCAGCAGTAGCTAAAGAAGTTCCTGATGGAGCATCAGCTTTAGCCTCACCATGAGCTTCAATTATTTCGGCCCGGGATAAATATTTGCTAGCTTCTTTAGCAAATTTCATCATTAATACAGCTCCAATAGCAAAGTTGGGAATTATAAAGAGGGCCGAGCCTTTTTCCTTGGTCAACGTTTTTAACGCTTTTTTTTCTTGTACAGATAACCCGGTGCTGCCCACTATTAAATCTAAATTTAGATTTAAGGCCTGTTTTAAAGCTGAAAATAATTTTTCTGGTCCAGTAAAATCAATCATAATATCTGGCTTTTTTTCTTCAACTACCCTGGTCATATCAGTAGCAACTCTGATATCTGGAGCTTTATCTTCCTGTAAAATATCAGCTAAACTTTCCTCCCTTTCCTCACTGGCTAAACCGGCAACCAGCTTGAAATTCGGCATATTTATTACAGTTCTAGCAGTTTCCTGACCCATTTTTCCAGTTATTCCTCTAATCATTACCCTATCCATATCTATTAAACCTCACTTTCCTGAGTATTAACAACTGATTTTTGCGCTACCTTTTTCCGGCTGCCAAAATAGTTTGTTCCCCAGACTCCAAAAATTATTAAAGCTGCTCCCACCACCTGCATGGGATAAAAAGGTTCATTAGCTAAAAAGACACCGGCTAATATAGATACTACTGTAGTTAAGTTAGCAAAAACTGCTGCCTGGGAAGCAGGCAGTTTAGATAGGGAATAGTTCATCATGAAAAAAGCTACCACTGATGATAATATTCCCAGATAAACTACTGCAAGCAGTGGCTCCAGGGCAACAATATCTGCCAGATATTCTCCAGCTGAACCTGAATAATTAAAATAACCTATTAAGTTAAACTGAATTGCCCCAAAGTAACACATAGAAAAAGTTATTTCCACCGGTGTAAAATCAACGGATATATAGCGAGAAATAATATTATAAAAACCGGCCGCAATCACTGCGCCTAACAGCAAAACTAAACCTAAATAGTGGGCATCTGAAGCTAATTCTCCCTGAAAAGATACAACTATACCTACTCCTAAAACAGAAAGTAAGATAAAAGTTAATTGCAACTTACTTGGTTTCTCCTTTAGAAAAATAGCCGCTAAAAGGGCCACACTCACAGGTATTAAAGAAATCATCAATCCCGCTTGAGAGGAAGTGGTGCGCTCAATACCTAAAATTTCCATAGGAAAATAGATGCCTGGCTGAAATAGGGAGACTAAAAGAAGTGGTAACAGTGGCTTTTTAAAGATATTAGTCTCAATAAAGCCTATCCATTTTAAAGATGTCATAAAAATTGCGGCCAGTAAGAATCTAAATCCTAACAATTGAAAGGGATCTAAAAATTGTAATGCTTCCTGAGAAAAAAGAAAAGAAAAACCAAAAACTACGCTGAATGTAATTCCAGCCAGGTAAGGAAAGTATTCTGTAAAATCGATTTTACTACTCATCATTATCACTATCCGTCGGGGGCCAGGGGCCAAAATACTGATAAAATTGACATTCCAGACCTCCATTATAAAGTTTACGTCTTTTGCTAGCTTTATTCCCAAACTTATCTTCAAAATCTTTATCAGCTGATAGTATATAATAGGACCAGGTAGACAAGGAGTTAAATTCAGCTCCCATTTTGCTATAAAGTTCCTCTAATTCAGAGTTTTTGAGCCTTTCACCATAGGGAGGATTTGTAATAATATAGCCATATTTACGGCTGGTAGAAAATTCAGCAAAGGGTTGCTGTTGAAAGTGAATTAGATCATCTACTCCTGCTCTTTCCGCGTTACGCCTGGCCATACTAATAACCCTTTCATCTATATCATAACCAGCAATCAAGCGAGGCTCAGCTTCTTCCCAGCTAGATTCTTCAGCTTTTGTCCGGGCCTTCCCCCAGGCTCGAGGATCCAGAAAAAACCAGTTTTCCCCTGCAAAAGATCTTTGCAAACCAGGAGCCCTTTTTTGAGCTAAAAGAGCTGCTTCAATCAATATAGTCCCTGAACCACAAAAGGGGTCAACTAGAATTCTATCTCGGTCCCACCGGCTTAAAAGCACCATAGCCGCTGCTGTTGTTTCCTGCAGGGGAGCTTTGCCGCTATCCAGACGATAACCTCTCTTGTGCAGACCATCTCCACTACTATCCAAAGAGAGAGTTATTTTATCATCAATGAAGGAAAAAAATATAGGGTAATTAGAGCCATCTTCAGGCAATCTGCCTGCTCCATATTTGTTTTGCAGACTGTCCACAACTGCTTTTTTTATAATTGACTGACAGGCAGGTACACTGTGAAGTTGAGAACGCGTTGACTTGCCCCGTACCGGGAACTGTCCTCTATAGGGAATTATATCTCCCCAGGCTATCTCTGACACTTTATCATAGAGTTCATCAAAATCTGTCGCAGTAAACTCCTTTAATTTTAAATAAACCCTTTCTGCTGTCCTTAATTTTAAATTGCACAGCGCCAGGTCTTCAGCCGTTCCTTGAATTTCAATTTTACCATTTTCAACATTCTTTATGTCATAATTTAACTTTCTTAGCTCATGTTTGGCTACTGCTTCCACCCCAAAAGTAGTCGTTATAATAATATTATAATTGCTCAAGCAAATCTCTCCTTATCAATTTCTATCAGATAATAATTGCACCTTTGTCTTTCATGTCTTGACAGGCTCTATCAACATCACCTGGCTGAGCTTCAACTCCCTTGCTAGCCTCTCTAATTAGCTCCACGCTAAAACCATGTTTTAAGGCATCTAAGACTGTGTAATAAACGCAAACATCTAAAGCTAACCCCACTACAACAATTTTTTCTACAGCCAAAGCCTTTAAATATTCTGCCAGTCCTAAATCTCGGCCATCATTGTCATGGAAGGCCGAATAACTATCAACTTCTGTAAGCTGTCCTTTTCTAATAATCAAATCAAATTTCTCTGTATAAATATCTGGATGAAAATCAGCCCCAAAGGAGTTTTGCACACAGTGATCAGGCCAGAGTAAAGGGCCTAAGCCCTTTTTCTCACCTTCATAAGGGGTAAAGGGGTCTTCCCTGTGGTTGCTAGCGAAACTTAAATGATTTTGAGGGTGCCAATCCTGTGAAGCTACCACAGTTACATATCTATTATTCTTCAACAGTTGATTGATCTTTTCATTAATCTCACTGGCTCCTTCAACGGGCAGAGCTCCATACTCATAAAAATCATTCTGTAAATCAACACATAATAAGGCTTCTTTCACAGAAATCAACCTCCTTAATACTTTATAGCAAAGGGTTTACCGGGGTTACAGACCTCCATAGTAGTGATTTCAATATCGCTAACTCTAGCTAGGTCAGGACCATCTCTCATTAAATCAATAAGCTTCTCAACCTTTTTCTCTGGTCCAGCAACAATTGCCTCAACTCTACCATCAGGTAGGTTCTTAACCCATCCTTCCAGATCTAATAGCCTGGCATTCTTTCTCACAAAAGCCCGAAATCCCACTCCCTGAACTCGGCCTGATAAATAAATATGCCTGCATATCTTGTCAACATCACTCATATAATATCACCTCTGTATCTTTAAGTTCTTCTTTTAATATATTTTCAGCACCAGCAATATAAACCGGGGTAGTATAACATTCAGCAGCTGCCCCAATAATATCCCGTCTGCCAGCTCTATTATAAATGCCCTGAAGTTTACCGTCATAAAGAAAGAGACCAATGATATAATTAAAATCAGCAAATCGAAATCCGTCCTCTGATAGAGAAGTTAAAAACATCTCCAGTTGTGGAGGTGAGCAGTATTTTTGATATAAATAATTTTCATCCTTATTCTCTTCTAGCTTATTCACCCATTCTTCCCTGCTTTTTCCTCTGCCAACCTCCACTCCCTTACAGGCATTAAGATCACAGGGTTTAATTATTAATTCCTCCTGTCTCTTCACAAGCTCATTCAAAGTTTGTCCATCAGCTGTTAAATGATTAGTCTCTGGAATATGATCCTGTAAAAAAGTGATTTCCTCTTCAGCTAAAAAATTAATTTTGGCAGGATCAGTCAAAATCTCAAATAAAGCTTTATTATGAATAATTTGCGAGCGAAAACTACCACAAAGACATACTGCCCCTGCTCGATAGGCCTCTAATAGATCTTTGATTTGCTCTCTCTCTGCAAAAAGTCTTTGGGTGGTAGCTCTTCTGTATATCAAATCTATTTTTTCTCCTTGATAAAATAATTTATCCTGTTTAAAATCAAGCTCTCTAGGATCAGCTATAAATGATTTTATTCCTCTTTTGGACAGATAATTTTGAAATTCTTTAAACTCGCTAACAACACCTTCCCCTTTAAAATCCATAATTGCTACTGTAGGATTAACCTTTTTCTTGCCGATAAATTCTCGATAGATAGCTAGCATTTTATCCAACCAACTATTAAATAGTTCAAAACCTGCCAGAGATAAGTCCAGCTTTTTCTTTAACTTTTTGACAGCTTTCCCCTGATTAACAAGCTCCTGGATCACTCTAACTTCATTCATTGCCGAGGTTCCATCGGTATTAATCTCACAAAATTTTACCTGCCCCGAGCCCTGCCAGAACAGATCAAAACGAGCAATTGGATAATAACTTTCATAACCAGGGTCGATGAGAATATATTGCTCCAATTGAGAATCAAAGGGGAAGTAGCTACGAAACTTTTTGCTTGTCAGATAATTATCAATAACCTTTTCTAAAATATTAGTAAACTTATCCATCATCTCTTGCAGATAAAACCAGTCATTTAAACTAATTAAAAAGGGATTATATAAGAAAGGTACTGGTTCACCCTGATAACTGGCACTGCTTTTTCTCAATTTAGACCATAGTTCGGTGCGAAATTCTTTTTCATAACCCTCGATATCCTGGCTGATAATTTTTTTGAAATTTTCCTGCACCTGGCGAGTATATTTAGGATAATTAGCATTTAACAATTAAAATCACTTCCTAGGTTAGGCTTTATATCAGCATAAATTAAATTATTATAATTTATATCTTTACCAGAAAAATTCTTCCTAATGGGTAAATTATCAATCAGATAATCTTCTAGCTGCTCAAGCCTAACTATATTTTCTGGGTTTTGCAACCCCGACTTAGCTCTGGCAATTATATCTTGCCCCCAGTCTCTAATCGTTAAATTTCGATAATAATTTGTCTCAACGCCCTTTTCTGGTAGGGAGCTAAAACACCGACAGATATCTTCAGG
>PWEJ01000053.1 GCA_003553485.1 Halanaerobiaceae bacterium | reverse complement strand
TCTTTTAGAATAAAGAACGAGCAATAATCATAATCAACGGCAAGTCAATTCCAGGCCGTTAGGTTAAGGAGATATTCTGCCCCAGGGACAGAATATCTCCTTTAGTTTTTTAAGGGTCGCACACAAACCTTATTCCTGATAATCTTCAGCCAGGGCAGTCAAAAGCCCTTCCAGGACCAGATACATGGAAGCTGCTCCAGGGTCAATATGACCTTTGCTTCTCTCCCCTAATCTGCTGGAACGACCTGTTTTAGAGACCATTTCTTCGGTAGAATCTCTGCCCTCAGCAGCCGCCTCAAGGCTTTTATTTACCCCTTCAATAATATCTGCAGTTTCATTATAGGCTGCTGCAGCAGGGGAGATAGTATCGACCATGGTTTTATCTCCTAATTCTGCTCCTCCTCTATCCATTATGCCCTCTTTCATAGCCGTAAGTATGCTGGCAATATCTTCATGGTTTAATTCTTTTTTCCCTTTTGCTTTTTTAGCTGCTTCCAGGAAACCAGAGCCATAAAGTGCTCCCGAGGCTCCACCGGCTGAAGCTATTATAGAGCGGGCAGCCAGCTTTAATATCTGGCCGATATCCTCCTCTTCAGTTTCAGCTACTGCTTCATAGGCTCCCTTGAAGGCTTTAGCAATACCTCTGCCATGATCGGAGTCACCGATTTCAGAGTCCAGTTTATTAAGATATTCTTTTTTTTCCTCTAAATTTTCTTTGATATTTTTCATTGCTTTTTTAATGGTAGCTGTAGTAATAATTTTGCATCACCTCACCTCTTATTTTTATAGACAAATATATGTTATTAAAAGATTAGCCAGCCTGTTCCGCGGCTTCATATTCTCTTATTAATTCTACCTTAGGGGCCGAACGTCCTCCTGAAAATTCAGATTCTACCCAGATATCGACTAATTTTATTGCCAATTTATAATTTATCACCTGAGCTCCCATAGTTAAAACATTGGTATCATTGCTTTTTTTAGCTCTCTCAGCTGAATATATGTCATGACACTTGGCGGCATAAATACCGGCAAATTTATTGGCTGTTAAGGCCATGCCAATCCCTGTACCACAGATAAGTATACCCTGTTCTATATCATCATTGTTTCTAATTTTATCTACCACTCGTTTGGCTACCTCAGGGTAATAGGTATCATCCTCACTGTCAGAAACCCCTACATCCTCCACTGTTATGTTTTTTTCTTCCTGTAAAAAATTTATTATTTTTTCCTTTAGGTCAACAGCATTTTTATCGCAACCAATTGCTAATTTCATTTTCATCTCCCTCCTATATATTAAAATAACGACAATAATAGCGAAAATAGCGAATTATTGGCGACTAGTTTAACTCTTAGCCGCCCAGGCCCTTTGAGTTGCCTGTATTAATTCTGCTAGTTTTTCCAGAGGGTCTTCAGCTTCCATTATACCGCTAGAAGCTCCTACACCTTCAGCTCCTGCTTCTATAGGAGCAAAGACATCCTCGCCGTTGCTGATGCCAGCTCCATATTGAACTAAAATTTCTTCGTTTACTTTTTTAATAGCTTCTACTGCCCTTTTAATATATTCCTTATTACCAGGAGTTTTAGTGCCGATTAGTTCAGCAGGTTCAGGCATAATAATATCTGGAGAAAACTCTGCTACAGCCGCTGCTTCAGATACACTATCGACACAGACTATTGTAAGAAGCCCGAGTTTTTGCGCCCGCTTAATATTCTCATGCAGGGCAAAAATTGTACTGGGGTCCTCAGCATGATTTAAGACGACTCCATCGGCTCCAGCATCTTTAACTGCTTCTGGCAGAATAGAGCCATGGCCTCTCCCGGCTGTAATGGGATCTATATGTTGGGCAAAAATCTTCAACACTTCTGTTTTATCCCTGAGCAAGCGAATATCAGTTGGTTGCGGAGAAAGAACAATATCAACCTGATATTTTTGCGATAGTTCTTCAGCTCTCTGGGCAATTTCCAAGATATCCTGGCCATATTTATAAGCTTTGCCACCAATATTAAAGAAAGGAGGTGAAAAATCATTTTTCTCAAGCATAGTAACAATCCTCCCTGGTTTCTAAGTTTCGCTAAAACTACCAGCAATTTTACGATACGCTAATTATTGAGGATAACAGTAGAATTAAGAACTTCCTCTAACTCTTTTTCATGATGAATGATATCAACTAAAGCCGCTGTCATTTTATCTGGATGATCGCTTTTCCAGACATTTCGACCCATTGCAACTCCACTGGCGCCAGCTTCCATAGCTGCAGCAACTTCCTCTAAAACTGCCTGTGGGCTATCACTTTTGCTACCCCCCAGAATTATTACCGGGGCGAGACTGCCTGCTATAATATCAGCAAAACCTTCTTTATCCCCAGTATAGGCGGTTTTGATAACATCAGCTCCCAGCTCTCCTCCCATCCGAACGGAAGCACCAATATTTTTATTGTTAAATTCCATCTCCTGGCTAAATCCCGCGGGTAACATCTCTGTTATCAAGGGAATATTCCAGTCCTGACAGCGAGAGACGAGCTGAGAAATATTTTTTAAGGTCCGCTTTTCCTCTTGAGCGCCAGGAAAGCCCATACAGACTATCCCATCGGCTCCTAATTTAAGACAGTCCTCTACAGTGTAGAGAAGGTCTCCTCCTTTAATTTCCGTTAATTCAGTATTTCCTCCATCTATCCTGATAATTAATCCTACTTCACTTAACAGGCTCTCATATTTTTTTGCCAATCCATAGGTGGTCATAACAGCATCAGCCCCACCGGCAATTACTTTTTCAATAATCTGGCGGGCTGGAGCAAAGTCCGGCAAGACATCAAAAATCAGGCCATGATCCAGGGCCACAATCACAGTTTTATCATCGCTAGCGAATATATTACTTAATCTTCTAATACTAGACCGACCTCCTTTACCTCTATTACCTTTAATACTTATTGTTGACCATAATTTTTAGCGATAGAATCAACTACAACGGCTAAGATAATAATTGTACCATTCACTGCCTGCTGCCAGTAAGCTGCCACTCCTGCCAGCACAATTATATTGCCAATTACCGTCATTAAAGCCGCACCGATCAGGGCTCCAGCAATAGAGCCAATACCTCCTTTGATGGCAATTCCACCGATTACCGGGGCCGCTATTGAGGGTAACAACCACTCAGCTCCTATGGTGGACTGAGCAGCAGCCATGCGGAAGGCCATCAAAATACCGGCTAAACCTGATACTGCTCCGGCTAAAGAATAACCGATAACTCTAAGTCTATCTACTTTAATTCCAACTATTCTAGCAGCCTCGCGGTTATTTCCTAAGGCGTAAATCTTTCTGCCGTAAACAGTTTTTTGAGTGAGAAAATAATATAAAATAAATATTCCCAGTAAAAAGAAGGCCGGTATGGGAATCCCCCAGAGGCTTCCTCCACCTAATCTGGTGATATAAAGAGGAAAACCAGTAATATTGCGCCCCTCTGTGTAGACTAAGTTAAATCCGTCGTAGGCATACATTGCTCCAATGGTTAACACAATAGGATTAAGATTAAAGCGAGTTATAAGTCCCCCGTTTATCATCCCCATTAAAGCACCAAATAATACTCCAATTATAATGGCCAGGATAGGATTCATTTCATTAACCATCATTAAAGTAGCTGTAATCACAGCGCTTAAGCCAGCGATAGATCCAAGAGAGATATCGATATCTCCCTGTAATAATAGCGTACCCTGTGCCAAGGAGACCATTCCCACCATAGACAGGTTGAAGATCATGGTGGAAATATTATAGGAAGTAAGAAAATTTTCAGAGACTACAGCCGAACCAATAAATACCAAGATAAATATGATTAAAATATTTGCTATTTGAGAATCAGTGAAAAAGTTTTTGGCTCTTGTTGCAAGACGCATCTTAATCAGCCACCTCCTGGGCTTTTGTTTCTTTTTGTTTTCTTCCGATGATAGAACTTAAGACAGTCTCTTTATCTATCTCATTTTCAGTAAAGACATCAATCACTTCCCCCTCATGCAGGGTTAAAATTCTATTGGAACATCTTA
Organism: Halanaerobiaceae bacterium; assembly: GCA_003553485.1. Classification (GTDB taxonomy): domain Bacteria; phylum Bacillota; class Halanaerobiia; order Halanaerobiales; family Halarsenatibacteraceae; genus T1SED10-84. The sequence goes on along the minus strand of PWEJ01000053.1, from coordinate 5,665 downwards.
AAACTTCCTCCATTTCTGAGGAGACAAAAACTATGCCCACCTGTTCTTCTTCTGCCAGCTCTTTCATCAATAAATATATTTCTTCCTTCACGTTTACATCTATTCCTTTGGTGGGTTCATCGAAAAAAAGAACTTTGGGTTTGGCCTTCATGCTCCTGCCGATAAGAATTTTCTGCTGGTTACCACCGCTTAAAAATTTAATTTTTGTTCTTTGCGAGGCTGTCTTCACATCATACTCTTTTATCACATTATCCGTTAATTTTTTGCTCTCGCTATTATTAATTACCCCCAATTTAGAAATATTATCAGAGTGCAATATGCCTACATTATCTCTAACGCTCTGGTCAGGCATAATCCCCTGACTTTTCCTCTCCTCTGGCAGATAAATCAACCCCTGAGAGATAGCATGATTGGGATTATTAAATTTCCAATCCTGGCCTGCAAACTCAATACTCCCTGATTGGACAGGTAAATAGCCGAAAATAGTTTGCAAAAGTTCACTGCGCCCAGCCCCTACCAGGCCTGCTATTCCTAATATTTCACCTTCCCGGAGCTCAAAGGAAACATTATTGAATTTAGGCCCTGATAAATTTTTGACCTTCATAACCACTGAACCTGAACTTTTTTCAGGGCGATAAACCTTATCAAATTTGATTTCTTTACCTGTCATCTTTTTCACTATCCAGTCCTCATCTATAGCAGAAACTTCTGAGTGACCAACCTTAAATCCATTACGGAGCACAGTTATTTCATCCCCCATCTCCAAAACCTCTTCTAGGATATGGGTGATAAAAACAATTGCTATCCCTCTATCCTTTAACTCCCTTAACAAAGAAAAAAGTCTCTCAACCTCCTCTTCGGCCAGAGAGGCTGTGGGTTCATCGAGAATTAGAACTTTAAAATTATCACGGGACAAAGCTCTGCCTATCTGCAGTAGCTGTTTATCAGCCACAGATATATTTTTCACCTTTTCCTGTGGGTCAACATCAAGATGAAGCTCAGCCAAAATTTCTTCTGCTTTTTCATAAAATCTTTTACGATTATAAATAAATCTGGTGTTATCTCCAAAGGGAGCAAAAAGATTCTCGGCAATGGAGAGTTCCTCAAAAACATTTATCTCCTGCGGCACATAGGCAACTTCGCCGCTTTCATGGAGATCTTTACCCTTTTTTTCGTTACCCTCCAATAAGATACTACCTGTATCTGGTTCATAAATACCGGTAATTATTTTTATTAAAGTGCTTTTTCCGGCGCCATTTTCCCCCACCAGACAATGAATTTCTCCGCTGTTCACCTCCAGATCGACACTATCCAGTGCTTTAACCCCTGGAAAGGTCTTGGTTATATTTTTTACTGCTAAAACACTCATATAAGAACTCTCTCCTTTTTGATAGTTATTTTTCAACTGATAGTATTATCATAAAGCTCGATTTGGCAGCTCCTTTTAATAAAAACAAAAGAAAAAGGGGGAGGTGGACTTAAAAAATTATCCTCCCCCATGAGCTCAATTTACAAATTATAAATGAGGATTAAAATCCTTCAAAGTCAGGATCTTCCAGGGTTTCTTCTGTCAACACTCTATATCCCACATCAACCTCGGTTGGCATTTCCTGACCTAAATTTCTGGCTAAAAGACTGGTTGTTATCCACTGGCCAATTATGCGTGGAGGCAAGACATAGGATTCTTCTATAACTCCCATCTCTACTAACTCCTGAGTTCTAGGTAGATCATCAATACCCACTACTTCTACCTGATCTTCCATGCCTGCTTCTAAAAGGGAGTTGCCTATTCCGATAGGTCCGGCAGCATCGACAGGTATGAAGCCATCAAGATCAGGGTTAGCAGATAAGATTCTACTGGCCTCTTCCTGAGCTGTCTCTACATCATCATAGGTAAAGGCCTCTGCTACTACCTCGATATCTTCATATTCATCGAAGACATCCATATGAGCATCATAGCGACGATAATGAGCTGTGTTTTCCGGTACACCATGTAAGACAGCTACTTCTCCTTCTTCGTCTAAAAGTTCTACTAATTTACGGGAGGCCATTTCTCCCTGCTCATAAAAATCAGCACCTACAAAGGAGAAGTTGGGATCTATCTCTTCAATGCCTTCTGGGGGAGCAGAGACATAAAGTTTTAAAGGAATATCATGGTCAAGAACTTCCTGCAAGAAGGGTTCGCTGGAACCAGCATCGATTAGGTCAACGGCTATACCATCAGGGTCCATCGCTATTGCTCTTTGAATATACTCATTTTGTACCGATAAGTCAGCTTCTTCAGGAGCCTGATAATCAATATTTATCTCGGTACCTAAAAGCTCTCCGTACATATCGGCTGTATCCTGAGCTGATTCATAAACTATATCAAACCATTCCTGCACCAGAATAGGAATCATGACAAAATTATACTCATCCTGTATTTCTACGTCCTCATCAACACTAACAGCCTGAACTTCACCGGCAGCAAAAATTGTTCCTGTTATTAAGGCCAAGGCGATTACCAATACTAGAAATTTTTTAGTAGTTTGCATCTTTTTACCCCTTTCTAAATTTGTTTTTGCTAAACTATTTATTGATAATCCCAGCTGCAGGAAACAAAGAAATTTTAAGTGCTCTACAGCTGGAAAGATAAACTTCTTTCATCCTGCTGTAAAGACCATAAACTATTATTAAAATTAAGGTAAAGGAAACTGAACGGCATCTACAGGCGCATCGATTAATCTTTTAGTTTCTTCGGTAAGCTGAGTTAAGGTAATAGAAAAACCGCCCATTTCCATGGAAGTAAAGAAATTACCTATCCAGGATTCATAGACTGAGATGTCTTTATCATCGAGAATCTCCTTAACTCGCTTAAAGACTATCTTCATCTCCAGCAAAGAAGTAGAACCTAGACCGTTGATGATGACCAGCACATCATCTCCTGCCTCATAAGAATAATCAGCTAAAATATGTTCCATCAGGATATCAGTAGTTTCATCGGCACTTTTCATCTCCACTCTTTCTATGCCCGGCTCTCCGTGGTGACCTACCCCGATTTCCATTTCATTGGGTCCAATCTCAAAGCTTGGCTCGCCCGAGGAAGGCATTATACAGGGAGAGTGGGCAACGCCAGCACTTCTAGTTTTACTTAAAGTCTCTTCACCAAGTTTCTTCATTTTTTCAAGGCTAGCCCCTTCTTCAGCTAAAGCCCCAGCTACCTTCCAGACCACAATCTCTCCGGCTATCCCTCTTCTGTTCTCGGGATCATCGGAGGAGAGCACATCATCATTGATAATTATCGTTTCAACATCATGGCCTTCTTCTTTAAGTTCATCGACAGCCATGCCAAAATACATCTTATCCCCATCATAATTGCCGATGGTAACCAGCACTCCATCGCCGGAATCAGCAGCTTTAATTGCCTTATAGCAGGGCTCGAATCCTGGAGCTGCAAATATATCACCAACGGCAATAGCATCAAACATGCCTTCACCTAAATAACCAATTAAAGCTGGTTGGTGACCAGAGCCTCCTCCTGTTACCAGGCCGACCTTATCTGAAACTGGAGCATCTTTGCGGGCAAGCACCCGCTCATCTCGAAACTCAACTTTGTCTGAATTTGCCGCTACAAAACCCTCTAACATCTCCTCTACCAGGTCTTCACTTGCATTGATAAATTTTTTCAAAGCCAATCAACCCCCCTAAATGGTTTTTGACGATTTTCAGTTTGATTTCCATTAATTTTCTAGATCGTTAGCTATTTCTTGTAAATTAGCTAGCCCCTTAACAGCCAGTTCTTCTCCCGATTCAGCAAAATGACGCCAGATGGCGAGATTAGAATTTAACTCTTCAAATTCGGGATCGAAGGATTCTATCACCAGGGGCCCCTGATAATCTATCTCTTTTAAAGCCTGGAAAAATTCCCGCCAGGGAACTAAACCTGTGCCAGGAATGCCCCGATTATTTTCACAGGTATGGACATAGCCTAAATATTCAGAACCACAAGTTTTTACAGCACCAGCAAAATCAGTCTCTTCTATGTTCATATGAAAAGTATCCAGATGGACTTTGATATTATCTGTTCCTACATCCTTACAGTACTTAACAGCATCTTCAGCAGTATTGAGGAAGTGAGTTTCAAAGCGGTTAATGGCTTCCACAGCAATATCAATCTCGCCTGTCTTAAGAGCGTATTGCGAAACCTCTCTCATAGCCTTAACTGAACGTTCCCACTCTTTTTGATTTCTAGGCCTGCCAGGCAAATAACCCCAGGCAGCATAATTAACGCCTCCCAGAAGTTCAGCCCCAATTTCATTGCCAATATCTATAAGTTTTTTCAATAATTCTATACCTCTAGTTCTTTTTTCTTCTTCAGGGGAGATTAAGTTGCCTTCTGCTGGCAGGGTGGTGGTCATAACAATATCTAAGTCTGTTTTCGCTAGCTCTTCCTTGACCTTAGCCGTGGGGAAAGTTTCTGGATTGGCTATGGCCAGATCCAACACGTCAAAGCCCAGTTCCTCAGCTTTAGGAATTATCCAGAGATCTTCTTCAGTAAATATTTCACTCCAGATAAAAGAGTCTACACCGAATTTAAAAATTTGCTGCCACTCCTTTCTCTTATCATGTTATTTTTCCTCTTCTTTGGCTAAAATTTTCTTGGCTGTTTCTTCATCAGTTACCAGAGAGTCTAGATATTCTCCCTTCAAAGCCCCATAAATAGATTCAACTTTGCTTTCTCCTCCGGCAAAACCAATGACCTCATCTATGGCAGAAATATCTGCTAAATCCAGGCCAATTATAAGGTCATTTATGGCTGAATCAATAGGCCTACCCTCTATGTCAAAAAATCTTCCGGCAATATCTCCTACCGCTCCTTTAGCAATTAACTCTTCCATCTCTTCCTCGGTCAGAAAACCTGTCTGCACTAAAGTGGCCTGGGCAGTTGTCTCTCCAATACCGACTAGAGCCTTATTAACAGAACAGGCTTTATCAAGGGCAGAAGATATTCTCTTATCAGCCAGCAGGGTTTTTTTGGCTGTCTTTGAGTCAACTACTGCCGGAGAAAAGATATAATAACAATTTCCTCCAACCTGATCGGCTAAAGTTTTCGCTACGTCATAGGGGTTAAGGCTGAGGGCATTTTCGCCACCAGTTAAGCCGCCTAACATTAGGACAAAGGAGATATCAGTAAATTCTTGCTTATCAACATAAAAATTCTGACTCACTTCAAAAAGCGTCTCCCCCCAGGCAGTCCCCACCAGGTCACCAGAAGACAGCTTATTTTCTAAATAATCACCTCCAGCATAACCTATTACTTTTTTTACATCCTCTTTATTTTGAGGAGCCGGTAAGACAAAAGCATCTTTTAAGGCAAAGTTTTCTTTTAATTGATGCTCTAAACTCAAACAATTGCTAACAGGGCTATTGATCTTAACCTGCACTATGCCCTCTTCCTTGGCTTTTGTCAGCATATCCATCACTTTAAATCTGGAGATTCCCATGCTTTCTGCTATTTCAGTCTGATTTAACTCTTCCTTATAATATTTCCAGGCCGCTCTCACTATCCGATCATGTTTATAAAATAATTTATTCTCGCTATAACTATTAATTTTACTCACCTTCTCTCAATAAAAGTTTTAATTTAAAATAATTTTAAACTGATAGTATTCAACTTTAGTTGTAT
>PWEJ01000125.1 GCA_003553485.1 Halanaerobiaceae bacterium | reverse complement strand
TCGGATATTGCTGATGTTATTGAAGAGGTTGGCGACCATATCGAGATAATTATTTCAGTGAGAAAAGGGTGAAAATTAAGGTTGGTTAAAAAATTATTAAAGCCAGATCTCACCGGGCAGAAAGGTGTAGAGGTGAAATCTGGCTTTGGGATTCACTTTTTATATATTTGCCTGGTAGAAAAGTCTAAACTTTAAGTGGGCAGATTAAACTTCTGGAACACAGAGATCTTCTTTATAGTCATTTACTTCAATATCAAAAGAAGCTCTATCAAGCCATTCTAAAATTATCTGGGCCATTTTAACTCTATCTCGCGCTAAGTTATCGCCAAAATCAGGATTGCGGGAGTCAACCCAGGTATTATACATTTCACCTTCAGATGGTCCAGGTTCAATTTTATAGTAGACAGGTGCAGCTACTCTAGCTATATCGGCAGCTTCATGAAAACGCTGGAAACCTCCCATAGATTCAACTAAGCTCATATAAATATCCAGAGGTATATCCACGCCACCCTGTCTAATAGAGGATAACATCGGTAAGGTCATGTCGCCTAAAGGATTAAAGCTATCTGCTCCATATTTTTGCAATAACTGACCACCAGCTGCAGTACCATGGCCGGCAAAGACAGAGACCTTGTAGGTTACATTCTCAGGGATAACTCCATCTTCTCTAAGAGAATTTAAAACTCTTAACATACCTTCATCTGTCACTAAAAATCCTCTAATACCAGCTTCTAAGCAACGATGAATTTCGCGAAGATAATGATAGATAGCATCATGTCCCCTCAATCTCATGCCAGAAACATAACCTTCTTCAGTTATATATTGTCTGCCTTCATCCCAGCCTCTACTTGCGCAGGGATTAACCAGTATTTCTAAATCATTCTCAGCCCCTATTTCAGCAAAATGCCGCAACTCAGCATCATCTAATAAGGTTGCGCCTTTGACCAAAGAAATAACCCTATGGACAGTTATATCTCTTTTATCAGCTTCCTTTACCATTTCTTCTAAATTACTGCAATTTTCAATACCTGATATCTCAATTCTGGCTTGAGCTCCTCCAGGGAAAGTAAGTTCAGAATCGGGCAAATCATATCGGTCCCTCATTGAAAAGTCATAGTTCTCTTTCACATGATCAGCAAAGTCTTTAAATTTCATTTTTAATTCCTCCTATTTTTGATTTTGTAATTATTTAAAATATCATCAATTAAATTCTTCAAAAAGCTTATTAAATTCTTCTTCACTATCTTGAATGTGATAGACATGATCATCGGTAGGGAACTTTTCTGATTTTACATCCTCTACATATTCTTCAAAGGCTTTAGTCTGAACTTCAGCTATATTAGCATACTTTTTGACAAATTTAGGGGTGAAAGCTTCAAACATTCCTAACATATCACCACAAATTAATAGCTGTCCATCACAGGGCAGACCGGCTCCTATAGAATAAACAGGAATATCTAATTTCTCTGTTATAAATTCAGTAACTTCTGGGGGAATAGCCTCCACCAGCAAAGCTTCACAACCTGCTTCTTCTACTGCAAGGGCATCTTTGATTAGCTCTCTAGCACTATCGACATGTAATCCCTGGGCTTTAAACCCTCCCATCTGGCCTGAACTCTGTGGGGTAAGTCCTATATGACCAAAAACAACTATACCAGCATCAGTGATAGCTTCGATTTGGTCACAGACCCGCCGACCGCCTTCAAGCTTTATAGCATCCATGTCTGCTTCTTTAAGGAACCTGCCGGCATTGGCTACCGCCTCTTCAGTTGAAGTCTGATAGGACATGAAGGGCATATCTCCTATGCAGAAGGTATTGGGGGCTCCTCTTCTTACATCCTGACAGTGGGAGATGCAATCTTCCATTGTAACTGGAATGGTGCCGTCATAACCCTTGACCACCATGCCCAAAGAGTCACCAACTAAAATCATATCAATGCCAGCCTGCTCAGCAAAGGAAGCTGTGGGAAAATCATAGGCTGTAATCCAGGCCACTTTTTCCCCTTCCTCTTTCATTCTTTGAAAATCCAGTATTGTTTTTTTCTTACTCAAAATACTTCCCTCCTTTTTGATTTTACCTAATAATGATAAAGAAATCTTCCTCTTTTACATGCAATCTTCAATTTTAGCAATTAAATCTGGGACAACTTCATATAGATCTCCTACTATTCCATAATCAGCAACATTGAATATAGGAGCTGAAGGATCTTTGTTGATAGCAATTATAATATCTGCTTCTTTCATCCCCACTATATGTTGAGTGGCACCAGAGATACCACAGGCGATATAGATTTTAGGTTTTACTCTGGCTCCACTATAACCAACCTGATGGGCATGAGAAATATAGCCCTCATCAACAATGTCACGGCTAGCTCCAACCATGCCCCCCAGTTTGTCAGCTAAATCCTGCAAAATATCCAGATCTTGAGGTTGTTTTAGACCCTGGCCACCGGCAATAATGATTTTTGCCTCGGTAATATCTTTTGCTCTCTCTTCAATTTTTTCTATACCAACCTCTATTTCTCCCTCAGTTGGCTCAAGCTTGATAATTTCACCACTACGAGAGGTGTCCCGAGGAGCTTCAGTGAATTCTTTATATCTAATGGTGGCCATCTGAGGTAATCCTTCAGTTTTGATATGGGCAAGTATATTGCCAGAAAATGCTGGTCTAATCTGTATCAGCTTATTTGACTCTTCATCAATCTGCAGATCTACACAATCAGCTGTCAGGCCAGTTTCCAGAGCAATAGCTAACCTTGGAGCTAAGGAGCGTCCAAAACCTGTGGCTCCCAGCAAGAGTATTTCTGGATTAAAGGCATTAGTGATTTTTAGCAAATTCTTTTTATAATAATTTTCTTCTGGAGAGGCAAATTTTTCATCTTCTATACAATAAACTTTATCTGCTCCACGATATATCAGTTCTGAGTAATCTAACTTTTGAGATGACAATACTGCTGATGCAACTTCACAATCTAAATCCTCTTTGAGCTCTTGAGCTTTATTTAATAGTTCATAGGCTACATTATGAACGTCTCCTTTTCTTTCTTCAGCAAAGACTAATATTCCTGAGGCTTTTTCTTTATCCATAGTTATTCTCCCCCCAAAAGTTGCTTCTCTTGCAACAGCTCACAGATCTTTTCATTTGCTTTTTCATAACCATCGCGCCAGACTTCCCCTTCTCTTTCTATTGCCGGGGCAACTTCAATATTTTTAATACGGGTAGGAGAGCCTTTAATTCCTATTTCCTCAGCAGCAATGTAATCTGACAAAGCAGAATAATCCCATTTAGTTATTTCTGCTTTTCTGGCCTGAACTTTATCTTTTATAGAGGGCAGGCGAGGGTCATTAATTTCTTTAGTGACAGTCAAAAGACAGGGGAAATCTAAAGTTTTTAAGAAACTACTCTGCCATAATTCTGAGATAACCTGGATATTATGATTATCATTATCTAGCTTTTTTATCTCGCTGACATAGGCTGCATGGAATATATCTAAAAACTCAGCTATCTGGGGGCCCACCTGACCGGTATCTCCATCTACAGTCTTTTCACCGGCCAAAATCAAATCATAATCAGCTAACTTTTTAATAGCTGTCGATAAAACTAGAGATGTGGCCCAGGTATCAGAGCCAGCAAATTCCCTGGCACTCAGTAGTATAGCTTCATCGGCTCCTCTGGCCAGGGCTTCTTTCAAAGAATCTTCAGCCATGTCAGGCCCCATTGATAGAGCTGTTATTTTGGCTGCATCTTCCCCTAGCTCTTCTTTTATTTGCACTGCAGCTTCTAGTGCATTTAAATCAAAGGGGTTTAATTCATTGGGAGCAGATTTCCTATCAATAACACCTCTTTCTCTGTCAAACTTAACTTTTTTAACATCGGGTACCTGTTTTACTAAAACAATGATGTCTAACATCTATTATATTCCTCCTTAATTGTTGCCAATATATCCTTCCATTAATAAAGTATAGATGGCAGCCAGAGAGAGATTGCTGGGACAAAAGTAACCAGCAAGTCAATACCAATAACAATTAGAACCGGGATCAATACCTTTACTACGACACGTTCAAAGCTAACATCACCAATAGCTGCTGCTATATAAAGATTTTCTCCTAAGGGCGGAGTCGACATTCCTGTTGATAAAAAGATTACTATAATTACGCCAAAGTGAATGGGATGGATGCCAAATTCAACAGCTATAGGTAAAAAGATAGGTGTAAATATTAATACATTAGCCACAGCCTCAATAAAGCAACCCATAAATAATAATACTGCTACTGATACCAGTAGAAAAACAACTCTACCACCTGGTAAAATATTAATAAGGTCGGCCACTAAAGCTGCAACACCTTCAAAGGTAATAAGCCATGAAAAAGATCCTGAAGCTGCTACTATCAATAAAACCAGGCAGGTAGTATTGACTGCATTGGCAAAAACATTGAATAAATTTTCCAGTTTTAATTCTTTGTATACAAAAAATCCCACAAAAAAACCATAGAAAACAGCGACTGCTCCTGCTTCAGTTGCAGTGAATATTCCAGAATAAATTCCACCTAAAATTATAATAGGAACCAGTAAAGAGAAAAAAGAGTCTTTAAAGGCCTCCCATACTTCTGACCAGGAAAACTCTGAATCTATGTCAACACCATAACCTTTTTTCTTAGAAATTATAGCTACAAAGGTCATTAGACCTACCGCTTTTAATATGCCTGGTACCATACCGGCTGCGAAAAGGGCGCCAATTGACTCCCCAGCTGCAACTCCAAAAATTATCATCGGTATACTGGGAGGAATAATTGTGCCAATTGTTCCAGAGATTGATTGCAGAGCAGCAGAAAAATCTTTGGGATAGCCCTCCCTTTCCATTTCTGGAATCATCACTGACCCTATAGCGGCTGTAGTAGCTGGAGAAGAGCCCGATAAAGCAGCAAAAAAGGTGGAAGCAACGACCTGAACATGGGCCAATGCCCCAGGCAATCTTCCTACTAGTGCTTTAGCCAATCTGACAAGCCTTCTTGACATGCCTCCCTCCTGCATCAAAGCCCCTGCTAACATAAAAAAGGGTATAGCCAGTAAGGGAAAGGAATTAACCGCTGCAAAAATCCTTGAAACCACTTGATCAAAGGGTAATCCAATATAATAAGCAGTAAGCATTGTAGCTATTCCAATGGCAACGGCTATCGGTATTTTTAATGCCAAACTCAGGATTAACGAGCCAAATAGAATTCCAGTAGCTTCCATAGTTTACCTCCCAAAATCTTAATAACTTTCAGCAATATCATCTGCCTGGCTATCATCAGTCGGCCCTCTTTTTAATTCAGTTACTGTCAAAATTATTAATCTTATTAATATCATTGCAGAACCAATGGGGACAGCCATGTAAGGAATTGCCATACTAACTCTAGTAGCAGGCGCTAAACGAGCAGAATTGTTCATGGCGTATTCATACCCATAAATCATTACAATAACAAAAAATACTATGCAGGCTAAACGAGAAAAAATATGGACTACAAAAGCAGCTTTTTGGGGTAAAATATTAGTGAAGGCTTCGACACTAACATGAGTTCCCTCTTTAAACGCATGGGCCGAACCTATAAAAGTGATTGCTATAACCAGAAATCTTCCGACTTCTGCACCCCAGCGCAGGGAAAACCCCATTACGTAGCGGAAAAAAACTTGCACAAAAATTATCACAGACATAATTATTAATAGGGCAATAGGAAAATATTTTTCGAAGGTCTCCCAAATAAGTAATAATTTATTTTTGCTTTTTGGCTCTTGCTGTTCTCCATTATTATGCTTGTTAGCCATTTATAATCCCCCTTAGTCTTGCTGAAAAATCTCAGGAGTAATTTAGGGGAGGCGGAAAGAAAAAATTCCGCCTCCAGATAAACATTTATCTCTTATATTACAATCCAGCTGCTTCTAAGAATTCTTCCAGAAATTCTTCTCCAATCTCATCTGTAAATTCATAAGCTACTTCAGCTGTGGCATCTTGAAATTCTTCAATCTCCTCTTCACTTAGCTCATAAATCTCTATCTCATCTTCCATCTCCTCTAACTGATCTTCTTCTCTATCTAAAGCAAGTTGTCTCATTTCATCTCTGGCTACTTCAGCAGCTTCAACCACTATATCCTGTTGCTCTGAAGTTAAATCTTCCCAGGTATGAGGACTAATAAAGGTAGGTGAAGGATCATAAAAATGACCCGAAATGGTTAAATAATCCTGCACTTCGTAGAAAGACATATCATAAATATTGGCTACTGGATTTTCCTGTCCATCTACTGTACCTGCTTCTAAAGCACTATACAATTCGCCAAAATCCACGGGAGTTGCTGAAGCCCCTAATACCTCCATGGTCTCCATATGAGGAGGGCTATCCATAGTTCTAATTGCCAGACCTTCTAAATCTTCCGGTCCGGTTATTGGTCTTTCATTATTGGTAAGATGTCTCATGCCATTTTCCCACCAGGCTAGACCAACCAGACCAACTTCTTCTGTTTTTTCAAAGAGAGCATCTCCCATCTCTCCATCATAGAAGTCATAGGCTTCCTGGGAGTCAGCAAACAGGAAAGGAAGGTCGATTGCCATAAATTCAGAAACAAAACCTGTTACTGGAGCAGCTGAGACAGTTGTCAGATCTACTACCCCTGCTTGAAGAGCTTCTAAAGCTTCTCCTTCTTCATAAAGAGCTGCACTATCAAAAATTTCCATGGTGATTTCGCCGTCAGTTTCTTCTTCAATTATATCTCTCATCACTTCAAAACCATGTTGATAATGATGGTCAGGGCCTAATACATGAGTTGCAGTCAATTCCATCGCACTTCCATAAGTAGTTCCAACCAGCAAAAAGGCTGCTACTAAGACGGCTGTTAAAAGATAAGCTTTTTTCCTCACTATCACTCACTCCTTTTTAATTTTTTACTGCTAAGCTACTCTTACATCATAGGTGATTTTCACTTTCCTTCTCTAATTCTTATAAGCTAGCGGCTTTTTTATCCCTCCTTTCAATTTTTTCTTCAAATCCTCAATCCCTCAAAAAATTGTGTCGGGATTCATGATATCATTGGGATCAAAAACCTTTTTTATGTTTTTCATCAAGTTAATCTCATATTCTGAAATCTGCATTGGCATGTCTTCTTTTTTAGTCTTGCCTATTCCATGTTCAGCGGCAATAGTTCCACCATATTTAAGAGTGGTCTCATAAAAGCGTTTCTTTAATTCCTGATAATACTCAGGAACTTCTCCATCTTCTTTATAGATATAAATGTGCAGATTGCCATCTGCCGCATGGCCATAGGCTGATAATTTTGCCCCAAATTCTTGATAGACCTCCAGCAAGTCTGATAAGAAGTCATCTATATAAGCTGGAGGTACTGCTGCATCAACATCATCGGCTAAATCTTCTTTATTGGTGGCAGTATCTATATTGCTTCTCACAGTTAAGATAGAATCCTGCTCTTCTTGCCGTTCTGCTATCACTGAATCAACAGAACCTAATTCCTGGCATATTGTTTCAATCTTCATGGCAATATCATAGAGAAGATCTTGCTCAATTTCTGCCAGTACTATCATTAAATCTACATTACCCTTTTCTGCCGGCCAGTTTTCTCCTAAATGCTCGGCAGCCATCTCTGCCATATCTCTTTCGATATATTCCACTGCTAAAGGTTTAGAGCCTATTTTCATTATTTCTGGAACAGCTGAAATAGCATCCTGACGATTCTCAAACGACACTAATAAAGTGGCCTGATGTTTTGGCTCAGGTTCTACACTAACTATCACTTCGGTGATTATTCCTAAAGTGCCCTCACTGCCAATTATCAAGTGAAGCAGGTCATAACCGGCAACATTTTTTAAAGTTTTTCCCCCGGCTTGAATTACCTCTCCAGTGGGAGTTACAAATTCCACCCCTCTAACATGATTTCTCATCACACCATGTTTTACTGCCCGTGCTCCTCCGGCATTATTTATTACCATTCCGCCCAGTGTAGCACCTTCATCTCCCGGATGGATGGGAAAGAAAATATTATCCTCTTCATTAAGCCTCTCTAAAAGTTGTTCTAAAGTTACTCCAGATCCACAGGTTGCTGTAAAGTTCTCGGTATCCACTTCCTTAATGTTATTCAAACGCTCAGTCGATAAAATTATACTTTCTTTAGTAGGAACAGCGCCGGCTACTAAACCAGTCCCACTCCCTCTTGGAACTACCGGAATTTTATTCTTATTGGCATACTTCATTACCTCAGCTGTTTCCTGGGTATCAGCTGGTTTTACCACTATAGAATTTTGGCTGCATTCCGGTACTAAACTGGGTACCGTTTCATCTTTTAAATAGCCTGCAATCATATCTTCATCAGACGCTACCCAATCTTCTCCCACAATCTCTGCAATTTTTTTAACTATCGTATCATCCATTGGCTACCCTCCTAATCCTGTCATTACCAGACAGGCGTTTTATTCTTAATCCTCAATATTGTTAATGAGCTTTTTGTTTTCATTAAAGGATATTTGCTGACCTTCTCCCATGATTTTATAGGGGTTTTTGGGGTTGGAGATTTTCTCTTTTAGTGGTTTTGAAATTAAAATATTAGGCAAGTTGGCGGTATTTTTTATTATTACCAGGTTAATATCAGAAATATCTTTGCCACATAGCTGGTAAGCATTTTTTATCGCTTCTTCATCGTTTTTGACAGCACAGGGGATCTTTCCCTGATCTGGTGCATAAGAACTCAAACTGTTTTTAGCCGTTTTAGTAATATCTATTTTTTCTAGAACATCCTGAGTAGTAATATCAGCTAAACCTAACCCCGTGGCATTTCCCTTGCTTTTCTCTGTTAAATCCAGGGCCACAATAATCTCTATATTTGGTATTTTAGGCTCCTGTTGATTTATTACCCCTCTCCGACCAATAACTCTGGTATCCATTCCAGTTCCTGAAATATCTTTGCCAATCTCTTTGATAACTAAAATATCGATATCAGTAAAAGGTAATTGCAAATCTTTTTCTTTAGCTATTTTTAACAATTCCTTTTCTCTAACAAGTAAGTTTCTGGCCGGTATTCCTTCAATTTTGCTGCAGTGACCAGAGCTATTTTCTAATAGAGCAATCCCTCCCATTATTGCAAATCGGTCTAATGCTGCCCGGGCAATCTGTTCAATCACCTGAGAAAAGCTTCTAGTGAGGGATTGCCGGTGAACTTGTTCCGCTCCCTCTGGGCCTCCTAAACCAACAGCAATCATCTTGGCCAAACCACTCTCTAAGTCTCCTTGAAAATCTGTATGGGGTTTTATTCTATTTAAAATTAGTAGATGGTCAAGTTTTTCTATTGCATTATTTAGATAGAAAGGAAAGTTAACTCTAGAGGACTGATAAAGCTTAGTAGTTATATCATCATAAATAGGAATACCAATTTTTTCTTCCGCCAGACCATAACTTCTTAAAATATCTAGCTGACCGGAAATCTTTGCCCCTCCATGGGAGCCCATGGCTGGTACTAAAATAGGTTTGCCTTGATGCTGTTTAATGGCAGAAGCAATTCCTTTGACTATAGGTACATACCCTGCTAATCCTCTGCTCCCTCCAGTAATCCCAACTTTTTTGCCAGCTATATCTTTATTACCCTGAACAATGATTTTGTTTGTTTCTTGCTGGGCTCGCTGAAAAATATTGGCAATCTCTTCATCTTTGCTGACTTCTTTTAATTTGGCAGGATATATTTCCACTGGTTACAACTCCAATTAGAGGGCAT
>PWEJ01000095.1 GCA_003553485.1 Halanaerobiaceae bacterium | reverse complement strand
TCTGCTTTTTAGACTTATTAATTACTTTGGTCAATAACATAATTTTATAAATAAAATAGGAGGCCAGCTAAAAATGAAACAAAAAGTATATTTAAATGGAGAGATTATTCCCCGAGAAAAAGCTACTATAGATATAGAAGATAGAGGTTATCAATTTGCTGATGGAGTTTATGAAGTAATTGCAATTTATCAGGGAAAACCCTTTAAATTAACAGAACATTTAGAAAGGCTGGTCTTTTCGGCTGCTGAGCTGGAAATAGAGTGTCCCCCTCTGGAGAAACTGGAGCAGGAATGTCAAAGGTATCTGGCCTCAACAGATTATTCTCAGCAAAATGGAAAGATCTACCTTCAATTGACCAGAGGTGTTTGTTCTCGAACGCATGCTTATCCTGACGGTTTGGAATCAGTATTGGTGATGAAGGCAGGACCCCTGGGGGAAAAGCCGGAAAGTTACTTTAAAGAGGGGGTTAAAATTATAATTAGACCTGATGAAAGATGGTCTAGATGTTATGTCAAATCAATAGCTTTGCTGCCCAATATAATGGCCAAGAAAGAAGCTAAAAGAGAAGCTGCCTACGAAACTGTGATGGAAAGAGACGGTTTTATCACCGAAGGATCCTCGGCAAATGTTTTCATTGTGGAGAAAGGCACCTTAATAACACCACCGGCTACTAACTATATTCTGAAAGGAATCACCCGTCAGACAGTGATAGAAGATATAGCCCCCCAAAAAGGATTAGAGGTCAAAGAAGAAAGCATTGCCCTTACTAGGTTTTTAGCAGCAGATGAAATATTCTTAACAGGAACAACAACAGAGGTAATGCCTGTAATACAGGTCAATGATAAAGAGGTTGCTAAGGGACAGGTTGGTGATGTAACGCAAACTTTATATCAGGCTTATCGCCAGCTAACCAGAAGTCAATAACAAGTTTTATTTTGGAAGCGGGAGGGTAAATTTTCATGATTGAAGGTGAAATAAAAATTACTAGCAAGTATGGTCTGCAGGCCAAATCAGCAGAAAGTTTTGTGGAGATAGCTAGTAAATTTAAAGCAGAAATTGAAATTTTAAAATCTGGCCAACTGGCCAATGCCAAAAGCATTATCAGTGTCTTAAACCTGGATGCTCGGGCTGGAGATAGGGTTACTATTAGAGCCGAAGGCCCTGATGAGGAGCTTGCCTATGAGAGGTTGGCAAACTTATTAAAAGATGAATAAGAAGGGTAGGTGTAACTTTTATGCGCTCACTGGTTATAAATCCAGGCTCTACCTCTACTAAACTGGCTGTTTTTACAGA
The DNA here is from genome assembly GCA_003553485.1 of Halanaerobiaceae bacterium. Lineage (GTDB taxonomy): Bacteria > Bacillota > Halanaerobiia > Halanaerobiales > Halarsenatibacteraceae > T1SED10-84. Next base: position 33,206 of record PWEJ01000095.1, on the reverse strand, counting down.
TAAAAGTCCAGAATGGGAAAAAAACATCAACCATGAACGTGAAAAAATCAACTCCTTTTCTCGTATAATAGAACAGTTGGATTGGCGGCTTGAATTATGTATAGGTCGTCTGAGAGAAGCAGGCTATTCTCAGGAGGATTTTGATTTTGTAGTAGCCCGGGGTGGATTGTTAGACCCTATCCCAGGAGGAACTTACCTTGTTGATGAAGATATGATTGCTGACTTAAAAGCTGGCAAAAATGGTGAGCATGCTTCTAATCTAGGGGCCATAATGGCTAAAGAAATTTCTGCCGAGGCTGATATACCGGCTTTTATTGTTGATCCGGTATCAGTCGATGAATTTGAAGCATTAGCCCGACTTTCGGGATTGCCTGAGTTGCCTAGAAAATGCCAGTCTCATGCTTTAAATTTAAAGGCCATTGGTCGCAAAACGGCTGCTGCTCTGGATAAGGATTTTTTTGCTCTCAATCAGATAGGCGTCCATCTGGGGGGAGGAATCTCCATTGCTGCCCTTAAAAAGGGGCGTATTGTAGATGTTAATAATGCCAACCAGGGAGGCCCCTATTCTCCTGAACGAACCGGCACGTTGCCTGCCTTAGATCTGACAAATTATATTTTTACTGAGAAACCAGAAGCAGCAGAGATGAAGAAAAAGATTGTAGGCAAAGGAGGATTGACTGCCTATTTAGGGACAGCCGATGGCAGAAAAATTGAGAAAGAGATTGCTGCCGGTAATGAAAAAGCTGAGCTGATATATCAGGGAATGATATATCAGATAGCTAAGGAAATAGGCAGCATGGCTGCTGTTTTAGCCGGTGAGGTAGCAGCTATATTTTTGACAGGAGGTCTGGCTAATTCTGATTATGTAACAGAGAAATTAGAGGAGTATGTTAACTTTCTGGCCCCAGTCTATATATTTCCCGGTACCGCAGAAATGGAGCATTTAGTAGGGGGAGGGCTGAGAGTTTTACAGCAGGAGGAAGAAGCTAAGGTGTATGCTGAGGTTAGGGGGTAACTTATATGGCCGGCAGTCAAAAACTTTCCATGAACCTGGAAGAAATTCTTGAGAAAACTGTTAGTTATATCGATGATAGTAAAGACGATGTCTTTGCCATTGTGGAATCTTCCAGGAAGCAAATAAAAAATATTGAAAGTGAATTAGAGTTGGTCCGTGGGGATATTGCTGACCTCATTGATGAGTTACAGGAGAAGGAGAAGATAAATAAAAGAGCCAGACTTAAATTAATGAGGGTCAGTAAAGACTTTGAGAATTACAGTGAAGAGGAGATCAAGCAGGTATATGAACTGGCTGAAGAGACTTCAATAGAAATAGCTGTCCTCAGGGAAAAGGAGGAGCAGTTACAGCAGAGAAGGAGAGAATTAGAAAAGAGAATTAAAGTAATGGAAAAGACTCACCGCCGGGCAGAGAGTTTAGTCAGTAGAATGGGGGTGGTGAAGGATTTTCTCCAGGGGCGAATGATAGATATTTCTGAAAGAATTGAGGATCTGCGCAGCAAAGAGGATTTTATCTTCAAGATAATTGAGGCTCAGGAAGAGGAGAGAAAAAGGGTTGCCCGGGAAATTCATGATGGGCCAGCTCAATCGCTGGCCAATCTGGTGCTCAGAGTTGAGATAGCCCAGAAAATGATGCAGGAAGATAAAGAAGAAGCGGACAAGGAGTTAGAGGAGTTAAAAACAATCGTCAAAAATTCTGTCCGTGATGTCAGGAAAATAATCTATGATTTACGGCCTATGTCCTTAGATGATCTTGGGTTAGTGCCTACCTTGCGAAAATATATAGATAACTTTAATGAAAGCACCGGTATAATAATTGAATTTCAGGTAAGAGGAGAGGTCAAGGAACTATCAGCTACCTATGAAGTGACGATTTTTCGCCTGGTCCAGGAAGCTTTAAATAACATCAAAAAACATGCTGAAGCATCCAGCGGTAAAGTGATCTTAGAATTTACCAGAGAAGATATCAAGATTCTTATTATTGATAATGGTAAAGGATTTGAGGTCAAAACCGATAAAGAGGATTCCTATGGTCTGGTGAATATGAGGGAAAGATGTAGTCTATTGCAGGGAGAATTTAATCTGAACTCAACAAAAGGTCAGGGAACTAGAATTAATATTAGGTTGCCAGTTAAGCAGAAAGGGTGATGATGGAAGTGAAAAAAACAAAGGTTTTAGTGGTGGATGATCACGAATTGGTAAGAGAGGGAATTGTCAGGTTATTAAAGTTGTTTGATAACATTGAAGTTATCGGTGAAGCAGCTGATGGTCTAGAAGCAGTATCGAAGGTGCGGGAGGATTTTCCTGATTTAGTCTTGCTGGATTTAAATATGCCCAGGATGAATGGCATTGATGCTATCCGCAAAATCAAGGAGATTAGTCCGGAAATAAAGGTTATTATCTTAACAATTCATGATGATGAGGAATATGTCTATAAAGTGACCAAGGCTGGAGCGGAAGGGTTTATTCAGAAAGATATTACCTCCGAGGAGCTTAATGAAGCTATAAATAAAGTGTTAGCAGGAGAAACTGTCTTTCCGCAATCAATAATAGCTGATGATACTGAGGTCAATGAGGAAAACGTTGATTATCGAGATATTTTAAGCAATAGAGAATATGAAGTCCTGGGGTTACTGGCTAAAGGAATGAGCAATAGAAGAATATCGGAAGAATTATATATCAGCGAAAAAACAGTTAAAAATCATGTGAGTAATATATTGCGGAAATTAGATGTTAATGATAGAACACAAGCTGTAATAAAGTCTTTAAAGTACGGCCTGGTGCGACTTAAGTGAGGAGTGAAAAGATGCCCGACCCAACTACCCCCAGTGGGGTAAAATCTCTTTTAGAACAATATGATATTAGAGTAAATCGAGCTCTGGGACAAAATTTTTTAGTGGATAATAATATACTTGCTAAAATTGTAGAATCGGCTGACTTAAGACCCGAGGACCTGGTGGTAGAAGTTGGTTCAGGTTTAGGAGCATTAACCGGGGTTTTGCTTGCCGAAGTAAAGAAAGGTAAAGTTTTAGCCATAGAAAAAGATACGAGATTGTGTCAGGTCCTGCAGGATGTTTATAGTGATGATGAAACGCTGGAAATTATCTGTGATGATGCTCTTGAGCTCAACTGGCAGGAGCTACTTAAAAAAAAGCAGGCATCCCCCCTGGGGTATAAAGTGGTAGCCAACCTGCCCTATTATATCACCAGTCCCATAATCAGGCTCTTCCTGGAGTTAGATCCTAAACCGGAACTGCTGGTTTTGATGGTGCAAAAGGAAGTGGGGGAGAGAATTGCCGCTGAGCCTGGCGGGAAAGAGTATGGTACTTTAAGCATTGCCGTTCAGTATTATGCTGACCCCGAGGTTATTTATCAGGTTCCAGCAACTGTTTTTTGGCCTCAACCAGAGGTGGAGTCAGTAATTTTAAGATTAAATCTTGCCGAAGAAAGAAAACATCGGGCTGATAACGAAGAATTATTTTTTCAGATAGTACGGGCCCTATTCCAACAGCGGCGTAAAACCATAAGAAATTCTCTTAGTAAAGCTGCTGAAATAGATTTAAGTCGTGAAATTGTTGATCAGGCTTTAGAAGAATGTGGGATAGATGCAAAGCTCAGAGGAGAGAAGCTTTACTGGCCCCAGATCGTCGAGTTAAGTGATGTGGTAAATAAGTTACTGATTGAGGATCGGTGATTAATATGAAATTTGTCAGTCCTACCGATGGCCCTTTGTCTTTTAGGGAGACTTATAACACCATCATGAAGTTTGTTCGAGACCATCCTGATAATTCCTATAAGCTCATTATTGGAACAGATTCCCAGCCTGGAGGCGAGGAGGCCTCCTTTGTTACGGCTATTGTTATTTATCGGATAGGGCGAGGAGGGCGGTTTTTTTATCACCGTGATACAGCGCCAGATAGAGCTGGTTTTAAACAGCGGATTTTTTATGAAGTTTCCCGCAGCCTGGAAATAGCCAGTAAATTAACTGGCCTCCTGGCTGAAGAAGAGACTCTAGATGAGGATTTGGAGATAGAGATACATGTCGATGTGGGTGAAAAGGGTCCTACTAGCACTATAATTAAAGAAGTTGTAGGTATGGTAGTGGGTAGTGGCTATGATGCTTTGATAAAGCCTGATGCCTATGCTGCCTCCTCAGTTGCTGATAAATTTACTGACTAAGAATATTGACCAAAAAATTGTCAAAAGGAGCCGATTATCTTGTCGATAGATATAATTTTTGGGTTTGCCGGAGGATTGGCCCTCTTCATCTATGGCATGAAACAGATGAGTGAAGGATTACAAAAAACAGCCGGAAAAAAATTGCGTCACCTGTTGGCTTCACTGACAACAAAACCCATCATGGGTATTTTAGTAGGCACTGGTGTTACCGCTATTATCCAGAGCAGCAGTGCTACCACTGTTATGGTAGTTGGTTTTGTCAATGCCGGTCTGATGACCCTGGCCCAGTCTATCGGGGTGATTATGGGAGCCAATATTGGAACAACAGTTACAGCCCAGTTGATTTCTTTTGATTTAGGAGATTATGCTTTTCCGGCTATCTTTTTGGGGGTAGCTCTTTATTTATTTGCCCAACAAAGGAAGAAAACTTATATAGGTCAAACTATATTGGGCTTTGGTTTGCTTTTTCTTGGTTTAAATATTATGAGTGAAACAATGGTCCCCCTAAGGGATTCCCCAGTATTTATGGAAATGATGGCCTCCCTCAGTGCCTATCCTATTTTAGGACTTCTGGTAGGAGTTTTTGTGACCTTTGCAGTTCAGAGCAGTACAGCATCCTTTGGAATTCTTTTAGGGCTGGCTTCGGCTGGCGTAATTGATTACCAGGCGGCTATTCCTATTATCCTGGGTGAAAACATTGGGACGACTTTTACAGCTGCTCTCTCCAGTCTGGGAGCAAATCTGACCAGTAAAAGAGCTGCAGCAGCTCACTTTATGTTCAATATATTCGGCTCTTCGGTGATGCTATTATTAATCTACGTGATTCCAGGATTTTTAGATAATCTGCAGAATATCATGCTGGGGCTTTTTCGATTTTTCGATACCCCTAGAACCATGGAAAGAATGCTGGCTAATACCCATACAGCCTTTAATATCGTGAACACTCTGCTCTGGCTTCCCTTTATTGGTTTTATTGAAAAAGCAGTAATAAAACTACTGCCGGGAGAGGATCTGACTATAAAAAGGGGTTTGAGCTATGTTGATGACCGGATGAAAAACACTCCCACTGTTGCTTTAGAGCAGGTCAAAGAAGAAGTGGTGAGAATGCAGGAAATTACCAGAGATATGATAGAAGATTCTTTTAATAGCCTTCTTACCGCTGATACAGAATTGGCTGATGAGGTGATAAAGCGAGAAGAGATTATAAATGAAATCGAGGAAGACCTGCTTCACTTTTTAACCTCTTTAGAAAGCAGCTCCCTTTCAGATGATGATGTTCGTACTAGAGATTACTTTATTGCCGTTGCTGACCTGGTGGAGAGTATGGCTGATGATGCAGATGATATGGCTGACCTAGCTTATTACATAAAGGATAATAACGTTAGCTTTTCTCCAGAAGCCCGGGAAACTCTAAGAAATCTGGCTGAGGAAGTTCTGACACTGGTTGATAAATCTATAAAACTAGTGGAAGAGGAGAATTATGATCTGGTTCCAGATCTGATCAAAGGAGAAAGAGATATGGACTCCCTGCAACTGGAATACCGCAATGATCATCTTGAGAGATTGCAACAAGGAATCTGTGAACCTACAGCCGGCATTATCTATCTGGAAGCCATAGAAGACATTGAACATATAACGGACCAAATGGCCGATATCGCCCACAACCTAATGGAGAAATGATTGACAATCCCCCTCTTATATGTTATAAATAAAAGGGCTCGGCCTGGCAGTAATTGTCATTTTATACTTTGGGGTTTTACCTAGCAGATAAAAAGCTGAATCTCAGAGAATTTAAATTCAATAAAAATTAGTTGTTATTTTATTTTGATATTGCAAAATAAAATAAGGGGGGTATAATGATGGAATTTCAACCTTTTGTTATTGGAATTTTTCATGTTGGACTCATGGCTTTATTTCTATTATTAGGAAAAGCAATAAGGGTTAGATTTAAAATATTACAGTTTTTGTTATTACCTTCTGCTGTAGTTGGTGGGTTAGTTGCTATGGCAGTTAGCCCCTATTCTCTAGGGGGTATATTTGATTATCCTGAATTTATTGTTTCTATTTATGATAACTTCGGAGAGATATCAATATTCTTATTAAACTTTGTCTTTGCCGGTATGTTCTTAGGTCGTGATATACCTCGGTTTTCTAAATCCATTAAAGAAGCTGGTCCTCAGATTTTGCTAGGCCAGATACTCTCCTGGGGTCAGATATTAGTCCCTTCCCTCATAATCATCTTTATTCTCAACAGGTTTTATGATTTACATGCCGCTTTTGCCACCCTGGTAGCTATTGGTTTTGATGGCGGTGCCACTGTGGCAGTGGGTTATACTTCAACCTTTACGGAATTAGGCTGGTACCCTGAGGGAGTTCAGCTGGCCATAGCTTCAGGCGTTGTTGGTGTTTTAGGTGGCTGTATCCTGGGGGTTAGTGTTATTAACTGGTTGGTTAGAAGAGGACATACTAAAAAAACAGAGGATCCCAATGAATTATCTGAAGAGATTAGACGGGGCATTTTACCGCCCAGCAAATTTAAAAATGCCGGGGAGCTAACCATGGTACCGCAGTCCATTGAACCTCTAGCCTTTCATTTTTCCCTTTTTGGTCTGGCGATGTTAAGTGGCTGGGGCATTGTTACCTTATTAGCTAGCCTGCCTGGAGGATTAGGGACCTTTTTTGGTTTCGCCCCGGAATTTCCCTTTGCCATGATAAGCGGTATGTTAATTCAAATAATATTCAATAAAGTTGGTTTAGGTCATTTGATTGATAGAGGTATGGCGGAGCGCTTATCTGGTTTAGGACTGGAATTTTGCATTCTCGCAGTCTTTGGTTCCTTAAATGTACCCTTAATTTTAGAATCCTCCATTCCTCTGGGAGTTATCGTGATCTCAGGTATTGTTTGGAGTCTGGCTTCTGCTCTTTATGTAGCACCACGCATTATGCCTGATTACTGGGCTGAGAGAATGCTGGTAGATTATGGTCAATCGATGGGGAATGTTCCCGTGGGAATGATGCTGTTAAGGGTTGTAGACCCACAGTTTGAAACACCTGCTTTAGAATCCTTTTCCTACAAGCATAGCTTTCACGCTCCAGTCTTTTTCAGTATTCTGGCCTTCTTACCCATTGTGGCCCACATGTGGGGAGTGGAAGTTATTGCTATATTGAGCCTGGCCGTTATAATACTCTGTTTTGTGCTGGCCAAAATTTTTGGTTACTGGGGACAGGATCGCTCACCAGTTATGGATGAGCTGTAAGCATAATAGATTTATCAGGCAAATAATAACAGATAAATTATAGAAAATAGAGTAGCATAAATTACAATCAATCTGCTTATTTTTGGGCTTATAATATCCGATAACACTGCGCCCATTAAGCTTCCCAAGACCGTTAAGATTGAGGCCAAAAGAATAAAGGGCAACCCCACAGTAGTATAGAGCAGATGAAAAGTTAAAGCAATAGCAACATTGAAGATGCCACTGAAAAGTGCCGAGCCTATGGATATTTTAGCACCATAACCAAATAATATAAGTACCGGTACAAAGGTGACCGGTCCACCAACTCCAATCAAGCTGGCCATTACGCCTCCCAGAAGTCCAAGCACCAGGAGGCCTAGAGTTTTGGCCAGCTTTTTGTTATTCTTAACTAAAACCAGCAGTGGCATATGATTATAATCCTGGAGATTTAAGTTAAAGCTATCTTTAGCCAGTAAAAAGATTACTATCATAAGCAAGAAAACAGCTAGAACTATTCTCAATATCTCTTCAGATAAAGCTAGATTTGCCGTTAGACCTAAGAGAGCTCCAGGAATAGAGCCGAGAATTAAATATCTGCTGACTTTAAAATCAACTTTTTCCTGCTTCCAATACAAATAAAAACTGCCCAGATAGACAAATATCTGCGCAGCCAGCGAAGCCACTATTGCTTCTCGCAGTGTAATAGGAAAGACGATAATTAAAACCGGTGCTATTAAGAAACCACCTATTCCACTGAGACCGATTAAAAGCCCTATAAACAAGAGTGAAATAAGGGGTAGATACTGCATAATAACCCACCTTTCTTTTAAACAGTATATATGATAAACTAGGAGAAGGCAAATGCGCCTAAAGTATTTTTTTAATCAGCTGGAGATGATTATATGGAGGCCTATTCGCGAACTGCTCGAGGGAAAAAAGTTCTTTACATTAGTCTCTTTGCCAATTTATTATTGGCAGTGTTAAAGATTATAATAGGGGTAATAGCCACTAGCTCAGCCTTGCTTGCTGATGGATTTCACTCTTTTTCCGATATGATAACTTCTCTGGGAGTTTTAATTGCTGTTATTTTTGCCAACAAACCACCGGATCACAATCATCATTATGGTCATGGCCAGGCTGAACCCTTAGCCGCCAGTCTACTGGGGGTAGTTTTAGTCTTAACGGCAGCGGGGCTCGGTTATAATATGATTGGTAATCTATTGGCGGGAGAGATTTCTCTGCCGGGCTGGTTAGCAGCTGGGGGAGCTTTGCTTTCCCTGGCCGTTAAAGAAATATTATATAGATACTCTCTTCATGTGGGCAAAGAAACTAACAATGAAGCCCTTATAGCTGATGCCTGGCATCATCGCAGTGATGCCCTCTCCTCTATTGCTGCTCTGGTAGGTATCTTTGGAGCTCGTCTGGGTTTTAAAATACTTGATCCTCTAGCCGGTCTTCTGGTAGCTGTCCTGGTATTAAAAGTGGGTTTTGAGATCTTACAAAAAGGCTTTGTTAATCTTTTAGGACGGGCTCCTCACTCTAAAAAAATGAAAAAATTAGAAAAAAAAGCAAAGGCTATAGAGGGAGTTAAGGATGTTATCGAGATAAAGGCCCGCTATCACGGGGCAGATTTATTTGTTGATTTGAAAATTACGGTTAATCCTGATATCACTGTATGCCAGGGGCATGATATAGCCTCTGTGGTAAAACAGGAGTTGATTGCTGAATACCCTGAAGCCAGAGAGGTTTTAGTCCATGTGGAACCGGCAGATAGCTCTTAAAATAAAAATTTTGGTATAAAGAGAGATGCTTGCAGAAGATTATTTAATTACTTATAATCAATTTCAAAAAGGAGAGCAGAAAAATGGCCCGGGATTTAATTCAGGTATTAGCTCAGCGACCTGCTTGCACAGGGAGTGGAATGTATTTACAGTCATTATATAGAGCGGCAAGGAAGAAAGATATTAACCAGAAAGTGGTGGCTGCTGCTGTTGCTGAGAATAAATATAAGGATTTAGGATATATCAATAAAGCTGATTTTACTCCTGTTATCTTTCGCAGCTCTCAGATGCCTGGTGAAATATTTGGCATGAGCGATGTTATGCCCTATGCCAGCAGAAAATATGAAGATATGGATGATAAGACTAAAAAAATCTTTGGCCAGGCCTTCACACAAAAAATAACAGCAGCTATAGAGAAGAGTGTTAATCCCGTGATAATTGCTCATCATCTGTGGATTTTAACAGCAATTACCGCAGAAAAATTTACTGATGTTCCTGTAGTTGGCATCTGTCACGGAACCGGTTTGAGGCAGCTTAAGAAAAATAAAAGGTTTTCAAATCAAGTAAAAAAAGGAATTTCTCAATTAGAGAAAATTTTTGCCCTTAATCCCGGGCAAAAAGAAGAAATAAGTACACTCTATGATTATCCAGCTGACCAGATAGTAGTAACAGGCCTGGGTTATAATGAAAAAAACTTTTCTTTTCCCACAGAAAAAGATATAGAGATAAGGCAGGCCAAAGATGTGCCGGAGATAATCTATGTCGGCAAATTGAGTTTTTCTAAAGGGGTTATTTCTCTGCTGCGAGCTGGTAGAAAAATTAATGGTGATTTCAAATTAACTTTAGTCGGTTCGGGCCAGGGAGTAGAGGCGGAGAAAATAAAAAGGTTAGCTGCAGAAGTTACCTATCCGGTAAATTTCAGGGGTCTTTTGTCTCAGGAGGAGGTAGGAACAGCTTTAAGAAGAGCTGATATATTTTGCCTGCCTTCATTTTATGAAGGCTTTGCCCTGGTCTTGCTGGAGGCTCTGGCCTCTGGTTTAAGAGTAGTAACCAGCAAACTGCCAGGAGTAGCGCCCTGGCTCCCCCAGGAGGTTAAAAAAAGCTCGGCCTTCAAGATGGTAAGATTACCAGAGTTAAAAAATATCGATGAGCCAGTAAAGGAAACTCTGCCTGCCTACGAAAAAAGGTTAGCAGTTGCTTTAGAGTCTCAATTAGGGCAGAGAGATAGTTATGACTATCTGGAAGAGGAAAATTATCGTCAGGCTATCAAAGGTCTGGCCTGGCCGGCAGTATTTGAAAAAATATTGGCCCATATATGATATAAAAACCCCGGTACAAATAAAATTCTACTATTTATACCGGAGTTTTAGTATTTTGGGGTTTTAGTATTCTATAGCTTATAAGTTATAAACCTGGACTTATTTTTAACTGATCTGGAATTTTCCTATCTCCACAGCATTTTTAATCCTTCTTATAGCTTCCTCCAATAATTCATACCTATTGGCGTAAGAAATCCGCAGAAATTCACCCTGTTCTGCCCTGTTTTTGCTGCCAAAGCATTCCCGATGGAGAACCGCTACCCCGGCTTTGTCTAAAAGATAGCGCTGCAATTCCTGGGCATCCTGTAATTCTAGATTCTGGCAGGCTTCACTGACATCAACAAAGGCATAAAAGGCACCAGCTGGTTTCTGACACTTAAAACCTTTAATGCTATTCAATCCCTGCCAGATAAAATCTCGTCTGCGATTTAATTCTGTTACCATAGAGGCCAGTGAGTCTTGTCCGGCTTTTAAGGCCTTTAAAGCGGCGTGCTGGGTAAAAGTGGCAGTGCAGGAGACAGAATTAGTGATGAGCTTGCTGATAATCTTGATTAATTTCTCAGAACCGGCGCCAAAGCCAATTCGCCAGCCTGTCATAGCATAAGACTTAGAAAAACCATCAATAAGAAATAATCTATCTTTAATACCTGAAAATTCAGCAAGGCTATTATGGTCTCTATCATATACTAACTCTGAATAGACCTCATCTGAAATGGCCCAGAGGTCCTGAGCCTTAATTATTTCAGCTATTTCTGCCAGTTGTTCTTCTGGTATTACACTTCCCGTTGGATTATGAGGGGAGTTAAGAATAATGCCAGCAGTTTTGGGACCTAATAGATTTTTCAACTCATCAACTGCAAAGCTGAATTTATTCTCCGCTCTTAAGGGAAGGGGCCGGGGAATACCACCCATCATTTCAATAACTGTTTCATAGATGGGAAAGCCAGGATTAGGATAAATTACTTCCTGGCCAGGCTCTACTAAAGCCATTAAAGCATAAAAAATCAATGGTTTTGCTCCTGGAGCAACAATGGTTTCCTCTGGCCCATAATTTACCTGGCGACTTTGATTCAAATAATTTGCTACCTCCTGGCGCAGTTCAGGGATTCCAGCCGAGGGGCTGTATCCTGTTTTGTTATTCTCTATAGCAGTGATGCCAGCCTCCTTTATTATTTCAGGCGTCGTAAAATCAGGCTCCCCTATTGCCAGACTAATAATATCTTTGCCAGTAGCTGTAAGACTTTTCACCTCTTCTAATACCTGGAATGCAACTTCTGATTCTAAATTTTGAACACGGTTAGCTAACTGCATGATACAGCCTCCTCTCTTTAGAGTTATAGTTTGGTAAAGTGTTATATAATTAAATCCCATTATATCAAAATTAAGCTAAAGGTCAAGGAATAATTTTCTTCTTTCTATGTTTTTTAGCTTAGGGACAACAATTTTGGCATAAATCCTTCTAACTGATTAGTTGGTATGATATAATCTAAACTGATATATTAACCTTAACTTATTCTGGTTTATTAATTTTGCTGATTTAGCTGATAATATTTGGTGAGGTGAAGTGATAATGTCAGAACCTAAAAATTTGCTCTATGTAGATATGCATGTCCATTCAAATTTTTCCGCAGATGCTGAAACTGGTATTAGCGAATACATAGCTAAAGCGCAGGAGTTAGGTCTTAAAGGCCTTTGTTTTACTGAGCATGCAGATTATAATCCTGCCGAAGAGCATTATAATTATTTTTCTTATGAGGCCTTTTCCCGGCAGTTAGCTGAGATGAAGAATATAATAAATAAAAATCAAGTTGATATTTTGTTGCTTAAGGGCATAGAATTTTCTGAACCCCATATTTATAGCGATGAGTTTGCTCAGCTGGCCAGGAAAGAATTTGATGTTATTCTAGGAGCAGTTCACTGGGTTAAGGGTAATTTTGTCGGCGATAAAGAGCTGTTAAAAAATTACTCTAAAGAAGAGATATATGCTGATTATTACGATAAATTATTACAGACAGTTAAATTTGCTGGCTTTGATGTTCTGGCTCATTTTGATTTTCCTCGGCGTTATTTAGGAGAGAGTTATAAGTCAAAAATATCAGCAATTGAAAGACAAATTTTGCAGGAAGTAGTGGCTAATAATATTGCTCTGGAGATAAATACTTCTCCAGTGAGGAAAGAAGGTCTAGAGCCCATGCCGGCTAGAAATATTTTAGCAGAATATTATAGATTAGGTGGCAGAAGAGTGGTATTAGGTTCCGATGCTCATGCTCTAGAAGAACTGGGAGATAGTCTTACTTATGCTCAAAAAATTGCCAGTAACACTGGCTTGCAAGTGGGCTATTTTGAGCAAAGGAAATTTTATAGCTATGAGAATTTGTTAAAGAAAAGAGGCAGTTAAAGCATTTATAAAATCTTTAGATCTATTTAATTTCACACAGGAAGGGATGAGATATTATGGCAGCTCAACAGGAAGGAAAAAAAGTCTTTATCTCAGCTGATATGGAGGGAGTTAGCTCCATAGTGGCCTGGGATGAAGTTGACAGAGGAGAGGAAAAGTATCATGATTTTTGTAAGTTGATGACTGAAGATGTTAATGCAGCTGTTGAGGGGGCAATAGCAGCAGGGGCAGAGAAAGTCGTGGTCAGGGATGCCCATGCTACAGCTCGAAATATTTTGCCGGCCAAACTTCATAAAGAAGCAGAATTAATTAGAGATTGGTCTGGCCGCCCTCTGAGTATGATGGATGGGATTTCTGCCGATTTTGATGTCGCTTTGTTTGTTGGCTATCACGCCGGGCCAGGTATAGAAGGAGGGACCCTAGGCCATTCCATGTCAGGTAAGTTTCAGCAGATAAAACTAAATGGCAAGCCGGCCTGTGAAGCTTATTTAAATGGTTTGACGGCAGGTTACTTTGGCGTCCCTGTGGGTTTTATCTCCGGCGATGAAGCCTGTTGCCGGCAGGCAAGCAGATTAATACCGGCCATCGAGGTGGCCATAGTTAAATATGGCTTGGGAGAAGCTGTTAGAGCTCTGCCTTTAGAAAAAGCTCGGCACCGGATTAAGAAAGGGGCTAGTGATGCTGTTGCCAGCTCTGAAGAATTATCGGTTTTAGGAAAGGATATGACAGAATTCAATTTAGAGATAGATTATCGTAAGCTCAAGGACGCTATCAGTGCTGGTAATTATCCTGGAGCTACTCAGTCTGATTATAGAGTACAATTTTCTTCCTCTGATTACTTTGATATTTTAACTTTTCTTCACTTTGCCACCTGATCATCTTGCATAAGTTTTGAGTTTATGATAGTATTTGCTTGCAGATGAAATAAGGGGTGATGTGCTATATATCTTTTAATATATTTAGGTGTGCTTTTAATCTTGTTAGGAGTTATTTTAAATCGTCAGGAATTACACCTATCTGATTTGTTGAACTCTGCTCATGATGAAGCGAAAATGAGTAGAGCTCAACAGCAACTGGCCCGAATTTTGTTGGGAGCTGGTGGAGTTTTACTAATCTTTCCTTTATTGACAGCCTATATTGGTAGAGAAATCTGGTATCTGCTCTTCTTAATTATACTGGCTCTATTTATAAAATTGATATTTCTTTTTAAAAATGAATTTTACCAGCTATTACAGGCTAACTGATTTGCAGCAATTTGCTTTAAAGATTATAATTGGCAAATAAAGAGCAGGATAAATTAAAATGAATTTTATTGCCCCCTTTTTAGGGGGTTTTTTCTATGTCCAGATATAATAAGCAGGATTTGTGACCTTAGATAAAGAAGTTTATATTAAGGAAATCCAGCCTAATTTTAAGGACAAAATTTTTAGGGAGCTGAGGAGCTGAACATAATTGGAAGAAAATGCTCGAAGGGCTTTTAAAACTTACTTAATATTGTTACTTCTCCTGGCTATAGCAGTGGGAATAAGCTCTCTTTTTCCAGAGAGAGGTCACTTTAATATAGAAACCCTTGCCGGGTCGCCGGGATTGACAGTAGCACTGAATATGGTTTTCGCCTTTATCCTCTATGGTGTTCTGGGTCTATTTGGTCTGCGCCTGGCTAAAGAAGTAAAGTTACCTCGTCTCTTTCCGCCACGATATATACATTATAGGTTTATTTTAGAACCGCTCTTTTGGGGAGGGTTATTAGGCGTAATCTATGTGTTGCTGGATATTACTTTAGCTCCTGTACATGGAATGGGCAATATTCCCCATCCCGGCCTGGCAGCTTCTCTGGTTTTAGCAGTAGCTGCTGCTATTGGTAAAGAATTAATGTATAGATTATTTTTGATTCCCTTTCTAATCTATATTATGTTGAAGATATGGCGTAAAATTGGCGGACGGGGCCTGACTCGAAAAAGAGAGCTTAAAAACAAGTTGTTTTGGCCGGCAGCTCTGCTATCTTCTGTAATATTTGCCGGTGGATATCTATATCCTGATATATCAATTTTATTTTCTGGTAGTATTTTTACTTTATCCGGTTTATTAATCATAAAAACATTAATCGTTAATTTTATTCTAGGGCTACTGGCAGCCTGGCAATTTAAACAGTATGGTTTTTTATCTGCTGTAGTGTTGCATTTAGGCTTTTTAGTCAGCTGGAATGTGATCTGGGGAAATTTGATATTAGGTTAATTATTAGACTTGCACCATTAGGGGTGTTGTAGTGGCAATGTTGATGGTAGTATTACAGCTTATTAGTTATCTTTTTTTGGCTTATCTCTTATACTTTAGCCAGGAACTGGGCAGGTACGTTATAGGAAGGTGGATTGGCATACCAGAAAATAAAATTAAGATAGAATTATTTATCTTCCCCCAGAGGGTATCCCTATACAATGGAACAGGCTGGGTTAAATCTAGAGAAGAGGGTTTTCTATCTGCCTATTATCGCTATGATCCTGCCTGGAATTTTGGTTTTATTTTTTCAGTAGCCGGCCTTACAGGGGAATCAATAGTTTTGATACTTCTTTATCTAATCTTACCTCTCGGCGGCTTTCAAGAACAACTTAGAGTGGCCATATTTCTTTCGATAATTTTAGCTGTTTTACTATTATTTTATGATATAATATATCTCTGGAGAAATGATATTATCATTGGAGATTTTATCACTTCCTATGTGATTAAAGCACGCTATTCAGTTCTCCTTGTCTTTTGCCATTTTCTAATTAGGGCTATAATGTTAGCCTTTTTATAAAAGTCGAGAAATTTTAGCCCTTTCGCCTGTGGAAAATTGCAATATATTGTGTTATCCTGTAAAGACAGGGGCAAAATTAATCCAAGACTAGCAAAGTGAGGGAAGTCTAAATGGAAAATGATGAAAAGGCGAATAAGAATGAGGATGGAGGCAAATCTCTAGCCTTTAATCTTATATTGGCAGCAATTTTGTTAATTGCTATCCCTTTATTTATTATTGTAGGTGGGGCCTGGCGCTATGCTGTCAATGAAGCCACCGTATTGATAAATGAAAATAATCTTGAGTTTACAAATCAACTCTCAAGTCAGATTGATGATCATCTTGCCAGCTTGGAGAATAATGCCGATATTCTTATAGATTTGCTGGACTCAAGAAGAAGGATCAGCAGTGATGTTTATCTATTAACCCAGGATATTGTTGATAACGAAGAGGTTTTACATAATATTAGTTTTTTTGATAGTCAGGGATATCTGGTCTATTCAACCGGTCATCTTGACTTTGACCTGCTTATAGATAATGAATTATCTGCTGAACTGGATCAAAGAGAAGATCTATCCTCCTGGGAAGAGTGGTTGGTAATACAGGATGATGACACCAGGTATCTGCAATTCCTCAGAGGGTATTCTAATGGCCTGATAACCATGACGGTAAACACTGAGGGTTTAAAAGAAATATTGGGCAGTGCTACTATCGGTAGAGCTAGAGAAGTATTTTTATTTGATGACTCCGGTCAGATAATATTAGGGACTGACTCAGATATAATTGGCAGCAAAAATATTTCCGATTACAGCTTTTTTAAAGAGGCGATGGAAGAAGATCAGTTTTCTGTTGCTGAGAAGGACGCCTTTTCAGAGGAAAATGAGCTAATAGCTGCCGGTTTTATTGCTGATTTAAACTTGGGGCTTGCCGTCAGCCAGCCAGCATCTATTGCTTATGGAATAATTAATAGCACCACCAATATTTTATTGGGTGGGATTTTCCTCACCCTGTTATTGGGTATTTTAGTATCCCGGCAGTTGCTTAAAAAAATAGTCAGTCCTCTACAAGCCTTTTCCAATAAGGCTGAGTCAATAGCCTCAGGAGAAAGGGAAGTTGACTTTTCCGGGGGCAAAATCAAAGAGATAAATAAACTTGGCAATAGCTTCAATAAAATGTTAACTCAGATTAAAGAAAAAGAGGATAGATTAAAAAGTCAGAAGGAAGAATTAGCTGCCAGTTATGAACAGTTGGAAGCCTTTAATGAAGAGACGGCAGCCTTAAATGATGAGCTAGAGGAATCCTATGATAAAATGAATGATATGGTCAACAGGCTGGAACAGATGATTGATTTAACCAGCAACTTGTCTTCGACTGTTGAGCTGCAGGAAGAAGAATTTTTGCAGGACCTTTTAGCTACCGCTATAACTATGATTCCAGAGGCTGATTATGGCTCAGTCTATCTTTATCATGAGGATTCGGTAGAGTTTGTCGCTACTGAAGGACATGTATTAGAAATCCTAAAGAAAATAAAGTTTCCTCGCTCTCCCTTCGAGACTCCTAAAGGAGAGATTGTGGTGGTGGAAAATATTGAGACCAATACTTTACCGACATTACCTCCGGAAGAATCTAAAATATTTTTAGAAGGCAGCAAAGAAATCCACGAGACGCTGACCTTTGATCTGTTTTTTGAGGACACCAGAATGATAGGCTTAAGTCTGGATATAGCCCGGGATAATTATATTTCCTTTAGCGCTGAATCTCAAAAAACTTTAGAGGCTTTTTACAGTCTGGCCACGGCTTTTTATAGTATGCAGCAGATGAGCAGACTAAAAGGCGAATTCCAGCGGGATATATTAATGGCCATGGTAAGGTTATTATCTTTCCATGATGAATATACAGAATTTCATTCTCAAAATGTAGCGGAATTAGCAGCGCAAATTGCTGATAAACTGGATTTAACAGAAGAAAAAATCAAAAATGCCTATTGGGCAGGGCTGGTGCATGATATTGGTAAGACCCTGGTTCCAGGAAGGATACTCAATAAACCGGAAGATTTAAGTGACGAGGAGTATGAGATTATTAAACAACACCCTGTCTGGGCCTATGAAGTTTTAAACACTTCTGATAAACTGGCTGAGATAGCCAGGTATGTCCTCCATCATCATGAAAGAATTGATGGTGATGGATATCCTAAAGGTCTTACCAAGGAGGAGATACCTCTCTGCTCCCGGATCTTAAATGTTGCTGATGCCTGGGATGCCATGCGCTCAAAGAGAGCCTATCGAGATCCGCTGTCGAGATCTAAAGCCAGAGAGGAGCTCCAGGAGAATGCCGGGAGCCAATTTGACGAAGAGATTGTGGCAGCTTTTATGGAGGTCCTTAAAAATAATGAAAATTAGCAGAGTTAAAATACGTCAGGGGATTTATAACAAGGGGTTCTAATTGTGGAAGCAAATTATTTCTTATCATTAGTAGCTATATTTCCGCTTTTAATTTTGTTCTTTTTGCTAACTGCCCTAAAAATTAATTCTCGTCGGGCTGCAATTTTAGCTTTAATTCCAGCGGTTTTAGTATCCTTATCCCTCTTTGGTCTATCCCTGCAGCAATTGATTAATGCATTGTTGCGAGGGGCTAGCATGAGTCTTTTTATTATTTTAATAGTCGGAGGAGCCATATTTCTATATAATGTTGTGGAAAAATCTGGTGGTTTTAAAGTATTGCAGGATTTTTTTCTCGTTGAGGGACAGCAACCAAATTTTTGGCTATTGCTACTTTTAAGCTGGTTAGTTTCTTCTTTTATTCAAGGTGTTTCTGGTTTTGGAGTTCCAGTTGCCGTGGTAGGTTCACTGCTGGTGGGCCTGGGATACGATCCTTTATTAGCCCTGGCCTCAGTTTTGCTCGGTCATTCCTGGTCAATAAGCTTTGGTTCAATGGGGTCTTCCTTTTATGCCCTTAATCTAGTTACCGAACTACCTCTTAGAGAGCTGGGCCTAACAGCTGTTCTGCTCTTTCTCCCAGCCATCTGGAGCACCGGATTAGCAGTAGCCTGGCTCAATGGAGGTTTTCAGCTGGTTAAAAAGGCTGCCGGTCCTGTCTTTCTCTTAGGTCTCTGCCTTTCCTCTATCCAGGCCTTATTTGCCGGGATTGGTTTGCCGCACCTGGCCACCTTTGCTGCTGGCCTGGCAGGCAGTGTTTTATACTTCATTTTTATGAAGAATAAAATTTTTCCAGTTAAAAATTCCAATTCCATCGATAGCAAAAAATCTTCCCAATCCTCCTTAAAAACTTCTAAACTACTTACTGCTCTATCGCCATACCTGCTGCTTTTGGTTCTGGTGCCAATTTTTCAAATCCCCTTTCTCCAGGAATTTTTTTCCGAATATGTACTGGCCTTTGATTTTGCTGGCTTTGTTACGGCCAGAGGTTATCAGGTCAGCCCAGTAGAAGATTATGCAGCTATTAGTTTAGTCGGTCACCCCTTTGTCTTTCTCCTGCTGGCTGCTTTGCTGGGAGGTTTGTTTTTACAGAGTAAAAATGAATTATCACTGGATAAATGGTGGGAGATAGGAAAGGCCAGCTGGCAACAATTAAGTAAGTCAGCTTTTAGTATTTTTTTACTGCTGCTGCTTTCCGGAGTTATGAACTACTCCGGAATGATCTATACCTTTGCTCAGGGGATTGCTGCCGCCACCGGTGAGGTTTTCCCGATTTTTTCTCCCTTTATTGGAGTGTTAGGAGCTTTTTTAACTGGCAGTAATACCAGCTCAAACGTATTATTTGCTGCCTTGCAGACAGAAATAGCCCTGTTGTTAGAAGTTTCACCTCTGCCCTTAGCCGCTGCCCAGACAGTAGGAGGGGCCCTGGGTTCAGCTGTTGCTCCGGCTAAAATTGTTTTAGGCACTGCTACAGCTGGTGAAGAAGGGTTAGAAGGAATCTTGCTCAAAAGATGCTTGATCTATACTTTAATAAGCGCCGGGATAGTTGGCATATTAACAAAGCTGCTTACATTAGTATTTTAGATAAAAACTATAAGAAAATTTAATAAAAAATCACAATAAAATTAGGCAATAATGATTGACAAATAATCATGATTATGTTAAGCTTTAATTGATAAAGAAATCACGAAATATCTTGCAATGAATCTGTTTAATTGTTACTATCAATATTGAAGAAAAAGAGCAAGTGTAAATAATAAATTGGAGGGAGGGGGAAAGATGCTTGAGGGCAAAAAAGTAGCTATTCTAGGTGATAGGGATGGAATTCCTGGACCAGCTATAGAAGAGGCTTTAAAAACTACTGAAGCAGAAATAGTCTTTACCACCACTGAGTGTTTCGTCTGAACCAGTGCTGGTGCCATGGACCTGGAGAACCAGCAGCGTGTAAAAGATCTGGCTGAAGAACACGGGCCAGAGAACATGCTGGTAGTTCTGGGAGGTGCTGAAGCAGAGGCTTCAGGGCTTGCCGTTGAAACCGTCACAAATGGTGACCCAACCTTTGCAGGTCCACTGGCAGGAGTCCAGTTAGGACTCGCCTGTTATCATGTTTTAGAATCAGAAATCAAAGAAGCAATTGACGAAGATGTTTATGAAGAGCAGATAAGTATGATGGAAATGGTACTTGATGTTGATGATATTATAGAAGAAGTAAAAACTTATCGAGAAAAATATAGTAAGTATAAACTGTAATTTATCTTTAGAAAGAGGCAAAAGGGGGGAGTTCCCCCCTTTTTAAAGAAAGGATATGTGCATAATATAACAAAGCTGGCAGATAAATGTCTTGCAAGTGAAAATATTATCACAAAAATGCCAGAAAGGGGTGGGAAAAATGAAATTAGAACTTGGAAATTTTCCAGTTAAGGAAATTGAATTCGGTGAGCAGACTGCTTACCAGGACGGCACATTAACTATAAATAAAGAAGAAGCACTAAGTGTTGTTTATGAAGATGATCATATTATTGACGCCGACCTGAAGATAGTTGAGCCTGGGGATGAAGTTCGGCTAGTTCCTGTAAAAGAAGCAATAGAGCCTCGTTACCGTGAAGGTGGAGGCCCTGTTTTTCCCGGAGTAACGGGAGAATTAATGCAGGCCGGAGAGGGTCAGACTAAGGCTTTAAAGGATATGAGTGTTTTAGTTGTCGGTAAGCACTGGGGTGGTTTTCAGGACGGTCTTATAGATATGGCAGGAGAAGGTGCAAAGTACACTTATTTTTCCAGGTTAAAAAATGTAGTTTTGGTAGCTGACACCGATGAAGAATTTGAAAAACGGGAACAGCAGAAAAAGAATAGAGCTTTGCGCTGGGCTGGTATGAGGCTATCTGAATATCTAGGTCGAGCAGTAAAGGACCTCGAGCCAGAAGAAGTTCAGGAATTAGAATTACCTCCTATTGCAGATAGAATTTGTGAATTAGAAGATCTTCCCGGGGTAGTGTTGGTACTACAACCGCAGTCTCAGATGGAGGAAGATGGTTATAATGATTTGAGTTATGGCTGGGACACCAATCATATGCTCCCTACTCTAATGCATCCCAATGAGGTATTAGATGGAGCGATGATTTCTGGTAGCTTCATGCCCTGCTCTTCAAAGTGGTCAACCTATGACTTCCAAAACTTTCCCTTAATTAGAAAGCTGTACGAAGAACATGGAGAGACCCTTAATTTTCTCGGGGTAATAATGTCAAACCTCAATGTATCTCTGGAAGAAAAAGAACGCAGTGCTCAATTTGTAGCTCAGATTGCTTCAACTTTAGGAGCAGAAGGAGCAATTGTTGCTGAAGAAGGTTATGGAAATCCCGATGCTGATTATACAGCCTGTTTAGTAGCTCTGGAGGAAGCTGGTATTGATACAGTGGGAGTTAGTAACGAAGCAACAGGTCGCGATGGTACTTCTCAACCGCTGGTAGCTATGGATCCCAAGGCAGATGCTCTGGTTTCTACAGGAAATGTATCAGAACTAATAGAGCTTCCACCAATGGAAACCGTTATTGGTGAATTAGAAGCCCTGGCTCGAGATGGACTTTCTGGAGGCTGGGAAGATGATGAAGAATTAGGCCCCTCAGTTAGGGAAGACGGCTCTATTATTATGGAGAACAATGCTATGTTCTGTGGTGATGGAGTAACTGGCTGGTCGACAAAAACTATGAAGGAATTTTAATAAACCTGAGGAGGTGAAGATTGTGGATAAAAAAGCAATTGTCTATATAAATCAATTTTTCGGACAGGTTGGGGGAGAAGAAGCTGCTGACCATCCCCCGGAAATCAAAGAAGGTGCTGTAGGAGCTGCTCAGGCATTAGCAGCTGAATTTGCTGGAGATATAACTCATACAGTAATATGTGGAGATAATTTCATGTCTTCCAATCAAGAGGAAGCTACTGCTAGAATTTTAGAAATGCTGGAAGATATCGATTTTGATATTTTCTTTGCCGGTCCTGCTTTTCAGGCCGGGAGATATGGCAATGCCTGTGGTGCAATAGGTAAGGCTGTCAAAGAAGAGTTTGCAGTGCCTGTAATCTCCTCCATGAACGAAGAAAACCCTGGAGGGGAGATGTTCAAGAAAGATATCTATATCTTCCCCGGTGGAAGAAGCGGGGCTAAAATGAGAGAAGATGCCAAAAAAATGGCTGAGTTTGGTAATGAAATATTGACATCAGAAGGGCCCTTCCCGGCTGATGAATATGGCTTTTATAAAAGAGGAATACGCCATCAGTACTTCCGCCCTGATGAAAAGACAGCTGCCGAAAGAGCTTTGGATATGCTGTTGAAAAAGATGAAGGGGGAAGAGTATACCAGTGAACTTCCTATACCAGAAGTAGATAGAGTAGATATTGCTCCGGCAATAGAAGATTTAAGCCAGGTGAAAGTAGCTCTAGTTTCTTCTGGTGGCATTGTGCCTGTAGGTAATCCTGATAGAATTCAGTCTGCTTCAGCTACCCGGTGGGGCAAATATAATATAGCTGGTATGGATAGGCTGGAAAATAGAGCCAGTGAAGGTTTTAAAACTATACATGCTGGTTTTGATCCAGCTGCTGCTGATGAAGACCCTAATAGGGTTGTACCAGTAGATGCCCTGAGAAAATTTGAAGAAGAGGGACGCATTGGAAAGCTACATGATGAATTTTATGTAACGGTGGGAACCGGTACTACTGTAGGTGAAGCAGCTAGAATGGGTCAGGAAATAGCTGAAGATCTTAAAGATGCTGGTGTGCAAGCCGTCATATTGACCTCTACCTGAGGAACCTGTACTCGTTGCGGTGCAACGATGGCTAAAGAAATTGAGAGAGCTGGCATTACTATTGTGCAAATGGCAAATCTGGTACCGGTAGCCAAAACTACAGGAGCAAATAGAATAGTTCCAACGATTTCTATTCCTTATCCTCTGGGAGATCCAAAGACTCCTGAAGATGAACAATGGAAAGTCCGTTATACAAGAGTTGGAGCTGCTTTAGATGCTTTAGAGACTGATATTGAAGATCAAACTGTATTTAAAGTCGGTTAAAATAAAAAGTGATCTGCTTTATCCTTAGAGATAAGGCAGATCACTTCTCTCTGTCAATAAAGAGAAATAACAGATATTCTTTGTAAAAAATTGCTAATCAATTAACTAATAATTTTTTCTTGCTATGCAGGAGGGGAAGAATTAATGAAGAAAAAAACAAAACATAAAAGAGGTCAGGAAGTCTTTATAATCTCCCTGATTATTGTCTTTGCTATTGTGGTCTGGGGAATAGCTATGCCTGACTCTTTCAGCACAGTGGCCAATGGACTCTTCGATTTTTTGACGACTAACTTTGGCTGGTTTTACTTAATTACCATGACCCTATTTATTGTATTTTGTCTCTGGGCTGCTTTTGGCAAACATGGTAAAATTAAACTGGGAAAACCAGAGGAAGAGCCGGAGTTTAGCACTTTATCCTGGTTTGCTATGCTCTTTAGCGCCGGTATGGGAGTGGGGCTTGTTTTCTGGGGAGTAGCCGAACCTTTAAACCACTATGTTGCTCCTCTGGCCATGGAAGGTGGTACAGAAGCGGCAGCAGGTTTTGCCTTAGAAACTTCATTCTTTCACTGGGGGCTTCATCCCTGGGCCAATTATGCGGTACTGGCTTTAGCTTTAGCCTACATGCAGTTTCGCCATGATAAACCCGGTCAGATAAGCAGTATTTTCATTCCACTATTAGGTGAAGAGAGAGCCAGGGGTCCTATTGGCAAGGCTATCGATATACTGGCTATTTTTGCCACAGTGGCTGGAGTAGCAACCTCCTTAGGTTTAGCTACCATGCAACTTACCAGCGGTTTTAACTTTCTTTTTGGAACTCCGGAGACCGACACAGTGCGACTAATAATTATCGGCATTATAACTGTTTTATTTATGATTTCAGCCATAACCGGGGTTGATAAAGGAATTAAATACCTTTCAAATGCTAATATATCTTTAGCTACCATAATCATGGTCTTATGTCTGATTGTTGGCCCCACTGTGATGATAATCAATAACTTCACCAATGCCTTTGGAGGATATATGAGTTCACTGGTAAGTAATAGTTTTAGAATAGGGGATGACCCCTGGTATGGGGCCTGGACACTTTTCTACTGGGCCTGGTGGATTGCCTGGGCTCCCTTTGTGGCGACTTTTATTGCCAGAATCTCTCGGGGCAGAACTATTAGAGAATTTGTAGGGGGAGTTTTATTTGCTCCCACCCTAGCCTCCTTTGTCTGGTTTTCCATTATGGGTACCATGGGTATAAACTTAGGCGAAGGTGTTGCAGAAGAGGCTATTGCAGTAACAGAGACAGCCTTTTTTGTGGTAATGCAGGAGTATCCCATTGGGCAGTTGATTTCCATAATCGCTGTAATCCTGTTAACGACCTTCTTTATCACCTCAGCCGATTCAGCTACTTTTGTGCTGGGGATGATGTCTGATAGAGGAAATATAAATCCTTCTACTAAACGCAAGATAACCTGGGGATTTATTCAAACTGGCCTGGCAATTGCTCTGATGCTGTCAGGGGGCTTGGAGATGCTGCAGACAGGTTCAATTGTAGCTGCCTTCCCCTTTGCCATAGTTATGTTACTGGCAATGGGATCCATGGTGAAAACTCTAAGGGCAGAAGTAGAAGCTGATGAGGAGAAACTTCCAGATATCGATAAAGAGGTTTTGGAAAGTGCGGTAGGCAAATAAATAAAAAAGCTGCCCCTTTTTGGGGGGCAGCTGAATAAAACCCTTTAAAATCTTTTAAACAGGGGTTTTCTCTAAATTGTCTTTGTTATCCTGTTCAACGGCATAAGCGAAAATTCTTCTTATATGATTCATCACCTTGGCCGTTGCTTCTTCTGGTTCACAATCAATACGTTTATTTATGATGAGAGATAGCATGCCATGATAGACCAGGCGTATTTCTTCGTCAATCTCTGAGGCTATTTCCTTAGAGAAAAAGCCGGCCTCTAAGACTGGCTTCATGGAGATGGAGGTGCGGCGAGAAAGTCTGGTTTCAACCAGCATGGGGATTAACTCTTCCGGGGGACTACCCAGATCTTCAGGAAATAATTGATAATAATTTTTTATCAAGGTGCCAGGACGACCGCCTATGTCATCTGCAAAAATAGCATAATAGATTTTAGGTTTGCGGAAAGAGTGCAGGCAGAAACACTCCCACATTAAAATTAATTGTTCTAATTCGTTATCTCCCTGATCTATATAATCTGGCATTGCCTGGACATAATCCTTGAGAAATTTAGTGGCTGCAAAAAAAATAAGCTGATTGCAATTATCGAAGTAATTATAGATAGTGGCACTGTTATAACCAGCTATTTTAGCCACCTTTCTAATGGTGACATTTTCAATGCCTTCTTCTTCGATAATTTGCGAAGCAGCATCAATAAATACTTTTATTGTCCGGATTTTCTTGATATCTTTCTGGTCAAATTCAATCATAATAACTACTCACTCCTAATAAAAATTATTTTATATATTAAAGTGCATAAAAAGCAAATATTTGTTAAAAATTCCGCAAAAATGGGGAAAAATTAGATGAAAAGTTGTCAAATTTCATTTTAAGAATACAATATATTATGATAAAATGCAAGTAAAGTTAGTCTTAGAAAGGCAAAAATTAGTTGTTAATGGAAAAAAACTGAGCAGCAAGATTCCCGATATATAAAGAATCCTGGTGATTAATATATTTTTTAACATTTGTTAATCATATTTTAATTATAAGAGGCCGATTAGTTTGAAAAAAAATTCACTAAAGGAGCTGATTTAAATGGCAGAGGTTTATGATATTTTAATAATAGGTGGAGGGCCAGCCGGATTATCCTGCGCAATTTACGGTTCTCGCTCCAAGTTAAAGACTCTGGTGCTGGAATCCAGTCGCAAATTAGGTGGACAGGTAGCTGACTATCATGAGATGGAGAATTATCCCGGTGTTGTTGATACAACGGCTCCAGAGCTCGTTGATAGTTTTGAAGAGCATGCTAAGAAATTCGGGGCAGAATTTGCCCGGGGAGAGGTAGCAGAGCTTGAACTGGATGGATTTATCAAGAAAGTCAGGACAGAAAAAGGTGAAGAGTATCAGGCTAAAAGCATAGTAATAGCTACTGGCGCTGAACCTAGAAAATTGGGGGCAAAGGGAGAAGATGAATTTAGAGGTAAGGGGGTTTCTTACTGCGCCACCTGTGATGCTGACTTTTATGTTGACCTGGATGTAGTGGTAGTTGGGAATGGCAACTCAGCTATCGAAGAGGCTATTTATCTAACGAAATTTGCTCGCAAAGTTACAATAATTGTTATTCATGAAGAGGGTAAGATGGATGCTGAAAAATTATTCCAGGAAAGAGCTTATGCCAATGATAAGATAGAATTCGTCTGGAACTCTACCCTGGAAGAGGTTAAGGGAGAGGGCATAGTTGATACAGCTGTTTTGAAAAATGTCAAAACCGGTGAACTCACTGAGTTTGACTGCGATGGAATATTCATCTTCGTTGGTCGAGTCCCCAGCACCGACTTCTTAGAAGATACTGAAGTTGACTTAAATGAGCAGGGTTACATCATCACCAACGATGAGATGCAGACAAGTGTACAGGGAGTCTATGCTGCCGGAGATGTTAGAGATAAACCGGTGCGGCAGGTGGTTACAGCTGCTGGCGATGGAGCAACTGCTGCAGTGATGTCTCAAAGCTATCTTGAAGCTGAAGAACACTGGCGGGAAAATGTTTTAAAGACTGACAAGCAGGTTGTAGTTGCCTTCTGGAACCCCACTGACAATGATAGTCTTGACACTTTACAGACCATTGAAAAGTTAGGGGTAGAAGAAGATGATAATAAGAAACTGGTTAAAATAGACACCTATCGCAACACTCTTATCACGGAAAGATATAAGGTGACAGAGATTCCCACGATACTTTTGATTGAAGAGGGTGAAGTTGTGGAGAGATTGACGAAACCTGCTGCTGAAGATTTAGAGGAAGTCTTATCATAAGTTAAAAATATAAGCTTAAAATAAATTGTTTAAAGCTAAATAAGGACAATTTTACTGAATGTAAATTGCTTAAGACTTAAATAAATTAAAAGACTAGACTTATACTAAATCAAAAAGAGGAGAGTGAATAAAATGTTAGAACTGAACAAAGATAACTTTGAAGAGGAAGTATTGGAAAGTGAAGGTATTGTGGTAGTAGATTTTTGGAGTGAGAGCTGCGACCCCTGTTTGGAATTAATGCCCGAGATAGAGAATTTAGCTGAAAAATACGAAGGTCAGGCTAAATTTGCCAAACTGAATATCAAGGGAAATAGAAGACTGGCCATGAGCCAGCAGGTTATGGGACTGCCTTCTATTGTTATCTATCAGGATGGTGAAAAGCAAGAACATCTCAGTGGAGAAGATTTAGAAGCCAGTGAAGTAGATGAAGCAGTAGCAAATTACGTTTAATATAGAAAAGATTACTTGCCTTTAAATAAAGATTTAAAGGTCAGCAACTTTTTCTAAGCCAATTACAGGAGGTCGATAATATGGAAGCTGTAGTTAAAGGTTCAAACTATATTTTGGTACATGCCCCTAATAGTATGAAGGTTGGCGGTACCACTCAGATTGAAGCTCGCAAGAAAGATCCAGAAAGCGAATATTTAGAGAAATTAGATGATCATATCCGTCCCTTCGAGGAATGTGTAGCCTATGCTCCTAATCAGTGCTATATTGGCAATATTTCTCCGGAGGAATTGGAAGAAATAGAGCGACCCTGGTATGCTGAGGAAAACCTGCTGGAAAACAAAAGATTTGGCCAGCGAGGAGAGATTATGCCGGAAGATGAATTTTTTGCTCTCCTCCAGCATGTCGATGTTTTTGATCTGGTTAAATTGACGGCTGATTTTATTGAAGATGTGGAGGAGAAGGTCAATAATCATCCCTCCTTAAAAGATATGGGTCTGGAATTAGAGGCCACCGAGCAGGAAAAAATCAGCAAATTAGTGGAAGAACATCGAGCTGAACCCCTATATCTGGGGGAAGAGCTGGTAGGTTGCGTTAAAGGAGCCCATGAAAGTGACGAAAATTTAGGCCCCCATGTTATCATGGAGAATTTGATGACCAAGGCCAGCGCTGTTCTGGCTGCCAAAAATTTAGAACGCAATGCAGAAATAGATCTCACAGAGGTTGATTATGTAATTGAATGTTCTGAGGAAGCCTGTGGTGATATGAATCAGCGAGGTGGAGGAAACTTTGCTAAAGCTGTCGCCGAAATGGCAGGCTGTGAAAATGCCACCGGCAGTGATACCAGAGCCTTCTGTGCTGCTCCTACCCATGCCTTAGTCCAGGCCAGCGGGCTGGTTAAATCAGGCATCTACAATAATGTGCTGGTAGTAGCTGGAGGAGCAGTTGCTAAACTGGGAATGAATGGCAAGGATTATGTAAAAAAGGATATGCCTATTTTAGAAGATACTCTAGGCGGATTTGCCATGCTGGTCACTGAAGATGATGGAGAAAGCCCAATTATGCGGACTGATATTCTTGGCAGACATACTGTAGGTAAAGGTTCTTCTCCTCAGGCAGTTATTTCTGCTCTTGTTACTGATTCTCTTGATAAAGCAGGATTGAGCATTCAGGATATCGATAAATATTCCGTAGAGATGCAAAATCCTGAGTTAACAGAGCCTGCCGGTGCAGGAAATGTGCCTGAATCTAATTATAAGATGATAGCTGCCCTGGGAGTAAAAAGAGGCGACCTAGAGAGATCTGAATTGATGGATTTTGTTAAGGAACATGGTATGCCAGGCTTTGCCCCCACTCAGGGTCATATTCCTTCAGGAGTGCCCTTCATAGGCCATGCTGCTGATATGATGGATGAAGGCAAATTGGAGAAGGCCATGATTATCGGTAAAGGAAGTCTTTTCCTGGCCCGGATGACCAATCAGTTTGACGGAGTATCTTTTATCCTGGAGAAAAATAGCGGTGAGCTGCAGGAAGAACAGGCTGATTTTGACCGCGATGAAATAAGAAGCATGATAGCTCAAGCCATGAGAGGTATGGCTGAGAACATGCTGGCAGAGGAAGAATAAATATTTGTAGAAGAATAGAGGTGATAATATGAAGGCCAAAAAAGAAGTTGCCAGGACTTTGTTAGAAGTGGCTGAAGCACTGGAAACAGGCCAGTTTGGCAGCCAAACCAGGGTGGCTCTGACTACTCCTGGTAGTGAACATGGGGAAGCAGAACTGCGCAAAGGGGCTGAAAAGTTACTGGCCAGACAGAAAGATATCGAGTTGGTCATTATAGGTGAAAAGCCAGTGGCTGATTGTCAGCACCATTACTGTGAATGCCTCGATGAGGCCCATGATATCATGGAAAATCTTTTTGTCGAGGATAAAATAGATGCTGCTGTTACCCTTCACTATAATTTCCCCATGGGAGTTGCCACCGTTGGTAGAGTTAAAACTCCAGCTACAGGAGATGAAATGTTATTAGCCACTACAACTGGCACAAGCGGTACTTCCAGGGTAGAGGCAATGGTCAAGAATGCTATTGCCGGTCAAGCTGCTGCTCGTGCCCTGGGTATAGAAGAACCGGAAGTTGGAATTTTGAATGTAGATGGAGCTCGTAAAGTCGAGCAGCTTTTAACTAAATTAAAAGATAATGGCTACCCCCTTAAATTTGCCACATCTGCCCGCAGTGATGGCGGCAGTGTTATGCGGGGTAATGATCTTTTGCTGGGCAGCTGTGATGTGATGGTCTGCGATACTTTGACAGGCAATATTCTAATGAAACTATTTTCAGCCCGGGAAAGCGGAGGAGACTATGAGGTCTCTGGCTTTGGTTACGGCCCGGGAGTAGGGAAAGAACAGGATAAGTTAATTGGAATTATTTCTCGAGCTTCAGGGGCCCCGGTGGTGGCCGGAGCTTTAGAATATCTTGCCGCCAGTGCTGAAGGTGGTTTGCTAGAGGTTTACCAGCGAGAATGGCAACAGGCTAAAAAAGCTGGTTTACAGGACTTGCTGACAGAATTGAAATCTTCTGCCGGTCCGGCTAAAGAAGAAGTAACTGCTCCAGATAAAAAACAAACTGATGCTGAAATTGCTGGAATAGATGTCCTTGATATTGAAACAGCCAAGGAAACTCTCTGGCAGCAGGATATTTATGCCGAGACAGGAATGGGTTGTGCTGGCCCAGTGGTGATGATTGCTCCTGAAGATGAAGAGGAAGCGCGAATGGTATTGCAGGAAGCAGGTTTTATCAGTTAAACTACCACAAACCAAGCAAAATTCTCCCCTCCCTTCCGGAGGGGATTTTTTTATTAACCAGGGTTTTTAATCTTTAAGGAGAATAATCTATATAACAATAACTTTATTTGATTATAGTTATTTGCAGTTATATGCGTTAATTGGCTAGTTTAATCTTAGCAGGTAAAAAGTCTTAAAGGGAGGAAAGATCATGGATATAACTGATATTAAACATGAAGCGCTGGAATTAAACGAAGAAATGACCAAGTGGCGGCGATTTTTTCATCGCCATCCTGAGACCGGCTTTCAACTTCCCCGGACCAAAGAATTTCTGCAGGAAAAGTTAACGGAATTAGGCCTTAATATCACAGGCAATTATGCTGAGAGTGGCCTGGCGGCAGTGGTTAAGGGGGAACTTAGGGCGGAAAATAAGAGAACTTTGGCCATCAGGGCCGACATGGATGCCCTTAATTTACAGGAGGAAACTGATAAAGAATATGTTTCTCAAGAATCAGGCAAAATGCATGCCTGTGGCCACGATGCCCATATGGCCATGGCTTTAGGGGCGGCAAAAATTTTGCAGCAAAATCGAGACCAATTTGCCGGAAGAGTTAAATTTATTTTTCAACCGGCGGAAGAGATCGGTCAGGGGGCTGAAGCCATGCTGGCTGAGGGAGTTTTTCAGGAGGAACCGGTACCCGATGCTGTTTTAGGATGCCATATTGGCAGTCTCTGGTCTTTGCCCAGTGGAAAAGTGGGGTATAGGAAAGGACCTTTGATGGCAGCAGCCGATATGATAGAAATAAAGATTAAAGGCAAGGGTGGTCATGGAGCTGTACCCCATACAGCAGTAGATGCCATTGTTACCGGAGCGGAAGTAGTCTCTGCTCTGCAAAAGATTGTCAGCAGAAAAATTAGCCCCCTGGATTCGGTGGTTATCAGCATTGGTGAGTTTAATGCTGGCTCAGCCTTCAATATAATTGCTGAGGAGGCTCATATTTCAGGCACAGTAAGAACATTAAATGAAGATATAAGAAAGAGACTTCCAGAAATGATTGAAGATGTTTTGGAAGGAGTCTGTCTGGAGATGGGAGCGGATTACGAGTTAGAATACACCTATGGTCCCCCGGTGCTGGAAAATGACAGTGATTTTACCGAGTTTTTCGTAGAGCTGGCTACCGAGATGCTGGGAGAAGAAAATGTAGTAGAAATACCCAACCCTACCATGGGCGGTGAAGATATGGCTTACTTTCTCCAGCAGGTGCCCGGGACTTTTTTCGGAGTCGGCAGTATGAACTTAGAGAAGGAGACTGATTACCCCCATCATAATCCCAAATTTGACATTGATGAAGAGGTGCTCTGGATAGGCAGTGCCTTATTTGTTGCCACCGCTCTTAACTGGCTTTAACTGCTTTCTCTGGTAAAAAGCCATTAAGGCTATTATGAGACCATAGACCAGATAAATGC
Organism: Halanaerobiaceae bacterium; assembly: GCA_003553485.1. Classification (GTDB taxonomy): domain Bacteria; phylum Bacillota; class Halanaerobiia; order Halanaerobiales; family Halarsenatibacteraceae; genus T1SED10-84. The sequence goes on along the minus strand of PWEJ01000095.1, from coordinate 1,342 downwards.
TGGAAAGAGAACTACCTAAATCAACAAAAAAGAGAGTTAGAGGACCTAAAGCTGCTCCCAGATCACCAGCGGTGGTAAGAGCGGCCATGCGGCGGGAAGTTGTCTGTAAAGCTATGTTATTAACTTTAATATATAAAAGTATAATTAAAAAAGCTGTAAGTAGAAAAATAAATAGGGGTGCCACCATGGCAACTACCAGACTATCCATTAGTATCAGAGATATTATTAGTAAAGACTGCCCTAAAAGCCCCCAAAATATTAATTGTTTCTTTTTGAATTTATCGACAATCCAGCCCAGTAAAGGGCTGAAAATAAGCTCTATAACAGAATTGGAAGAAAGAATGAAGCCATTTAATGAGGCCACCCCTATTGTTACTCCCACAACAGGCAGAGCAATTTCATAACCGAAGGATTGCTGCAAAAAGAGACCATAGCTGGAATTTATTAAACCTCTAGTTGTAAAGTGAACTATAATTCCTGCCAGCAGCAACAGGAAAAAGGCCTTATCAGTAAATAAATTCAAAAAATTTGCTGAGGTCTTTAATTCTGGCTTCAGAGGACCTGGACCTAAGTCTTTTTCTTGGAAGCAGAGAATATAAAATACTAACAGGATAATGACACTGAAGAAACTGATAGCTCCCAGAATTAACGCTGCTCCGGAAAAACTAAAGAGGTCGGCCAAAACCCCTCCAGCTATCATGCCTGTCATATAGCCAATACGAGAAATAGAGCGATATATTCCAGATAATCTTCCCTGAATATCCGGCCGGGCCCGGGAAGAAAAGATTGTTAGTAAAGCTCTAAGTCGTAATAGTGAATAGCTGAGTCCCCAGATTAATCTTAATAACAGTAGATACCAAAAAGAATGAGATAAACTATATCCTAAAGTAACGGCAGAGCCAATAACGACGGCAAAGTAAAAGGGTAAATTTCTGCCGAATTTTTCATATACAACTGTTGCCCAGAAATTTGAGCCCAATCTAATGATACGATTTATGCTGAGTAAAATTCCAATTTGCCCGGCTGTTAAAGCCAGCGCTGAGGCCTGAGCAGGCAATACTACATAAAGCATAGCATCACCTAAGAGGGTTATACCCAGTAAGGAAAAAATAACCAGCTTATTTTTATGTTGCCAGGCGATATTTAAGGTTAAGGACATTTAATCCTCCCCTTAGGGGTAAGTCCTGTTTTATCTTGTGATATCTTGTTATATCTCATTAAAAAAACAGCCAGAAAGCAACCTGGTTAAGAATAATTCCCACAACTAAAGCTACGGAAGGGGTGCCAATCCAGCCAAATAAGATTTTGCGAGCCATATCCCAGTCTAACATATTAGCCCCCT
>PWEJ01000027.1 GCA_003553485.1 Halanaerobiaceae bacterium | reverse complement strand
TCAATTTTACCAGGTAATATTACGCCAGAGGATTTTTATTTTTTCTTCTCAAGTTTACAATTTATCACTTCATTTTTTCGTGTTATGTGCCCCTAAATATCTCCTGATATTAGGGGTTTTTGTTATCATTACATGATTATTCTGTTTTTTGAGATGGTAATATCGGTTTCTCTATGGCTATACGGATTTTTTGTTTTTAAGGATAAACAGAAATATGACTGAAATAAGACTGGGATCTATGTGAAATATGACTATAATTGACAAAATATATTGTATAATATAAATAATAACAAAATTATTCAATATATATTACATAGTAATTTTTCTATTAAAAATTATTATAAAATAATATGATTATCCAATATCAAATGCCTGTATTTTATTATACAAAATCTCACATGAAAGTGAGGAGGGATTATGTCTAATCACAGAAAAGTAATATTCAAGATTACTGTTTTATTGGTTAGTGTCTTTCTAATGGCCATGTTCATGCCAGGTTGTGACACAGGAGATGGCGTAACACCTGAGGGGACTGATTATACTCTTATTATTGGAGTGGAAGGTAATGGTAGTGTCGATCCCGCAGAGGGGACCCATACATTTGCAGAAGATACTCTGGTTAGCCTCAAGGTACAACCGGATGCCGGCTGGCTGTTTGAGGACTGGAAAGGTCAGGATGCCGCTGATGTGGTAGAAGAAAATGGCGATTATAAAATTAGCATGGATGGAAACAAGGAAATTACTGCCAGATTTGTCCAGGATACTGCAGCAGAAAACGGTGATGAATATAATATTTCTGGATATGTCTTTGCTCAGGATGATCAACCAATAGAGGGTATTGAAATAACCTTCAGTAGAGATTTCACTTCGGTAGAAACAGATGAATCAGGTTACTGGGAAAAGCATGGTCTCCAGGGAACTGTTGAAGTATCTGCAGAATATCAAAATTATAGCTTTAGTCCTGGTTTGATAGAAGTTAATGCACCAAGGGATAATGTTAACTTTGTGGGTATAGAGCTTGAAGAATGGCAGGAAGGAATAGTTTTATTTGATAAAGCAAAAATCTTTACGGAGTCTGAAGCAGATAATATCGAGCAGGTTTCTCCTGCACGAAATGAATTAACACTTACCGAAAAAACTACTTTTGCATCTCAGCTTCAGGTTGGAGATATTATCATTGTTGACCAGCCTGTCCCCAATGCTGAGCATGGTTTGCTAAAGAGGATTACTTCTATAAGTGCTGATGGCAGAACATTGGGTCTGGTTCCTGCCACTCTGGCAGAAGTAATTAAAGAAGGAGATATCTCAATCGACAGAACTTTTACCTTTGATGAAATGATAGCAAGCATCGAAACAGCAGAGGATATTAGAGTACTGGAAGTTGACAGAGAAGCAAAAATACTTTTCTTTGAAAGAGATTTTGATCGTGATATTTTTGGAGAAAATGGTACAATTTCTGGTCATATTAAATTTTACCACGATTCGGAATTTAGTTTAGATTTAAATTATGCCTGGTTTGTTCCTGTTGGAATTGATGAGATAATCATGTTATTTTCTGCTGGAATAGATACCGCGGTAGAAATTGAAGTAGATGTAGAATCTAGTGTTGAATGGGATGGACAATTTGTAATTTTGAACACACCTCTGGTTCCACCTCCTGGCATTCCTATATTTTTATGCGTTAACATTAATCCTTATTTGAAGCTAGTAGCAGGTGCTGAAGCAGAAGTAGCTGCAGAATTTGGGGCTGGTGTAGGTTTTGAACGAGGATTTGAAATGGGGATTAGAAAAGAGTCAGGAGATGATTGGAGTAATATTGGTGTTCTTGGTTTAACCGGGGAGGGAGCCTATGTAAATGAACCTACTTTAACCGGTCGAGCGGCAGCAAGTTTTTATACCGGACTTGAACTTGATCTGATGGTGGGAGTAAGTTATGTTTTAGAAGGTGGACTTTCAGCTGGTGCCTATGGCAACCTGGAGGCTGAGGCAGAAATGCAGTTGCTTCCAGAATGGATCTGGCATTACGATCTCGACTTCTTCATTGATGCCCGGCTTGCTGCTCAACTAAATATTCTTCGTCTGGCTAGCCCATCCTATGAATTCCCGCGTTCAGATTTATACCGCACCTCACTGGCCTATGGTATATCAGGCCAGGTGTTAGATGAAGATGGAGTTGGATTAAGCAATGTTGATATTGAGTTCTCTAGAGGATTTTCAAGTGTGACGACCAATGAAGATGGAAAATGGAGCAAGCACTTATTAAATGGAGAAGTAACCATTACTCCCGAAAAAGATCTTTATAACTTTGAACCTGCCCAGAGAACTGTTTCAGGTTCAGCAAGCAGTATTAATTTTGAGGCTGAAAGCCTGCTTTATGATATCTCAGGTCGGGTTGTTGATGGTTCGGGTACAGGGGTATCTGGCGTGGTAATAGACTTCACTGGAGGCTTTTCTAGTGTCACCACAGATGGAAATGGAAATTGGAGTAAAGAAGATCTTCATGGAGATGTAACAATAACTCCAGTTAAATCTGGATATACTTTTTCCCCGGCCAGAAAGAATGTTTCGGAGGCAGACCATGAAGTAAATTTTACTGCTATAGATTTAGTTATTGATTACCAGATTGAAATGGCTAAATATCCCGTCACAGATGTGGATTATCATCCAAGAGATCCATTTTTAACAGATAAGCCTGTTGTAAATATAACTTTACACGATGCCTTTGAATATTGTAACCAGCTAAGCCGCAATGCAGGACTTGAAGAAGCTTATATTTTTGAGGAATGGGTGGGAGATGCATATTTTCCCCGCTGGACTGGTGGTAGTCCTGAATCTGAGGGATACAGGATTCCCTTTGCTCATGAATGGGAATATATTGCCCGGGGTGGAGAAATTGGTGAAGATACCAGATATGCTGGAAGCGATGATTTGGATGAGGTAGCCTGGCATAGATTTAATTCGGGAAAAATTCCAGAAAGACAGCCTGTAGGGGGAAAACTCCCAAATGAACTGGGTATCCATGATATGAATGGTAATGTCAGAGAATGGGTATTACCATCAGAATATATCACTGGAGAAATTTATATATGGTACCCTTTGCACAAGGGAGGCAGTTTTAATGATCTTCCTACATCTGGGCTTTTTGAACTGGACTATATCTCTCCTATGCCCTCTATGGAAAATTCACACCCACAAGATAGACCAGTATTTACCTTAAAAAATTCATATACTGGATTCCGGGTTATCAGGACAGTTACGGGGAAAGAGTAACAATCTCTTAAAATTTTTTCTTAAAATAGGTCTGGCTTAATGCAGAATAGTTTGCTGAGAAATTAATTAAATTTATAGTAAATTCTTCAGGCAGCTGTGTTCTTAATCATTTCTCAAGGAGGGTACTGTTATGATAAAAAAATATAAAAATTTGTTTATCATGTTAATGATTGCCTCAATGGTTGTATTTCTTTTTACAGCCTGTGATGGAGGGGTAGGTCCAAGATTTTCTGATGATCCTGTGGAATACAGTTTGACGATCCAAAGTGATGGTGATGGTGAAGTTGTTCCTTCAGTTGGAGTCCATCGTTTTGAAGAAAACACAGTAGTTAATCTAGAAGCTATTCCCGATGCTGGCTGGGAATTCAGCCACTGGGTAGGGCCTGTATCTGTAAGTGATAATGCTATAACATCTGTTGTTATGACAGCTAATAGAACAGTAAAAGCATTTTTTGTTCCAGAAGGCACAGTTGCCAGGGTGACACTCACAATAGAAATAGAAGGCAATGGTTCTGTTATTCCCGAAGCAGGAAGTCATGATTATGACCTAGGTGAAGAGGTAGAAATTGAAGCTATTCCTGATACCGGCTGGTCATTCAGTTACTGGGAAGGAGATGAAGTCAGCGATTCCCAAAGTCCTGTCACAACCATTCAAATGGATGGGGATAAAACCGTAAAAGCAGTATTTTCAGAGATTGATTTAAAAGTTGTTGAAATCGATTCAGGTATTAGCTCTGCAACAACCTGGGAAAGCAATACAATATATGTTATAAGCAGTAATATAAGTGTAACTGCTATTTTAACAATTGAACCTGGCACAATAATTAAATTTGGACAAGGGAGATATATGACTATAAGTTCTACCGGGGGCTTAAGAGCTGAAGGGACAGCTTCTCAACCAATTATTTTCACTTCATTGTTAGATGATAAACATGGTGGTGACACAAATCAAGACGGTGATTTAACTTCTCCAGCTGCAGGAGACTGGGCCTATATAAGAATCTCCGGAACAGCAAATATCGATCATTGCAGATTTTATTACGGGGGAAGCAGCAGCCTAGATAGCACACTCTATATTGATGGCACAGCAGCAGTGAGAAATTCTGTTTTTGCTTACAACCTGGGCGACAGTTATGGAACCATAGATGCCCGCTCAGGAGCTACAATTGAAAATAATATTTTTTATAGCAATGTTAAGCCCATCAGATTGAATCCCTCTTTACCACTGGATGATAGCAATATATTCCATAACCCGGCCGATCCTTCAGAGAGAAATCAATTTGATGGAATTTTCATTTATGGTTCATCTCTTTCCAGTGATGTCACCTGGGAAGAAACAGAGATTGCCTTTGTTATCAGCAGTCACAATTTAACAGTAAGCGTGGATTATAAATTAACCATTGAAGAAGGGGTTACAGTTAAGGTGGATAACCGTTATATTATTGTTAACGGCAGATTGGATATTAAGGGTTCAGAAGAAAAACCGGTTGTGTTTACATCCTATAAGGATGACAATTTTGCTGGCGACAGCAATGGTGATGGAGACTTTACTTCTCCTGAACCTGGAGACTGGAGTTATATTCGAGTTAATGGATCAGCAAATGTTGAATACACTAAATTTTATTATGGGGGAGGCAGCAGCCTAGATTGCACACTCTATATTGATGGTACAGCAGCAGTGAGAAATTCTGTTTTTGCTTACAACCGGGGGGACAGTTATGGAACCATAGATGCCCGCTCAGGAGCTACAATTGAAAATAATATTTTTTATAGCAATGTAAAGCCTATCAATTTGAATCCTTCTTTATCACTGGATGATAGCAATATATTCCATAACCCGGCTGATCCTTCAGAGAGAAATCAATTCGAAGGTATTTTTATTTATGGCTCATCTGTTTCCAGTGATGTCACCTGGGAAGAAACAGAGATTGCCTTTGTTATCAGCAGTCACAATTTAACAATAGGCGAAGATTATAAACTTGTTTTGGGAAATAATGTAATTTTAAAATTTAATGATCGGACCCTATATCACAATAATAATATTGAAAATTATAATGGCGATGGTGTTTTCTTCACTTCCTATAAAGATGATTCGCGGGGTGGAGACTCTAATGGAGATGGAGATTTTTCTTCTCCAGCAGTAGGAGACTGGTTTGGCATATATAATAATGCTGCCAGCCCTCGTTATTATGAATCCTGGTCAAACATTCTCTATGCAGGCAACCCTTAAAGTCATAATAAAGCCTTAAAAAAGTTAAACTTGGAGTGTAATTCATAAATTTTTCTAAAACTTTAAGTTGTCCCGAGTTGGATTTTATCTAATGGCAGTTTTAATTTATTCTTATAAACAGACCTCTTTCTTTGAGGTCTGTTTTTTTTATTGATATTTATGAAAAGATTATAAAGAAAAGATAATAACATAAATGCATTAAAAAAATTACAGTACTTAAAACAATTTGACAGGGAAGCTCTTTTTATTAATGCTTAAAACTATATTCAACCTCATTTAACAGCTATCCTGATGTGTATTTTACATTGAGGTATAGTAAGGAAACAAAAAAATAAATATGCTAACTATAAGACAGAGTGATATATTATGGAGTATGTGTTATAATTTATCTAGAAATTGAAAAAATATTTTTACTTATGCTATAGAAAAATAGAATATTAAGGTTAAAAATTTTATCCAAATAAGAATTGGAGGAAATTGACTTGCAATCATGTAGAAAAGCAATAAAGCTGACAATATTAATTGTGATATTTTTCTTTTCACTGATTTTTCTTGCTTCCTGTGATATGATATCCTCGGACTTTTATACCCTGGAGATAATAACTGATCAAAGAGGATATGTTGTTGTTGAAGGGCTGGATGCCGAAACCGGAGAAGATATTGTGAAAATAGAATCCAGTGATAGTTTCTGTCTGGAAAAAAATGCAATTGTTGAAATAACGGCATACCCTTTTGAGGATTATCAATTTTCCCGCTGGGAAATTAATGGTGAGAAAATATGGAATCAGGAGAGATATTCGCTGAAAATGACCGGGGATAAAACAGTCCATGCCTATTTCGGTCATGCTGATTCAGCTGAAATAACAGCTGAAATATCTTTAAAGCACAGTTTCCCTGCTTCACCGCTGGATAATTTTCACACTCTTGAACTGCCTCCTTTAGAAACTGCAAGTCTCGATATTTTCTCTGCTGAGAGCAAAAAGCAGCAGCCCGAGAAAGAGCCCGAGGAAATTATAGTTGGATTTTTCCGGGATGTAAACCTTGCTGAGCAGATTGATTCATTAGAAGCAGAAGGATATCAGCTAATTGACAGCAGCAGGGAGGGGAATTTTGTTACTATCAGACTGCCTGAGGCTGCTGTAGAAAGCTATGAGGAGCAGGCTAAATTTTTCGATAAGTTTAAAAACCGTTCCGAAGTTCGTTATGTTGAGTCAAATCAAAGTTATCAACTTCTGTCAATAACCTACCCTGATGATACCTATTATAGTTATCAATGGAACTATCCCCAGATTCGGCTGCCTCAGGCCTGGAATTCAGTCACTGGCTCAGCAGATGTCAGAGTTGCTGTTCTTGATACAGGTGTTAACAGCAGCCACCCTGATCTGCATGGCAGGGTTGATGAATCAGACGGTTATAATGTAGTGGCTGAAAATAGTGATTACTTTGATGATATAGGACATGGCACTCATGTAGCTGGCATTATTGCTGCTGCTACAGATAACAACCAGGGGGTGGCTGGTGTGCTCTGGAATAGCAGCATAATTCCGGTGAAAGTCATGGAAAATGGCAGTGGAACCTGGAGCAACATAGCTGATGGTATTTATTATGCTTCCGGTCTACAGGATCCTGAGATTTCACAGCCTGTTGACATTATTAATCTTTCACTTGGAGGGCCCAATAAATCACAGGCTGTTAAGGATGCTGTTCAAGCAGCCCGGGAAGAGGGGGTTATCCTGGTTGCATCCGCTGGAAATTCCGGTGACGAAGGTTTATTATATCCCGCAAAATTTGAGGGAGTTATATCAGTAGGAGCAGTTGATTATAATTATCCTGAGGAACCAAACCTGGCTGATTACTCAAATTACAGCCCGGATCTGGATATACTGGCTCCGGGGGGAGATAAAACTGTAGACAGCAGCAATCGAGGCAAGAATGATGGCATTTTAAGTACTTTTTCAGATGACATTGATTCCTATGGTTATGAATTTATGGAAGGAACTTCAATGTCCGCTCCTCATATCTCTGGTGTGATTGGTCTGATGCTTGCTAATGGGATTCCCCGGGATGATGAAATAATATTGAATATCTTACAGAAAACCAGCATTAAATTAGAAAATATTCCTGAAAATATTGATATAGGAGAGGCCGGATTGGTTAATGCTTACTGGGCTTTACATCAACCAGACAGGATTAATGTTGTTTTAAAGCGCAAATCTGCTGGTTATTTTCAGGATTATCAAACTATAGAAATTCCTCTAGAAGGCGGATCACTCAGTTTCTCTGACCTTCCCTCCGGTGAATATCAACTCCAGGCTCACCTGGATGTTCAGTCTACTGAAATTCTAGACCCTGGTGATTATTATATTGAGTCCGACATATTTCTGGTTGAAGCTGATGAAACTAAAGAAATCAATCTTCAGCTCAGGGAAACGGAATAAATTCATGATAGCAAAATATGATTATAAAAACATTTCATATGTTAATTGATGATATATATGTTATAATTACAATATAGATACTCAAGAAAAGGAGTTGATAGCTGATGAGAAAAAGTTCTCTGATGATGAAAAAGTCTTTAATGATATTAAGTCTGGTGCTTTTATTTGTTTTTCTGGCCGGCACAGCTAATGTAGCAGCTGATAGAATTGCTGTTATTGGATTCGAATCGGCTGACTCAGACTGGATAGCCAATAGTGAAAAAGAAGAAGAGCTGCTGGAGGAGATCGCCTGGCTGTTAAATGATGAATTGAAAGAGATTGATGGTTATACTGTTTTAGATCGGGATAGAATGCTGAGGATTCTTGACCAGACCAGATATTCTCAGGGTAACAGACCTTCCCATTCTATTATTAATCAGCTGAGAAATGAAATCAACGCCGATTATTTTATATATGGTACTCTTGAGGAAGTAGCTGTTCGCAAAATTGATGAATTTAGATTTGGCCCCATAGAATACACTGAAATTGAAGTCACTGTAGATTTAAGCATAGAAATGATTAATGCCCGAACAGCCCGGACTTCCGAAAGTTTTTCCGGCAGCGGCTCTGCTAGAGACACAGGTATCAATCTTGTTGACTCCCGGGGTGACAGAATTAGATTAAATTTGTCTGCTGATGATAGAGCCCTCAATACAGCCATCGAAAGAGCAGTTGATAGTTTAATAGCCAGTATAACCGGAGAAGAAGAGCCTCAACCCGAAACCAGAACAGTGGAAGCAGAGATTGTTTCTATAGTCAGAAACAAGCTGGTTATTAATAAGGGTGAAAGAGATGGGTTGGAAGTTGGTCAGACTGGAGAAATTGTTAGACCTGGGGAAGCAGATACCAGAAGAGCTGAATCTAGCGTTATAGGATCAGCAGAAGTCACAGAAGTTGATACTAATAGCGCTATTTTGGAAACAATTCGATTTACCCAGGATCCTGAAACGGGTGATATATTTAATATAACAGTAGAAATTGATGATAACGGCACTCGACGTTCTGCTAGAGAGCCAATTGAAGTTCTTGAAACAAGAGATTTTATTATTGAGATTGTGGAAGCATTCAAAGAAAATGATAGGGTCACAATTTTAGGAATGGCTTATGCTAAAACTGATGAATCTGAACTGGAGATAATTTTGGGCAATAGAAGTTTTTATGATCATCTAGGTAGACGGCGCAGCATGTCAGGAAGAAGAGTTTCAATTGGGCCCTGGACTAATTCCTCTAGAACAGAAGCAACTATTAAAGAAACTATCTATCAAGATGAACCGGTAGAAATTAGTTGGAGTTTTACCGGTGTGCCTGAAGAAGCAGACAAACTGTCTAGAATTGAATTGTGGTTGAGTACATCTCGAGAAGGCAGGATTTCGATTGATTTGAGAGATCTCAATCTTTCACAATAGGATAAAATATATCTTAATTATTTATCTTTTTCGATATTGAGTTTTTAAATAAATTTTATCTATTTCTACTTTATAGGTAAAATGAAGGGGAGGTATGTTAACCTAAGTGAAACTAGAAAGTTTTAAATTTATAGGTTTTATTGTATTGGTCTTGGCAGTAACAGTTTCTATAGGAGCTTGTGATCTTTCCCCTGTCGAAGATGATCCTTTGGAGAGCTATGTGAGCAGTATAACAATTACAGATGAAGATGATAATATAATAGAAGAAGATGCAGATGCCTTTAGTGTTCATTATGAAGATGGAGTAATCGATGATTTTGAATATGACGAAGAAGAGAGCGAGCTAACTGCCTCAGTTGTAATTGAAGGCGAAGTAGACTTAAGTCTTGAGGTTGACAATGATGAAGTTCAGGATGGTGGATTTAATATTATTGAAGGAGAACAAACAGTAACTCCAGCTGATCCTGATGCTGTTTTTGAAGTAGAATTTACAGACAGCCCTAGCTATACTGCCAGCATTACAATTACAGATGAAGATGATAATATAATAGAAGAAGATGCAGATGCCTTTAGTGTTCATTATGAAGATGGAGT
>PWEJ01000098.1 GCA_003553485.1 Halanaerobiaceae bacterium | reverse complement strand
ACTGGATTATAAATTTAGCATTAGAAGGGAGACGATATATTTGCCAAAAACTAGAATGGGTAGCGGTAAAGCTATTGAAATGAGCCGAGCCGAGATAAAAGCCGATATTGAAAAGGGGGTTGAGGCAGCCGTTGAAAATGGTGGGGTAGAGCCCTTATCCCGGACAGAAATTGATAGATTAGTGGAGCTTCACTGTCTGCCGGCCAGATTTATTGGTCTGGAGAGAGGGAAGGAGCTGGTCACCAGTTTTGATGGCGGCTCAATAAAACTAAAACGACTAAATATATCCATAGGTCGGATTGCCGATGCTCAAATTTTCGAGCGGGTTCTCTGTGCTGACAGTGCTGAGTTTGCCCATGTCGATTACAGCTTTAAACCGGTAAAGCCTATCATTGATAGTGAACAGATTGAATTTAAGCAGGCTCTTCAGGTTACGGTGGCGCCGATGTTTTATGGTGCCATGCCCAATCTTTCGCTTTATTATGAGCCCGTTGGCTCTGAGCCCAATCCATCGACAGTTATGATGGAGGAAGGTGATATCGGTAAGGCCCGGCGGGCTATTGAAAGAACCGTGGAAATGGGCGTTAAAGATATGGTCTTTGTCAGCCGAAAAATGCATGAGGCCGGTGCTGATGGAATTAACTTTGATACAGTTGGTTCAGCCGGGGAAGGCGATTTTCTGGCTTCTTTAAAGGCCACTGAAAGATTAAAAGAAATGTATCCTGATATCTGTATAGAGATGGGAATGGCCAGCGAATTTGTCCTGGGTATGCATGGAGATATGGAATATAAGGGAGTTAATTTAGCCGGTTTATACCCCCATGAACAGGTTAAACTGGCTGAAGAGGCCGGGGTGACGATTTTTGGTCCAGTGGTCAATGTGGAAGTAAACAAATCCTGCCCCTGGAATTTAGCTCGAGCCGTTACCTTCTATAAAGCCTGTCGGGAGGCTTCCAGCATTCCAATCCATGCCAATGTGGGCATGGGAGTTGGCGGTGTGCCGATGAGCGAGGTTCCTCCTATTGATGCCACCACCAGAACTTCAGTGGCCATGGCAGAAATAGCCAGGATGGATGGCTTGTAGGTAGGTACAGGCGATCCCTTCGCCACAGTTTCTACCCACGGATTGTCGACGGGCATGGGCGGAATGCGCACTGCCGGAGACCTGGTATTGCGAATGCAAATGACCCGGGCAATGCGATTGGATGAAGCTAAAAAATATGTTGCAGATAAATTGGGAGTTACGGTAGAGGATTTATCTGATAACATCAAAATGGATAAAATCAGAAGGAAACGGGGCCTGGGCCGGATAAGACCGGCTGTCAATGAAGTAACTGACCTCCAGGCCAAGGCCAATATAGCAGAATTGCTCGATATCAAGATCAATTCAGTGGAGAAATTTGGCTTTTAAAAATCTGAAACTGCTCCACTAATCAACTTACAGATTAACTTTAAATCAAATTAGCTCAAAATAAAACTAAAGCCCCCACAGTAAAGTGGGGGTTTTAGTCTCTAGTCGTAACCTTTTAGACGTAACCTTTAGACGATCTCCGCTCTGCAACTTTTTAATTTTACTGAACTAACTCAATTTCCTTAAACAGATTCCTTAAATAGAGTCTTCTAAATGCTTGGAGGCATCAATTCTTTCTCCCCGGGCATGCATGAAGTAAAGAGCTGCTACTAATAAGGCAATACTGATTATCAGCGGAATGAAGGCTGAATCCAGCAGGGCAGCCAGTATATAACCGATAGCTGAAACGATTGCTACCAGAATAGCATAGGGTAGCTGGGTATTTACGTGGTCGATGTGATTACAGGCTGCTCCAGTGGAGGAAAGAACGGTGGTATCTGAAATGGGAGAGGAGTGGTCGCCAAAGATTGAACCCCCCAGCACTGCAGCAATACACATGGCAGGATCAATGCCCAGCGTGACAGCTAAGGGAACTCCAATGGGCATCATGATGGCAAAGGTTCCCCAGGATGTACCGGTGGCAAAGGCCATAAAAGCGGATACTAAAAAGATTGCTACGGGAATACTCCAGATTGGCAAAGCCTCACTTACTATTCCAGAGACATATTCTCCAGTACCCAGCATGCCAGCAACATCACCGATTGACCAGGCCAAAAGCAAAATCGTCAGAGCTGGAACCATGGCTTTAAGACCCTGGATGAAGGCTTCCATAGCTTCGGAGATTGTCAATACTCTTCGGGTAGTGTACCAGATTATACCAACCAGATTACCAAGTAAAGTGGCGTAAAGCAGCGCAGTGGCAACGTCGGAGTCGCCGATGGCATCCCTGAAACTGACTCCATTATCAAAATATCCTCCGGTGTAGAGCATGGCCATGATAGTAACAGCGATTAAGGTTATTATGGGCAGTAATAGATCCGAAACTTTTCCCTTATCAGAAACAGACAGATCAGTTATATCCTGACCTGGAATTTCATCCTTGGATTCTTCAGCAAAGAGTTCCCCTTCCTTTAAGGCTCTCTTCTCAGCACTGGCCATTGGTCCAAACTCCAGATTGGTTATAGCAACTACAAAAACCATGATGATCGCCAGCAGAGCATAAAAATTATAAGGAATTGTTTCTAAAAACATCTCAAAGGGAGCTATCTCAACTTCCAGACGCTCAAACTCGGCTACATAAAGAGACATAGCATAAGCAATCCAGGAGGACAGGGGAATAATGATAGCCACAGGAGCTGCTGTGGAGTCAACGATGTAGGCCAGTTTTTCTCGAGAAATTTTAAACTTATCAGTAATATTGCGCATAACAGAACCTACAGTAAGAGTGTTGAAATAATCATCAAAGAAGATAATTAAACCTAAAATCCAGGTTGAAACCTGGGCCTGCTTGCGGGACTTAATTTTTCCTGCTGCCCAGTCTCCAAAAGCCTTAGAACCACCTGAACTATACATTATACCAACCATACTACCTAAAAGACAGGTGAAGATCAGCACCCGGGCATTCCAGTCATCACTAAGGTTCGCCGTCAAAACTTCCCCCAGCTCGACCAGAGTTCCCCCTACACTACCAGTGTAGAAAGCCAGACCAGCGACAATACCCAGAAATAACGACATGACGACTCTTTTGGATATGATTGCAAGAATAATCGCCAGCAAAGGTGGTATTATTGAAATAATACCAAAATGGTCCATATTTCTCACTCCTCTGTTTGTATTTAATTTAATTCATCGTTCATATAATTCTTGATAAAGCAAAATTCTCCTTCTTTTCTGTGATCTTACAATCGTTTATCTGGTTGGTTTTAGTCTTTTATTTGCTCCGGGCTCATTTTTATGCTAAAATTTCGTGCAAAAGTTTTGATTCTATTATAAAATTGTATTGAGTCGACTTTGCTTTCCCCTGTTTAAATTATGCAAATTTTAAACTATAATAAAGATTAACATATAATTTTCTTTGTAGACCGGCTCAACTTAGACTGGCTCAACTTAAAAACAAAAAATTAATCAGTGGAATTTATACAATGATAATCTTCTCTGCTCTAAAAAACTCTTTGGAGAACCAGGATTTCCTAAATTAGGTGATAATGATGAGTAAAAATGAATACCAGCAGGTAAAGGATATAGTGGAGAAAGCCGTTAAGTTAAAACAAAATAAGGAGCTAGCAAAGGCTCGAGAGGTGCTGGAATCAGGGCTAGATGCTTACCCCCAAAATAGTTATCTCAAAGCCAGTTTAGCTGACTTGCTTTACCGCCAGCAGCAGTTTAACCAGGCAGAGAAACTGGCCGACGATATTTTGCAGTATAAGCCAGATGACGGCCGTGCCCTAACGGTTAAAGGCAATATTTCCTTCCGTAAGCGCGAATATAAAAAAGCCCGGGAGCTCTTTACAGCCGCCTATGAAAGTGATAGGACAGTTTATGTAGCTCAGCGCCTGGCCAGAACCCTGCTCAGGCTGGAAAAATTTGCCGAGGCCCGCCGGATACTGGAGTACTGGCTGGAGGAAGAACCTGAGCATGAGTATTTACCCAAGCTGGCTGCCCTGCTCTATGAAAAAATGGGGGATAGGGAAAGGGCAGAGGAGATCTATGAGGATTATCTGGGAAATAAACCTCAGGATCAATTTGCCTATAAAGAAAAAATAAAACTGCGCTTGAATGAAAAAACTCCAGCAGAAGCAGTTGAGGAGCTTAAGAATATAATACGGCTAAAAAATCATGAACAAAACCCCCATCTCCATTCTCTGCTGGGTGAGAAACTGCTAGAAATGGAAAAATACTCTCAGGCAGCAGAGGAGTACAGTCGAGCTTTAGAATTGGATCCCGGCAATAATTTTGTCAGCCAGAAACTGGGGCTCTGTCTTTACCAGGCGAAAGATTATAAAAAGGCCCTGCCCCATTTGAAGGAAGCTTTTCGCAACGATCCCGGTGATTATTATACTCGTTCGATGCTGATGAAAATTTTCACTGAGCTGGAATTATTCCAGGAAGGCATAGAATTTTTTCAAGATGTGATCAGAAACAATCCAGGATTTGAGAAGCTTTATGGTATGATCAGAAAACTGGAAGCCAAAAGCGGTGATAATGATGACGGAAAAGAGAATTAAAGATTTAGTAGAAATCCCCAGAGTAAAAACAGTTATTCAGATGTCGGATATCGAAGATCCAGAATTGCGCGATTTTCTTACCAGCAGTTTTCTGCTCACCGATGAAGTGGAGAGAGTGCTTGCGGCTTTTTTTAATGATATTGGCCAGCAGAAGGGTAAGGGTTACTTTATTGAAGGTAATTTTGGTTCAGGCAAATCTCACCTTCTGGGAATTATGAGTCTGCTTCTAACCTGGCAGGATTCCTGGCCTCCTATCCTGGCTCAAAGCTCCCCAAAGGGGCCTTTAGTCCGGTCCAGTGAAAAGGTAAAGAATAATGATTATATAGTTATTAATATTTCTCTGGTAGAACATAGCAATCGAGAAAATTTAGAGGATATAGTGATGGCTGCTATAACTGATTTTTTTAAGCAGGACGAGCAAATTTCTTCTCAGGACTTTTCTTTCAGCGGGGAGCAGGATTTCATCGAACGTCTTAAAACTTTAGTTGTGGAAGATTATTCTGATAAGCTTAAAAGTTTTTTGCGAGAGAATGATCTCACCGCAGAAGAGCTTTTCTCCCCGGGCAATCTATTTCTGGTGGAAAAACTGACTGACCGTCTCAATCTTCCCTATCGATTTAATTTTGATCGCAGCGATATTTTTCAGCAGCTTAAGGATATTGTTAGTAGTGCTTCTTATGCCGGAGTGGTAATTTTAATTGATGAGCTTTCGGAGTTTTTGCGTTCCCGCACCGATGGGCGACGCTTTAACGAGGATATTCGCTTTCTGCAGTTTTTAGGAGAGTTTACTGGTCGTATGCCCTGCTGGGTGGTTGCTACTTTGCAGGAAGAAATTGAAAAAACAGGAGAGAATACCCCTGAAGCCTTTAATAAAATCAAGGATCGTTATCCAGCTCGTTTTCGCCTATCAGGTGCTCATATTAAAGAGATTATCAGCAAAAGATTGATAAAACTCAAAGATGGAGCAGAGGATTATATCGAAGAAATTTTCCAATTTTACAGCTCAGCTTTTCCCGAACTGCCTATTTCTCCCGCAGAATTTGTCTCTCTATATCCGGTGCATCCGCTGGCGGTGAATTTGCTTGATAATCTAAAGCCTTTATTTTCTCAACACCGTGGAATAATAGATTTTATTCATTATCGTATCAAGGGTGACAGTTCACGCAATATTGCTGGTATGATGGAAAGCTCTGCTGATAGGCTATTGACGCCTGCTCAGATTTTTGATCATTTTTTACCTCGAATTAGAGAGATGATGGAGACTTCTTCCTACTATGACAAAGTATTTAAATATTACGAACAGGAGATTGAGTCCCTGCTCAGTGAGGAAGATGCGACTATAGGGATGGAGATAATTAAACTATTGATTCTCTTTAAAATTTCCCCGGTGGATAAAAAATATACAGTTGAGGATATCGCTCATATGCTGCTGCACCAGGTGACCGATCTGGATCCAGCGGTGAATTATGAATATATTGCTGATATATTGGAGCGTCTTTATAGTCAGGGGGCTTACTTAACCCGCTCAGAAGGTGAGAAAAGCACTGAGCTAGTCTATGAGATAGACCTTGAGGCTGATATTAATCTGATTATTCAGCGCAGAACAGATTATATTCAGAGCAATCTCTTTGCTGATGACAGCCGTCTCTTCACCCGTCCGGCTCAGGAGATTGATGATAAGGTTTTACCCTTTACTCGTCTCTTTTCCAATCCCCGTAGCAAAAGAACTGTAGAATGGCATAATACTGAACGGCAGGGTTTTCTCTACTTTCTACCGTTAACTGAGATCACTTTGGAAAATATCAGAACTTCAGCTGCCAGACTGCAGGAGCAGGAAGAGGATTTCATGTTTATCATCGGACAGGCCTATAAAATTGAAGAACAGAGAAAGCATTTGCAGGAGGTGTTGCTGCCTGAGCTTACTGATGAAGAAAGAAGGTCCTTTTTATTTTGGTTGCCTGCTAAACTTAAGGAAAAAGAATTTCTCCAGCAGGTCTTAAGTCGTCTGCTTTTGCTGGATGAATATGAAGATGATGCCTCCCCTACTGGCCAGGAAGTAAAAGACAAATTGCAGGATCAGATTGCAGCTGACTGGAGTGCGGTCAAAGATATTTTCCGGCGGGCTTATTATGAGGGTGAGTTAATTGATGGCCAGGAACAGCAGGTTTTACCCCTGGAGGAGATTGCTTTTTTGCCCTTTAACCGGCTTAAACAACAAGCTGTAGCCCGGCTGCTAGAAAAACGTTTTCCTGATCATATCGGAATTGCTCCCTATGGTCGACTGGTGCGAACCAGTCAAATAGATGAGCTAATAGATAATTTTCTCCGACCTGGAGAAATTGATAGCCTTAAAAAAGCAGAGGGTAGTGTGTTAAATTTGATTGATACCAGGCTTAAACCTATGGGGTTGATCAAGAAAAGAAAAAATTCTGTCAGTTTGAAAGTAAAACCCGATAAAAACCCCCTGCTGCAGAGGTTTTTTTCCTATCTGGAAGGTGAAAAAACTCCTCTGGAGGAAGTATATAATAAACTGCGCAAGGGAAGTTATGGTCTCAGCAGGCAGCAGTTTAAACTTTTGGTCTACTGTCTGCTCTTTTCCGGCTATATAACCGCTTTTTCCAGTCGACGTAAGATTAGTCTTAAGAACCTCAATGCCCGCAATTTTAATCGTATTGAATATCTGGGTTATGGCGAGATTATTGCAGATGAATTTCAGGAGATATTGAGAGAATGTATGCTGTTGCCGCCGCGCTATAAAAACCAGCCCTTCTCCCTGCCGCTACAGCATGAGATCTGGGATCATTTGGTGGAAAAAAAGCAGGAGCTAGAGCAGCGAATAGAAAAAATCAAGGTTGAGTTGAAGCGTCTTTCCGGCGATGAGGCTGAAATAATTAATCGGAAAAGAATAAATTCTCAATTGCAGAGTTTAGAAGATTTGCTGGAAGAAATAAAAGTTAGTTATTCCTCCGAGGAAGGTCTGGAGAGATTTGCCTCTCAGTACCGCAGTATGCCCCAGGTAGAGAATTATCTTAATAGAATGGCTGATGTGGAGGAGTTTTTTGAGGATAGGCAGGAAGTTTATCGCCGGATGAGAGGCTATCTGCAGGATTCCCGTCTGCAGATTCCCGAGGAGGAAAAGTATGAAGAGCTAAGGCGAGATTATGAGAATTTAAAACAGTCTCTGGCAGAAGAAGATGTCGTCTTCAGCCAGGATTATTTTAGGGAGACGAAAGAACTTTTTAATAATTTTCGCCGTAATTATATTGAAATCTACAGGGAGGAGCATGAAAAACAGCTGGCCGCTGATAGATTTAAACCCTATGAGAAGATTAAAAAAAGCAAAAGTTATCAAGTTTTAAACCAGCTGGCCGATATTGAAATTATCTCGGTGCAGGATGACCTGGTACGAGTCGATAGAATATTATCTCAGGCTCTGCGGCAGCAGTGCCGTAATTTTTCCCAGGCCAGATTACAGGAGAGGCCTGTCTGCTCCTGTGGTTTTACTTTAGAAGACGAGATAGAATTGCCTTCACTGCAGAAGATTCAGTCTACCATCAGTTCAGGAATCAGGCAGTATCTGCATAATTTAAAACAACAGGAGCACCGGGAAAAACTCCAGGAATACCTGGAGAGCATGGAAGCGGCTGGAGAAAAACGCTTTGCCCGACCTCTCCGCCGACTGCTGAAATTATCCGGGGAGGAAACTCAAAAAGTTTTACCTGAACTGGATGACATTCTAAATCGTTCGGTGGTTAAGCGGATAAATAAGGCTCTCTCCCGGGATATTTCTGTGGTGGAGAGAGATCTGGATGAACTCTATGAAAATTTACTGGAGAGAAGTTTTTCTCCTGGGCAGATTAGAGAAATAATCGAGCAGTGGCTGGCAGGAGAAGAAGGTTCGGCGGCTCTGGATGACCAGACCTATATTCGAGTAACTGCTTCCAGAGCCAGGACAGGAAGAGGAAGCAAGGAAGAGGAAAGCAGAACCAGTAAAGAACCTGGACTAGAGGAAGTTAATTTAATGGAAGAGTATCTGGAAAACTATTACCCAGAACTGCTTACCCTGTATGACACTGCTGGACTAAAGGGTTTTGCTTTGCTTTTGGCCTTAAGTGACTGGCAAAGAGCACATAATCTTCCTGAAGAAGAGGTGCTGGTTTTAGGGGAAAAGTTTTTGCCGCACAATCAGGCTGAAGTTATTTCGCTTCTAAAGGCAGATGATATTTTGCTTACAGCCCTAATAGATTTGAGCACTGATCTTTTTGCAGGTAATCATAAACAGGAAGAGGCTAATATAAAAGCGGAAGAGAATAAAGAAAATAAACTGAGAGAGCTTACAGGCAACCAGTTAAATGCCATAATGACAGAGGAGAATTTAGCAGTCAATCTGGCAGAAAAACTGAAACTTAAAAAACCAGGGGATTGGCTAACAGCTGTGGCTCGAGAGCGGATTTCCCTGCAATTGATTAAAAAATTATCAGAGCAGTTTATGCAGAGATTTGCCAGCAGTGCCAGCGAAGGAGAGGTAAAGGACTGCCGGAGATATATGCGGGAATTAAAAAAGAGAGAGAGTTATGAGTATCCTTATTACAAAAATGATTATATTGATTTGCTGGAAAGTGTTATAGAAATTACGGCTGCTCTTAATTTAACTTCAGAGAAAGAGCCAGAAACTGCTGCTTCCTGGAAAAATCTTTTTAAAAATCACCTCTCTCAGCTGGAGTACCATCAAAGCAGAATGTTGTTCCTGGCTGATGAACTTTCGCTGTCAGCATCTCTGCCACTTCACAATAAAAAAGAAGCAGTTAATAAACTGTTGCGCCGTTATGAAAATAGATTCCGCCAGTTTTACCAGGGGAGAGAATTTATGGTGGCTGAGGCGAAATCCTCACCACAGGCAGAAGATTTTTATCATCTGGAAGAGCTGATTAATATCCGCTTTCCCAGGATGCTCAAGCAAATGAGATTAAGTAGCAACCTGTGTCTGCTCATGGATGGCATGCGCTGGGATTTATGGCAGTTAATAAAAGAGAGGATAGCGGAGGAATTTTCTCTCCGAGTGCTGAAAGAAGATCTTATGTTTGCCCTGGACCCGACAAATACTGAAAGACAGCTGGAAGCCTTAAAAAACTCTGATTTTGCTGGAGAAATACATCAGGCTGAGGAGATAACCAGCGAATTTTTCCAGCAACAGAATTTAACTGATGTTAAAAAGCCCCAGCTTATTACTTTTTCCTGTATAGATGAAAAAGTTCATACCAGCAAGCAAAATTATCTGGATTTTATCGATGAAATAATATTTCAGGTAGAAAATCGTCTCTTTCCGCTGCTATCGGAGCTGCCACCGGAACAGCCGGTTTTGTTTTTGGCTGATCATGGTTTTAGCATTAATCATCAGTTCAAAAAAAGTGAGAAATATGAAACCCCCCGTTATCTTCATGGAAATAATGGTTTATTCGAAGCTTTGATTCCCTGGAGCCTGTTGCTTTTCTATTAGATTTTATTATAATTTTAATAAACAAAAATAAGAGCATCTTAATAATTGCATAATAGTGAATTTTTTGCTATAATTTTACTATAAAGGGGAGAACAAAATGAACAGCAAAAACTTGACTGCCAATACCACTGAATTCACTTAAAGGCGAAAAAATTCTAAAGGAAGCAGGTTTCAATCCTCGTTTCTATCCTTTGCCTCCAGAAATTACTGCTGACTGTAATTTTGGTCTGGAGTTAAAACCAAAGGAATTAAAAGAGTCTCTTAAATTGTTAGAGCAAAAGGATATAGAAAATTTTTCCCGGTTTAAACCCTGCAAATTAAGCCCTAGTAAATGGAAAAAAGCTAGTTAGGGGTGAAAACCATGGATGATTATTTGCGCTTTATTCTTTTTGTTATAGTGGTATCTCTAATCTCTTTTCTGTCCGTTGCTATCAGTATTGCCTTTTTATATGCTGGAGATAGTTCTATGTGGCTTGATATTATGAGAAGAGGAAATCAGAGAATATTTTTGCTTTTTTGGTTTGGTCTTTTGTTTGTTTATATCTTTGTTGTTATGTTTATCTTTGCCTTTTTTTACGACAGGATGGGTTGATTTTGACGTTATAATTGGGAGGTAGTTAATTTGTATACCAGAGTTAAATTATGTGATTTACCAACTCCATTAGAATATCTGGCAAATATTTCACGAATATATGACAATAATATCTATATTAAAAGAGATGACCTAGCAGGTCCTGAGCCAGGTGGTAATAAGGCCAGAAAATTAGAATATATTTTAGGTGAGGTCAGGAAAAAAGGAGCCAATCATCTAATTACCTGTGGCAGTGTTTTTTCTAATCATTGCCGCCTAACGGCCATGGCTGCTGTCAGGGAGGGTTTAGATTGTACTTTGGTTTTAAATAGACCTGCCGCTGATTCTGAAGCTATTGATTTTAGCGGTAATTATTTTCTCTACAATTTATTAGGGGTGAATATTGAATTAGTCGATAAGTCCGAAAGAGACGAGAAAATGGAGCAGCTTGAGCAAAAGCTAAAAGATCAGGGAGAGAAACCGCATTTGATTCCTGCAGGAGGATATAGCAAGGCCGGTATTCATGGTTATGTGGAAGCTGCTGCTGAGATCAAAGCTCAATCTAAAGACTATTTAGGTGAAAAAGGAAAATTTGATTTATTATTTTTAGCTACCGGCACTGGAACTACCCAGGCCGGGCTCTTAATCGGCAATTATCTTCATAAATGCTCTGAAGCCATAGTGGGAATTAGTGTAGAGCCTGGCAAAGAGGAGGGCGAAAATAAGATAAAGGAGTCTTTAAAAGAATATTGTCAGGATCTTGATTTATCGGCCCTGGAGATTAGTCATGATTTGCTTTTGCTAGATGAATATATTGGAGCTGGTTATGGCATCATAGAAGATGATCTTCTGGAAGTTATCTCTTTAATGGCCAGGGAAGAGGCAATACTATTAGATCCTGTATACTCTGCTAAGGCCTTTGCCGGACTCTTAAGTTTTATAGAAGAAAAAAATCTTCATAACCAGGATATTCTTTTTCTACATACTGGAGGACTACCTATTCTTTTAAATAACAGCACTAATTTTCAGGATTTATTAGTTGGCAATTGAGAACAGGCTAGGGTTATAGTAAATTAGTCCGGGATTAAGGCCTGGATCCCTTAATTGGCCAGTTAATGTGAAAAATTTAATTTATTTTTCTATTTACTATTGATTTTTTGAGGGGTATTATGTTAAAATTAGTCTAAATAATAAGGTAATCATGATTAAACTGGGTTTATGAACCTGTTTTTAGCTATTGGGAGGTGAATTGCCCCCGCTTTAAAGTCATAAGTTCGTGAAACCTCTTACTAAATTTGTGAAAAAAATATTTAGCTTTGACAAACAGTGATTATTTGATATAATTAGCAGTGGGATTGTGCATTATGCTGGTAAGGAAACGAGAGAGAATTTTTTAACAATTGAAAATTCAGGTTTTATTGATTAGCTTTTAAAAACCACTTGCTTAATTATATTAAAAAGACCTTTAAGTAATAATTTATAGTCGAGCATTAGAAGGGGGTTGGTGGTTAACGGCAAAAAAAATTGTCTCATTAAACTTGCTATAACAATTCTTTAAATTTTGCTTTACCACTTAGAATTATCATCAGGAAATTTTTCTTTAAATTTGCTTAACTTTTAAATCTAGAACTAAGATAAGGGAGGGCAGCTAAATGTCTAAAAAGAAAAACAATGAAAATAACGAAGTAGTTATTGACAAAGCTTCGTGTGCTGCAATGGATTGTGCCAGCAAAGCTAAAGTCGAGCTGGTCTGGGACCGCTATGAACAGCAGGAACCTCATTGTAAGTTTGGAACTGAAGGACTTTGCTGTAGAATTTGTAATATGGGCCCCTGCAGGATAATTGAGGGCCGGCAGGAATTGGGCGCCTGCGGTGCAGATGCCGCCACTATTGTAGCTCGAAACTTTGTCCGTTTAATAGCCGGTGGTTCTTCAGCTCACTCCGATCACGGTCGGGGAGTCGTCAAGGCTTTTCTGGAAACAGCTCGCGGAGAAAATGAAGGTTATGATATTAAAGATGTCAGCAAGTTGATGGAAATTGCCCGTTTCTTTGAAATTGAAACAGAAGATAAGGATAAATATGAAATAGCAGAAGAAGTTGGCTTGAGAGCTCTAGAGAACTTCGGCCGCCAGGAAGGATACTCAGATTTTGTCAAGAAAGCTCCTCAAAAGCGGCAGGAACTCTGGACAAGAGAAAATGTAACCCCTCGAGGTATTGATAGAGAAGTAGTGGAAGCAATGCATCGTTCTACAATGGGTGTAGACCAGGACTTTAAAAATATTCTGCGCCAGGGAACGAGAGCTGCTTTAGCCGACGGATGGAGTGGCTCCATGATTGCCACCGAGCTTCAGGATGTTATGTTTGGTACTCCAGGAGGACCTGATGAGACTGGACGAAAATCAGCCATGAACTTTGAGGCTAATCTTGGAGTTATTAAAGAAGATAAAGTTAATATTATGGTTCATGGCCATGAACCTTTAATTTCAGAGATGATTGCCATAGCTGCTCAAGACGATGAATTAATAGAATATGCTAAAGAGCAAGGCGCTTCAGGAATTAATGTAGCGGGAATCTGCTGTACCGCCAATGAGTTATTACAGCGCCATGGTATTCCAGTGGCAGGCAGCTTCTTGCAGCAGGAATTAGCTGTAGTCACAGGTGCCGTGGAAATGATGCTTGTGGACGTTCAGTGTGTAATGCAATCTCTAGCCGATATGCTCGATGATTACCATACTAAGGTAGTTACCACTACCGATAAAGCTCGTATGGAGATGGCAGAGCATATTGAATTTGATGAAAGCAAGCCTTTAGCTTCTGCTCGGAAGATTGTCAAAAATGCTATCGATAATTTTGCCAATAGAGGAGAAGTTAATATAATAGAAGAATCGGAACAGGGCCTGGCAGGATTCTCCTTTGAATATATCAAATATATGCTGGGAGGAAGCTTCAGAAGTTCATTCTGGCCTCTAAACAGTAATATAATTGATGGACGCATTAGAGGTGTAGCCGGTGTGGTTGGTTGTAACAACGTAGCTATGCCCATGGATGCCATGCATATTCCGCTGGTTGAAGAGCTAATTGCCAATGATGTCCTGGTTGTGCAAACAGGTTGCTCGGCCATAGCCAGTGCAAAGGCCGGTCTCTTAAAACCCGAGACTGCTAAAGAAAAAGCCGGTTCCGGTCTGGCAGAGGTTTGTGAAACTGTAGGTATACCTCCCGTGTTACATGCCGGTTCCTGTGTTGACAACACCAGGATACTCCATGCTCTAGCTGAAATGGTAAATGTTGGCCAGGAGAATCAACGCCTCAATATAGGCGATGATGTCAGCGAATTACCGGTAGCCGGGGCTGCTCCAGAATGGATGAGTGAAAAGGCCATTGCCATCGGCCAGTATTTTGTAACTTCCGGTGTTTACACAGTATTTGGCGGGAACTTCCCAACTATCGGAAGTAAGAGAGTAACCGATTATCTCTTTGAAGAATATGAAAAAGTATACGGTGCTACCTGGGATAATGCTCAGGACCCCCATGAAATGGCTGGAAAAATGATCGATAGAATTGATGCTAAAAGAGAGGCTCTGGGCATTGAAAAAGGTGCCGAAAGAGAACTCTTTGATATGGAAATGAGAAGAGAGATGATCGATTAATATACTTTGGAACACAAAAATATCCTGTTAAATATGCAAGGAGGTTAAGTAAATGTCTAAAAAAATTGCATCCGCTGCAATTAGAGGAGCTAACCAGGTTGCCAGGCAGGCTGAAGAGGAGTTAGAAAAAGCTTTAGCTGAACATGGCCCTGATAAAAAAGTCGAACTACCAGATACAGCCTACTTTTTGCCTGTCATCTATGCTATGACAGGTTACAAGGTAGAAAAAATTGGTGATATGCAAGAGGTAATGAAAAAAATCAATAATCTAGTGCCAGAGGAACCCAAAGATAAGGTGTGGACTCCTTATCTCGGGCCAACTCTGGATGCTGGTATGGCCACTTTATTTGCTGATGAAATAATAGAATCACTAAAATATGTGGAAGAACCTATCCCTTATCACTTAGAAGAAAATTGCCCCCCAGAAGGTGATGATTTCTGGTTAGGTGCTGCCAATGATAACATGTTTAGAAAAAGAGGTCTGGAGTTTGTCGATGGCAGTGCTCCTGGATTTGCCGCTATTGTTGGGGCTGCTCCCAGCAGTGAAATAGCTGCTGATATAGCCAGAGAGTTGCAGGAGAAAAACTTATATGTCTTCATGTCTGGTGCTAACCCCGATGGGGTTAGTTTTGCCGAACAGCTCCGTCAGGAAGGCGTCCAGATGGGTTGGGAAACCAGATTAGTGCCCTTTGGCAAAGATATAACTGCTACAGTCTTTGCCCTGGGTTTTGCCTCCCGGGTTGCCATGGCCTTTGGTGGAGTACAGCCAGGAGATTATCGCCGTAACTTAATATATAACAAAAATAGAACCTATGCCTTTGTCTTAGCTCTAGATGAAGTCGATGATATAAAATATGCTCAGGCTGCTGGAGCCATAAACTTTGGCTTCCCAACTATAGCTGATACTGACATACCAGAGATTCTACCCACTGGTATCTGTACCTATGAGCATGTAGTTGCTATGCCCAAGCAGACAGAAGAGGAAGATATTTATGATGAAATAGTAAGTAAAGCCATTGAAGTTAGAGGGCTTAAAGTTGAAGTAGAAGAAGTACCGGTTCCTGTTTCCTATGGTCCTGCCTTCGAAGGTGAGATAATCAGAAAAGAAGATATGTTTGTGGAGTTTGGCGGTCAGCGAACTCCTTCCTTTGAATATCTGCAGATGGTTAAGGATTCTGATTCTGTGGAAGATGGTAAAGTGGTAGTTAACGGGCCTAAGATTGATGAAATTGAAGAAGGTTCTCAGCTTCCCTTAGGAGTTATGGTCTATATTTATGGCCGGGATATGCAGGAAGACTTTGAACCGGTCATGGAAAGAATGATCCATACCTACTTCAACCAGGCTTCTGGTCTCTGGCATAACGGGCAGCGAGATATTAACTGGGTTAGAATTTCTAAGGCTGCCAAGGAAGAGGGCTTTACCTTTGAAAACATGGGAGATATTATCCATGCCCGGATGCACCAGGAATATGGTTCAGTATTGGACAAAGTTGAAGTGCATATCCATACTGACGAAGAAAAGGTAAAAGAACTGAGGGAAGATGCTAGAGATGCCTATCACCAGCGCGATGAGAGAATAATGGGCATGGAAGATACCGATGTGGATACCTATTATTCCTGCGTCCTCTGTCAGAGTTTTGCCCCTGATCATGTCTGTATTATCACTCCAGAGAGGTCTGGTCTCTGTGGCGGATACACCTGGCTTGATGCTAAAGCCAATTACGAAATCATCCCCACTGGACCCAACCAGCCAGTCAAGAAGGGTGAATGTATAGATGAGGAGCTAGGTCAGTGGCGAGGTGTTAATGAATACCTCGAGGAAGCTTCTCGCGGTAATCTAGAAAGATTCAGTGCCTATTCCATGATAGTTGATCCCATGACTTCCTGTGGGTGTTTTGAATGCATCGCTACTATTCTGCCCTCTGCCAATGGAATAATGACTGTACCCAGAGAATATGATGGTATGACTCCTTCAGGGATGAAGTTTTCAACTCTGGCCGGGCAGATAGGTGGAGGTATTCAGACTCCTGGCTTCATCGGTCACTCTAAGCTCTATATCGCCAGTGAAAAGTTCATCAGTGCTGATGGTGGTTTCCGCCGTCTGGTCTGGATGCCCAAAATGCTCAAGGAAGAGATTGGCGATAGACTCAATGAACGGGCAGCCAAAGAAGGAATAGAAGACTTCGTTTCCATGATAGCAGATGAAGAAGTAGCAACCACGGAAGAGGAAGTATTAGAATTTATGCAAGAAGTTGGTCATCCGGCCTTAGAGATGGAACCAATGATGTAAGCATTCAATCTATAGCAACAATGATATAGCTTGAAACTCGTATAATTAAGAATAACACAAAAGATAAAAATATCTCCCTGCAGACCATGATTTGCTGCAGGGAGATATTTAGTAAACATAACTATAGAATAATGTAACTGGAGGGTGAAAAATAATGGCACTATCTGCAATGGAGATTTACAAGCTTTTACCACAGACCAATTGTGGAGATTGTGGTCATCCTACCTGTTTAGCCTTTGCTATGCAACTGGCTAATAAACAGGTATCCCTGGATGACTGTCCTCATGTTTCTGAAGAGGCCAAAAATGAACTTGCCAGCGCTTCAGCCCCGCCTATTCAACTTTCTAAAGTAGGTGCTGGAGAGCAAGAACTGGAATTGGGTAAAGAGACCGTTATGTACCGTCATGAAGAGACCTTTCATAATCAACCGGGTTTGGGAGCTTTAGTCAGTGATGACCTGTCCGATGATGAGTTAGCTGAGAAATTTGCTGAGTTCAAGCAGTTTAGTTTTGAGCGAATTGGTGAGATTATTGAATTTGAACTGGTTGGCGTTAGAAATGATAGTGGAGACCCGGACCGTTTTGCGGAAGTAGTGGGATTGTTGCTGGATAACACTGACCAGATACCAGCTCTGGTAAGCGATGATCCTGAAGCTATAGAAAAAGCCTTTGCCGAAAATTCTGCTCTGGCTGATAAGCGGCCTCTTATCTATGCTGCAACAGCAGATAATTGTGAAGAGCTCGCCGCTATTGCTGCTGACAAAGATGCTGCTTTAGTCGTTGAAGGTAATGACCTGGATGAACTGGCTGAACTAACCCCGGCAGTTAAAGAAGCTGGAGTGGAGAATATCTTCCTTAATTCAGGAGCCGAAGGTCCTCTGGAGAATTTACAGGATGTAACCCAGATTCGCCGGCAGGCATTAAATAAAAGCTTCCGTCCTCTTGGTTATCCAACAGCCACTTTAGTAGAAGGGGATGACCCCCATGAGCTGTTGTTAGATGCTTCAACTTTTACCTGTAAATATAATGATATAATTTTAATAGAGGATGCCAAAGCCTGGCAGGCCCTACCTCTTACCGTTTTAAGGCAAAATATTTATACCGATCCCCGCGTACCACCTACAGTAGAGGCTAAAGCCTTTGAAGTAGGCGATGAAGTGGGCGAAGATGCACCGGTACTTCTAACCACTAACTTTGCTCTGACTTACTTTACTGTTGCTTCAGAGGTTGAGACCAGCAGAGTTCCCTCTTATATTTTGACAGTAGATACTGAAGGTCAATCAGTTTTAACTGCTTATTCTTCTGAGAATCTCAATGCTGAAATAGCTGCTAAAGCCCTTAAAGAGTCAGGTCTGGAAGACAAACTGGCTCATAAAGAAGTTATATTACCAGGCTATATTGCAGTTATGAGTGGCTCTCTGGAAGTCGAATCAGGTTGGGACGTTGTAGTAGGTCCCAGAGAAGCCAGTGGCATACCTGCCTTTTTAAGAGATTATACTCCAGGAGAAGGGCAGTAAATTAAAGGTGTTTTACTATTTAAGTTAGTTTAGATTAGGAGGAAAATAAATGCCATATACACTCGCTGTTGCTGGCAAAGGTGGAACTGGCAAAACCACAGTTGCTTCCCTGGTAATTGCAGATTTGATTCGCCGGGGCAACACTCCTGTTTTTGCCGTCGATGCTGACCCTAACGCTAATCTCAATGAAAATTTAGGGGTAGACTCTCCACCTACTTTAGGTGACATTCTAGCTGAAACTAAAGATAGAAAAGATATGCCAGCAGGAATTAGTAAAAGGCGACATATTGAATATCAGATTCAGACTGCTCTTATAGAGAAGAATGGTTTTGATCTTATGGTCATGGGCCGGACTGAAGGTCCTGGCTGTTATTGTTCAGTAAATGATATTTTGCGCTCTTATCTGGATGAGTTAATGCCGAATTATCAGTATGCAGTTTTAGATAACGAAGCGGGAATGGAGCATATCTCCAGAAGAACTACCCGTGATATTGATGACCTGCTACTGGTTAGCGATGAAAATCCCATTGGCATAAGAGCTGCTGGACGGATTCACAAGCTGGTAAAAGATCTGGAAATCTACGTGGGAGAGACTCATCTGATTTTAAATAGAGCCCGACAGGATGAGCTTCATCCTAAATTGAAGGAAGAGATCGATAAACTGGATCTTAACCTGGTGGGAAGAATACCTGAAGATGATAATGTACTGGACTTTAATTTAAATCAGAAGCCCATGCTTGACCTGCCAGCAGATACCCCGGCCCGTGAAGCTGTAGCTAAGATAATGGAGCAGGTTATGAAATGAGACTGCTGATAGTTTACCAGAGAACAGGTCGACAATGGGGTAACAGAATAGCTAAATTTATTGCTGAAACTGCTCCAGAAAACTGGCAGGTTGAACTACAAAGAATGCCACCATTAAAACTGCCTGTTATTGATGAACCAGAGCAGTTTGTGCCTGCCGATTTACCTGATTCAGATCTTTTATTGGCCCTGGTGGAAAGCACCGGGCTGGCTCAAATAATACCTGCAATAGTTGCTGAAATAGCCGCTAAAGCTGTGATTGCTCCTGTTGACTTTGAGAAGGGCTTTCCAGCCGGGTTAAAAAAGCAAGTAATTGCTGAACTTGAAGAGCAGGGAGTGCCGGCTATAACGCCAGAACCCTTCTGTTCTCTATCGGCAAGAGGTCAGAATAATAAATACCTGCAGGAATTTGCCGAGAACTACGGCAGGCCAGAATTTGTTTTACATTATCAAAATCAGGAAGATAAAATTGCCAAGGTTGATGTTCTGCGAAGCTCACCCTGTGGTGGAAGCCCCTTTGTGGCCAGGGAACTTACTGACGATAAAATTGAAGAGGCTGCTAGAAAATCAGGATTATATCATCAATATTATCCCTGTAAAGCTTCAGTGGATTTAATCCATCGTTCTGCCTATATAACTGAAGCTGCCCTTAAGAGGGCTCAGCAACAAAAAGAATCTACCGATGATCAAAATAAATCTGAGAACGATAGCGATAAAATTAAAGAAGCACGATAATATTAAGGGGGGACAAACGTGACTGTAGAAAAAGTAGAGCGGAAATTTAAAAACACGATAAATACCGTTACCATTGGTACTGGCGATAATGCTGTTACTGTAGGTGGACATACTGGACTACCTTTTCTTTATGATGAAGCAGAGCTTCCTCACTCTCCGGTGATAGCTCTAGATGTTTTTGATACTGAACCAGGTCGCTGGACAGAAACCTTGAAGGAAAAGATCGGTAAAGACGTTATCTCTGACCCGGTAGAATGGGCCAAGAAAGCCGAGGAGTATGATGTTGATCTAGTTTCATTGAGATTTACCCAGCATGCAGCGGAAGAAGATCCCGCTTCTCCTGAAGAATGTGCAGAACTGGCTAAGGCTATTAATGATGCTGTAGATAAACCTCTGGTCATCTGGGGAAGTGGCGATGAAGAACCTGACAATAAATTATTCCCGGAAGTAAGTCAGGCCCTGGCCGGTGAACAATGTTTAATCGGCTCAGCTACTGAAGATAATTATAAGACTCTGGCAGCTACAGCGATTGCTGATGGCCATAATGTTATTGGTGAATCACCCATCGATATCAATATCTGTAAACAGGTCAATATCTTACTCTCAGATATGGGTTTTCCCACCGATAAAATAGTTATATTCACTACTAATGGTCCACTGGGTTATGGAATCGAATATGCTTATTCCATAATGGAAAGGACCAGACTGGCTTCTCTTGGGGGAGACAAAATGATGGCTATGCCTATCATTGCCAATATTGGCCCCGAGAGTCAAAGAGCTAAAGAGGTTAAAGTTACCCAGGAAGAAGAGCCTAGCTGGGGAGAACAGCCAGAGAGAGAGATTGCCTGGGAGACCAGCACCGGGGTAGCCTATTTACAGGCTGGAGCTGATATCTTAACCATGTCTAATCCTGATGCCATTGAATATATGCAAAGTTATATTGATAGGATGACTGAGTAAGTAATTAAAACAGCCGGACATTTTTATGTCCGGCTCTTTTCAGGCTAAAATAAGATGTGAATATCTTAATTTGCAGAATAAAACCTGGTTAATTTGTTTTAAAATGATAAACTATAAAATATTCTGGGGAGGTATAAAATAATGATTGTTATTGGAGAAAGAATTAATGGCCAGTTTACCGATGTGGAGAAGGCGATTCAGGATAAAGACAAAGAAGTTATTCAAAATCTAGCTCAAAAACAGCTGGAATGTGGCGCCGATTATCTCGATGTTAATGTAGGGACATCAGTTCCTTCCAGTGATAGAGTTGATGCCATGTTATGGCTTGTGGATACTGTACAGGAATGCACAGATGCTCCTCTCTGTATTGATAGTCCCCGGCGACCAGTTATTGAAGCGGCTTTAGAAGAGGTGGAAAAGCCTCCAATTATTAATTCCTGCCAGGCCGATTTAGAGGAGTTAGATGAATATATTCCCATGGCTAAGGAATATGACTCTGGATTAATTGCCCTGACCATGGATAAAGATGGAGTACCTAACGATGCTGCTAAAAGAGTGGAATTAGCAGGTAATATTGTTATGAAAGCTACTGAGTATAGTTATGACTTTGATAAATTATTTATTGATCCCATAGTATTACCTGTAAGTGCTACCCAGACGCAACCAGGATTTTTACTGGATGCCATGCAGCAACTGCAAAATATTTCCGACCCTCTACCTCACTTTAATATTGGACTTAGCAATATCTCTTCCAATACCAAAGAAAATCACCTGATTAACAGAACTTATGCTGTAATGTGCATCGCCCATGGTGTAGATACTGCTATTATTGATCCCATGGATGAGGAGTTAATGGATGCGATTATAACAGCAGAAATTCTGCTTAACAAGCATATTTATAATGATGACTATCTAAGCGCTTATCGCAGCAGTAAGAAATAAATTGTTAGTTAGCTATATTTAACGCTTAGATTGATAATTTAAATCCTTTAGTTATATCCACTGCCCCTGCAGTGGATATAACTTTTTAAAAGTATAATGGTTAACAGGCAGGAGTTATCTATTTAAAGTATAATTATTAATACAGGTGTCAATTTTTATCTTTTACTATTCATCAAGAAAGGGGTTAGATAATTTTATGGTTAAGACCTGTGATATAACAATAAATCCAGGTAATATAGATATAAAAGCAGAACCGGGGGAGAATCTTCTTAAATTATTACAAAAAGCAGAGTACGACCTCCAGGTAGATTGTGGAGGCCAGGGTACCTGCGGTCGCTGCCAGGTCCAGATTGTTTCTGGTGAAGAATTCACCTATGCAGGCAATCTATTGAGTAAAGACAAATTAGAGGCCGGGTACCGCCTGGCCTGTCAATTGGAGGTACAGGGAGATTTAGAGATAGAAATACCGGAGTCTTCTCTATTAGCTGGTCAGCAGATACTCATTGGCAGTGAAAAAGAAGATATGTATTTAGAGAGTCAGGAGCTTACTGCAGAGCCAGAAGAAATAAATCCTCTGGTAGAGAGCCAGGAGCTTTCTTTAAATCAACCTTCTCTTCAGGATAATACAGCTGACCTTGATAGAATTTACCGTGAACTGGCCGGGGAGACAACTTTTACCGATTATACTCTTCCCTTAGCTAAGGTGAAGGAACTTCCAGAGCTATTAAGAGAAAATGATTGGGAGATAAACCTGCAAAAGGCTGACCTTTTGACTCATCAGAAAATTTTAGATATAAAAGCCAAAGATAGCAGCACCGGCTATGGATTAGCGGTAGATATTGGCACCACCACTGTGGTGGCTGCTTTAATCGATTTAGCAGATGGCCGGGAAAAAGGGCGACAGGGAGAATATAATCGCCAGAGCCGCTATGGTGAAGATGTGATCTCCCGGATTAATTATGCCAGCAAAAATGAAGATGGAGTAACCGAGGTCCATGAGTCTTTGATTGCAACTATTAATGAATTGATAGAAGAGTTATTAGCTGAAGAAGAGTTGGAGTCCACTGAGATTAAGATGCTGATGATGGCTGGAAATACCACCATGATTCATACCCTGATGAAAGTTAATCCCAACAATATCAGGCGCTCACCCTTCGTGCCTAATTTTTTCATGCCGCCGGTGGTAGAGGCGCAAGAACTAGGGCTTAAGGCTTTACCCCAGGCCCCGGTATATTGTTTTCCTGCCGTGGGGAGCTTTGTAGGCGGAGATATTACAGCGGGAATATTAGCCTCTCGCCTCCATGAAAACGAAGATTTAACCATGTTAATTGATATTGGCACCAATGGCGAGATAGTTGTCGGCAATGAAAGTCTTCTGATAAGCTGCTCAGCTTCAGCAGGCCCTGCCTTTGAAGGAGGCGGAATTTCCTGTGGAATAAGGGCAATGGAAGGTGCTATCGAGCAGGTTGGTTTTACCGATGACTTTGAATTTCAGTATCGCACTATCGGTAATAAACCTCCACGGGGAGTCTGTGGTTCCGGTTTAATTGATTTGCTGGCAACCATGCAGGAAAAGGGCATTATCAACCGCTCTGGTAGATATAATCGCGAGATTTCCTCTCCTCGCTTAAGGCAAAAAGACGATGAGACCTATGAATTTCTATTAGTTCCAGCCGAAGAGACCGATATAGGCGAAGACCTTGCCTTTAGTGAAAATGATATAAAGCATCTGCTGCGTTCTAAAGGGGCTATCTATGCCGCCATTAAAATAATGTTAGACCGCCTCTCCATGGATGAACAGATGCTAGCAAAAGTTTATATAGCCGGGGGTTTTGGGAATTACTTAAATGTAGAAGCATCAATCAGAATCGGCCTGTTACCAGACCTGCCCCGGGATAGATTTCAATTTATCGGTAACAGTGCATTAAAGGGGGCCCGCAGGGCAGTTTTAAAGGGTGATGAATTTAAAGATGCCCTGGAGCTGGCCGGGCAGATGACATATCTAGAGTTGAGCTCAGATGAAAATAGCAAAGATTTTATGGATGAATTTGTAGCAGCCCAATTTATCCCCCATACTGACCTATCATTATTTCCCTCTCTGATAAATGAAGAGGATGAAGCACAAGAGTGATAATTTAGGAGGCTAGAATATGAAAAATCTTTTTATTGCAGCAACAGGGCAGGACCGAGGAAAAACTTCTTTTTCCGTGGGTATGATATCGGCTCTGCTGGAGAAGGTTGATAGAATTGGTTATATGAAGCCAGTGGGGCAGAGGTTTACCACTACCGAAGATGGCTTAAAAATTGATGAGGATGCAGAGCTTATAGATTCTATCTACGGCTTTGATGATAATTTGAAAGATGTAAGTCCTATAATTGTGGATAGTGGCTATACCAAACACTGCATCCAGCATGATTGTGGCCGAGAAGTGGAGCAGCAGCTAGCTCTGGCCTATGAAAGAATCAAAACAGGACGTGATATGGTCTTAGTTGAAGGGTCAGGCAAATGCAGTGTTGGCGAGGTGATTAAGCTTTCCAATCCTAGAGTAGCAGAACTGCTGGACGCCAAAGTGATTTTGGTAGCCCAGGGTGGCTTTGGCAGCACCATTGATACAGTTATGTTAAATATTGCCTTTCTGAAACAATTTGATATAGATATTCTGGGGGTAGTTATTAACAAAGTCTTTAAAAAGAAATATGAAGAGGTTAAGGAGATTACCGGCAAAGGTTTAAGGGATAGAGGGGTGAATGTTTTAGGTGTTTTACCCTATGAAAGAATATTGACTCATCCCACCCTGGAACATATTGTTTCCGAATGTCCGGAGTTTAAACCTCTTACCCAGGCCAGCAAAACAGTTATGCACCGCAACATAAGTAAGATAATAGTGGGCGCTATGACTCCCCATGAGGCTTTAAAATATTTGAAGGGGAGAGAGCTTTTAATTACCGGTGGTGACCGCGAAGATATAATAGTTTCTGCCCTGGCTCGTACAGCTATCCATCTGCAATCAGGTCGAGGAGGTAGTGTATCCGGTATTATTGCTACTGGAGGTTTAAAACCTCATGACTCCCTGATTGAGACGGCAGAGAACCTGGGTATTTTGATGCTGCAATCGGAAGAGGATACCTATTCTGTAGCCAGCCGCATTAAGGGGATGACGGTGAAGTTAAGGCCCAATGATAGAAGAAAAATAGAAAAAATTCAAGAATTGGTAAAAACACATATAGATTTAGATGAGGTTATGTCCTATTTGAGTTAAACTATCTATATCAGTTTAGATTTTCCAGCTCAATTTTTAGCCTCAAAAAAATCTTGACAGAATTACTTTTCTATGTTAGCATAATAAAAACTAATCGATAACAGCTTAAATAAAGAATCCTTATCAAGAGTGGTGGAGGGACTGGCCCTGTGAAGCCCGGCAACCAGCAATTTTTAAATTGCATGGTGCCAAATCCTGCAGGATTTGGGATCCTGAAAGATAAGAGCTATATTTTAAGTCTCTTCTTCTTTGAGGAAGGGTCTTTTTTATTTTTAATCAATCAAATAATAATTGGAGGTAATAAAATGAGTAAAGAAAACTTACATTTTGACACCCTAGCTCTTCATGCCGGTCAAAAGCCCGATTCAGCTACTGGTTCAAGGGCAGTACCGATTTATCAGACCACTTCTTATGTCTTTGATGATTGTCAGGAAGCGGCCGACCTTTTTGCTTTAGAAAAAGAAGGAAATATTTATTCCCGGATTATGAACCCCACCAATGATGTTTTAGAGAAGAGGATGGCCTCTTTAGAGAAGGGAGTAGGAGCTTTAGCTGTTTCTTCTGGCCAGTCAGCAGAAACCTTAGCTTTGCTTAATATCACTGGCCAGGGAGAAGAAATAGTTAGTGGCAGCTCTATCTACGGTGGTACCTATAACTTATTTAAACATACCTTTGCCAAGCTAGGTATCAAGGTGAACTTCGTTGATTCCACTTCCCCCGGGGATTTTGCCAGCAAAATAACTGATAAGACCAAAGCCCTATATGTTGAAACCATTGGCAATCCAGGACTGGATGTGCCTGATTTAGCTCAACTGGCCGAAGTTGCCCATGATGCCTCTCTGCCCTTAATTGTCGATAATACCTTTGCCACCCCCTATCATTGTCGCCCAATAGAGCATGGGGCTGATATTGTCATTCATTCAGCGACAAAATTTATCGGGGGCCATGGTACTTCCATTGGCGGTATAATAGTCGATAGCGGCAAATTCCCCTGGGATAATGGCAAATTTCCAGAATTAAGTGAGCCCGACCCCAGTTATCATGGTTTGGTTTATACCGATCATTTTGGCGATGCTGCTTTTATAGCCAAGGCCAGAGTACAGCTGCTGCGGGATTTTGGCAGCTGCTTGAGCCCCTTTAACTCTTTTCTCTTTCTTCAGGGCCTGGAGACCTTAAGCTTAAGAATGGCAAGACATAGCTCCAACGCCCAAAAAATTGCTGAATATCTGGCTGACCATCAGCAGGTAGATTGGGTAAATTATCCCGGACTTAAAGAACATGATAGCCATGAAAATGCCTGTAAGTATTTAGATAAAGGTTTTGGCAGCATGTTAACCTTTGGAATTAAAGGGGGAGAAGAAGCGGGTATTAAGTTTATTGAAAATCTAGAGTTATTTTCCCACCTGGCCAATGTCGGTGATGCTAAGTCTTTGGCTATTCACCCGGCCAGCACCACCCATCAACAATTAACAGCCGAGGAGAGAGAAAAATCTGGAGTTCTTCCCGGTATGATTCGCTTATCCATTGGAATAGAGGATAGCGGTGATTTAATTGCTGACCTCGATAGGGCACTCTCTACTGTCAGTGAATAAGGAGGAAAAATTATGCCAATAAAAATACCAGACAATTTGCCAGCAGCTGAAACATTACAGGAAGAAAATATATTTGTCATGCCCCAGCAGAGAGCTCTAACTCAGGATATCAGGGCTTTGAGGATAGTTGTATTAAATATAATGCCCACCAAAATAGCTACCGAAACCCAGATTTTAAGGCTTTTAAGTAACTCTCCTCTCCAGGTAGAGGTGGATTTACTGCAGACAGCTTCTTATGATGCCAAGAATGTATCTCAGGAGCATCTGGTTAAGTTTTATCAGGTCTTTGCTGATATTAAAGAGCAAAAATATGATGGCATGATCATTACCGGGGCTCCTGTGGAAAGAATGGCTTTTCAAGAAGTTGATTACTGGAGTGAGCTTAAAGATATTATGGCCTGGACTCGCTCTAATGTTTTCTCTACCCTTCATCTCTGCTGGGGAGCACAGGCAGGATTGAAATTTCATTATGGAATAGATAAATATCCACTAGAAGATAAGATAACCGGGGTCTTTAAACATAGAATTCACCAGCAGAACACCAAATTGTTGCGGGGCTTTGATGATGAATTTTATGCCCCTCATTCTCGCTATACTGAGGTAAGAGAAGAGGATATTAAAGAATGTGACGAGCTGAGATTACTGGCTAAATCACCTGAAGCAGGAGTTTATATTGTAGCTAATAAAGATAACCGGCAGATCTTTGTTACCGGCCACTCAGAATATGATCATGATACTTTAAAGAATGAATACCTGCGAGATTTAGAAAAAGAAGAAAACCCGCCCAGGCCCCAGAATTATTTTAC
Organism: Halanaerobiaceae bacterium; assembly: GCA_003553485.1. Lineage (GTDB taxonomy): Bacteria > Bacillota > Halanaerobiia > Halanaerobiales > Halarsenatibacteraceae > T1SED10-84. Next base: position 7,858 of record PWEJ01000098.1, on the reverse strand, counting down.
CGGGGAGGACCCTGGTAAAAAACCTTTAAATACCTGGCGGGCTCATGCTCATCTTCTCTTTGGCAACTGGCTTAATTACTGTGTTTATCAGGAAACCCCCTATGATATTAGTAAGATCAGTGAAGACATGGAATTTTCTCTTTATAATGGAGTAAATCTACTTTAGGAAACTTCTCTTTATTTAATGATATACCAAGATAAACTAAATATTAAAGCGGGTTTTTAATTCCTTGATAACTGCAGGAGATGTGCCACAACAACCGCCTAATATTTTGGCAGCAGGGCTTTTTAGTCTTGCTGCTTCTTCCATTTCTTTATAAAAACTTTCCTCTAGCTTATAACTGGTCTTACCAGAATCAATATCCAGTTCAGGAGTACCAGCATTATAATAAAGACTCAAGGGTAGAGGTGCTAACTCAGCAGTTAAGTTTTTAATTGTCTTCTGATAACCCCTATCAGGAGCAATGCAATTGATTCCGGCAGCTAAAATTTTCTCTTGAGGAAAATCTCTCACCACTTGAGCCATATCAGCTGGTTTAGTGCCGTAATTGGTGGTATTATAATTATCAAAGGACATGTTAATAATCCAGGGCAGGCTAAAGTTATCGGCTGCCTCTAAAGCTGCTCTTAACTCCAGGTGATAAGAAAAAGTCTCAAAAATCAAAATATCAACGCCTCCCTCTTCAAGGGCAGCAATCTGTTCTTTAAAGGCCCTAATAAGCTCTTCTTTATTATCGCCCTCTTCAGGAAAGATTGCTTTTTCTGAGCCTGTGGGACCTATGCTGCCTGCTGTCAATTTAGGACCTGTCCGGGAGTTGTTTTTTTGGAAACTATTTACTGCCTGCCTGGCAATTTCTGCTCCGCCTTGATTTATCTCCTTTACCAGCCTTTTAATAGCTTCACTTTCTTCCTTCATCTCAGTCTGTTGCAGATATAATCTATTAGCACAAAAAGTATTGGTAGTGATAATATCAGCGCCAGCCTGCAAATATCTCTGGTGAATCTCACTCACTTTAGCCGGGTTAATCAAATTGTGCTGTAGCGGTATCTTTGTTTCTCTGGTGGCTATTTTCATTAATTCAGTTCCCATAGCCCCATCACCTAATATAATTGGTGGCTTAAAACCATCAGCTGTTTTTTCTCTGACTTTCTGGCGAGAATTAAGTAATTCAGTAAAAATATCTTTGGCCTTCATTGATTATCCTCCTTGCAATATGAGATAGGAAGAGAAAAATTATTTCTAGCGTTAATTTTGCCTGGAAATTAAGTATAACAAAGTTTTTTGCAAAGCACAATTGATGCCCAATTGAGGATAGATGGACATTTAGCCAGTTTTTCGGTATACTAAATCTGTTGGCACTTAATCTTGCCTTTGAGGGAGTGGTAATATTAAAGAGCTAAGTTGGGTTAAGGAGATAGCTGTAGCAGCCAGTGACAGGCCTACCATAAAGTCTTTTTATTTTACCCTAGATAATGAGGCCAAACAATTAGAAGTGAATTTGAATTATTTAAAATCCCGTGGCTATCAGAATTTTTATCTGTTATTAATATATGATAATAATGATAATCTGCGCTTGCAATTCATCAATTCTTCCCATAAAGATATAAAGCAAATCTTTTTAGCAGAAAAAAGAGAGCATACCAGCTTAGGAGGAGTGGCAGGCAAAATAACCTCTGGCAGTTGGCGATTAGTCTGTTACTTACCACCCAGGTCAGAATCCTTTATTATTCGGATCCAGGTCAAGGCAGGCTCAAATTCTAAAGTAATTAGTACTGATTACCCCCGGTTAACTGCAGAAACCTGGGCAACCCCTCTGGACCAAAAAAACGATGATACAAAACCATTGTTAAATGATTATTGCTGGAATAGAGCTTTGCCCACTGAAAGGGACTGGTATGATGGCGACCTACACTGCCATTCGTTGCTGTCAGATGGCAGGATGAAACCTGAAGAGTTACATCAGGAAGCAGCCAGGCAGAATTTGGATTTTTATTTTATCACAGAACATAATCTGCTTCCTACAGGGTGGCCCCAATCAGAAGCTCCTCCCTTAAGTATTCCAGGCATGGAAGTAACCACTTCCCGGGGTCATTTTAATCTGTTGGGTGTTGATAGGTTGTATTATACCGCTGATTATATAAAACTGCTCCAGGGATTTAAAGCCAGTGAATCCTTTTCTCTGTCAGCTAAAATTATGACCCAAATTATGGAGAGAGCTAAAAATAATGGGGCTCAGGTTATAATATGTCACCCTTTTTTATCAGACTGGGCCTGGGATTATGACGAAATAACCTTTGAGCAGCTAACAGGATTAGAAGTCTTGCTGGACCCTCGCCTCCCAGGGAGTAAAGAATCCAGTGTTAAAGCAATTAAGCTGCTGGATTATCTCTGGCAAAATAAAATCTTTCTCTGGGGCTTTGGTGGCAGCGATATCCATATGAAACCAGGGGAGAGTTATGCCCCTGATGTACTGCCATCGAAGATCGGCCAGCCACGCAATATAATTAAGGCTCCTGAACTATCGCCCAGTGAAGTGATAAAATCGTTAGCTAAAGGGAAATTGCTGGTAGCCACAGGTCTTGATCTTACCTGGAAAGGCCAGGGAGTTAATACTGCAATTTACCCCGGAGATAATATTACTTCTATCTGTCTTGAGGGGAATAAAATCAAGATTACCCTTGAGGTAAATTTATCTTCGGAATATAAAAAAGCCAGGCTGTTATGGCTGGAAGACGGGATTCCCCGTCAGGAGAAAAAAATAGTGAATCGGGGCCAGCTGATTGTGGAAATTGCTTGGTCAGGCCGACAGTATAGATGGGGTAGAATGGAGGTGCGGGCAGCAGATAATAGGTTATTAGCCTTCAGCAATCCTTTATATTGTCTTCCGCCGGGGCAGGGTAATTCTGCAAAATCAGCAGAGTTGACCTGGGGTGAAGCGGTAAAAAAATTAAGCCCCTGAATCAATGCAGGGGCTTGAATTCACTGGAAAATTTGTCGCTAATTTTTCAACCTGATAATATATATATTTAAGGTAAATAGCTTAAATTGCAATAAATCGCTATAAGATTAGTAGCGATATATGGCGTTGATTTTTCCTGCCTCTGCCGGCATTTCTTCCTGGGGAACCAGAAAAGCTTCTCCTCCCTGAGAAATGGTTTTTAACAATGTATAATTAAAGAGCTCATAGTCTTCCTGAGGGTTATCATTATCTGAGAACACGACCTGATTCTTGTCGACATTGTAAGAGCCGTATTTCTCAACTCCTTTTTCAAAAATAAGAGTCTGGATTTTGCCAAAATAGGCTTCGGTTACCAGGGTTTCCAGGTCAGATTCTGCCTTTTCCGTACCAGTTAGCTCTTTTAATCGAGCGATAGCCTTATGCCGGTCCGATTTAGTCAGGGGAGCTATAACTTTTTGAGAGGCAGCAAAAATTTGCTGGGGTTCTAATTTTCCTGGGCTGCCCTTAACGAAGTCGGCGTGCAAGTGCTGGTAGGTATTAGCTCTTTCATAAATGGGATAAATCTCTTCGGCGCACATTAACAACAGTGGTATACCTTTACCTTTTAGATATTCGCTAACGGCATCATCAACCAGGCGAAAATATTGGAGAATATCCTCTTTTTTATCTCCTTCTACAGTTTCCTGGCCATGGAAGACGGCTGAACCACCTCCTCTAGAGCTGGAATGATGCTGTAAAGTTCTTCCGGAGGTGTCTTTTTCTAATATTTCAGCAAAACTGCCAGGTAGTTTATCTAACTCTACTTCAGTTATACTGTTTTCGGTCAAATAAAACAACCGGGTATTGTTTCTGCTGAGAGCTAATAAATAAAACTCTCTATTTTCATAAATTTCAGGGATTGCCTGTTTGAGGTCGAAAAAATTACATACTGATACCTGCTCGTAAAAGTTTAGGGGTAAGCGATAGTATTGAAAATTTTCTGGGGTAAGATAGATGGCCAGGCCATCACTCTGTCTAAGCCAAAAATCCCGGTCATTGGTTAAACTCACTAAGGGAGAGAGCAAATCATCCATCTCAATCTCCGAGAAATCCCAGTCTTCCTTTAATTTTTTCCTGGTAGTGCTTAGCAAATTTTTGATTCTAATCTTCATCTTGTTGACGGCATTTCCAGCTGATTTTTCCGTTGGCATGTAGAGAGAGATTTTAGGTCGGGAATCGGAGGATATTAATTCCATAACATCTTCCTTTGTCAATTGATCCATATCTTTCCCTCCTTCAAAATGGTGTTGTTCTGCTGCTAACCTGCTGACTTCTTTTTGGATCTTGAATTTAACTAAAGGTTTAACTTACTAGTCACGGATTAACTAACTAATGGTTAGTTAGTTATATTATAATATAAAAACTCTCTATCAGCAATTGATTTTGACCGGTAATTGAAATAATATATTTAATAGGGAAGTGTAAACTATGATTGAACTAAGAAATATTGCCAAAAATTATAATGGCACCACTGCATTACAGGAGGTTAACCTGAAAGTTGCTGCCGGAGAAATATTTGGTCTTTTAGGACCCAATGGGGCTGGCAAGACCACGGCTATTAAAATTTTAACGGGACAACTAAAGCCCGATGCCGGTCAGGCCTATATATATGAAAAGAACATCCAGAGCCATAGAGAGGATTTACTAAGCAAAATGGGGATAGTGCCAGAAAATACAAACCTCTATGAAAGACTGACAATTTTAGAAAATTTAAAGTTTTACTGTCGGCTCTATAACCAGGATTATTCCTTAATTGATCGTTATTTGAAGCTAGTAGATCTACAGGATTTTAAGAGTAGAGCCGTCAAAAAACTTTCCAGGGGTATGAAGCAAAAGGTTTTATTAATTAGAGCTCTCCTCCATGAGCCTGATATTTTATTTTTGGATGAACCAACTTCAGGACTGGACCCCGGCTCGGCTGCTGTAATCCATAAAATATTACAGCAGTTAAATGAAAAAGGCATAACAATTCTGCTGACCTCACATAATATGGAAGAGGTCGATAAATTATGTCATCGCGTTGCTTTTTTACACCAGGGTAGATTAGTGGAAGAGGGGACCCCGCAGAAATTGAAACTACAGTATTCTTCCTCAGATATCAAGATTGTTTATCGTGAGGAAGGTCAGGTTAAAGAAAAAATTTTCGATATGACTCAGAGGGACCGGCTGGCCCAGAAATTATCACTGCTTATAACCCAGGAAAGATTATTGGCTATTCATTCCCAGGAGCCTTCCCTGGCTGATATATTTGTCACCATCACTGGCAAGGAGTTGACATAGATGAAAAAATTCAAGCGGATTCTGGCTATTGTGCTCAAAGAATTGCAGGATATTAAGAAAAATCCCAATATATTAATCATGTATGCCCTGCCAGTATTTCTAACTTTTCTCTGGCATAATATCCTGCCGGTAATGGAGGAGACTGTGGCTTTGAGCTTTGGCCTTTTGTTTTTAGTGGTCATGGTGGGAATGTATGTACCTTCGATTATGATAGCTGAAGAGAAGGAAAAGAATACCATGGAGGTGTTGCTGCTTTCTCCGGCTACCCCCCTGGAGGTGATTATAGGTAAGGGGTTACTGACTTTTCTTTCTATTATCATGGTAGCCCTGCTTTTGATTTTCATAACAGGTAATCAGGATGGGGCTCTTTTTCTCATCATATTGGCCACTGCTCTAACAGTTATCTTTGCCATAATGGTGGGAATGATAGTTGGTCTAGTAGCTAAAGATCAGCGCTCTACAGGTATAATTGGCATGCCCGTCTACCTGTTATTGTTGATTATACCGCAGACCGCCGGGTTGGAGCAGGGAGTCTTGCAGAGGTTAGCCTATCTGCTTCCCACTTATCATTATCTTTTGCTTTTAGAAAAAACTTTAACAGCAGAGATTACAACGGCTCTTTATTTGACGGGACTTGGATTTATCCTCTTTAGCTCTTTAGTGATTTTAGCACTTTTGCTTTACTGTTATCAGCGTCGGGGATTGACTTAAAAGCCAGTTCAATAAAATTAAAAATATTTATAAATATATGAAAATATAGATTTATTACTCTTTCCTTTACAATAGTAAAGTAATATGTTAGTATTCATAGCAATACATATCTATTATTTAAGTTGAGTAATAGCAGCAATAGCAGGTATTTTTAACAAAATTTAAACAAGCAGGGAGAATTTTTAGGAGGAATAATAATGTCAGATAAAAGAATTGATGCTTTAGGAGCAGTTAATAGAGGTGACCCCTGTCCTTCAGGGCTATGTACCCTCTGTCAATCAGATTGTAGGGGCAAATGTGAGACCTGGCTTTCTTCTTTATATGGCAAGCAGATGTTATATCCCAGGGATTTTGGTTCCATAACTGCTGGCGCCCAAAACATTGACCCTCAGGGGACTTCCTATGAAGCCTTAAGAATACAGGGCTATGCCTTTGGAGCTCAGGGTCTGGAAGAAAATTTAACTTCTGATGCTGATGACTGCATATATCCTAATGTAAATATAGAGTCGTCCTTTGGCAATAAAGGTGAAAGCAAGGCCAAAATACCAATAATGACAGGCGCTCTTGGTTCTACTTTTATTGCTGAAAAATACTGGGACTCCTTTGCCATTGGCGCGGCTTTAGCTGGTTTTCCAGTGGTTATTGGAGAAAACGTAGTGGGAGTCGATAGAGAATCCCAGATGGAAAAGGGAGGGATTGCTGAAGCTCCTGAGATGGATAGAAGGATTAATACTTATCAGAAATACACTCAAGATGGCTATGGAGATATTTTTGTGCAATTAAACGTTGAAGACACTCGCAATGGAGTGGCTGAATATCTGATCGAGAATTATGGTAACGATCTAATAGTAGAGCTAAAATGGGGCCAGGGAGCTAAAAATATAGGTGGCGAAATCCAGGTTAAAAGCCTGGAGTATGCCGAGTTTTTGGCTGAAAGAGGTTATATTGTCGACCCCGATCCCACCAAAGAGGTTACCAAAAAATCCTTTGAATCAGGAGCTATAGATAGTTTTGCCCGCCATAGCCGTTTAGGCGGTACTGATGCTGATGATATAGCAATATTTAAGCAAAATTTTCTTGATAGAGTAGATTATTTGAGGTCTTTAGGTTTTGAAAGAATTTCCTTAAAGACCGGTGCCTATGGTATGAGAGCACTGGCTATGGCTTTGCGTTTTGCTGCAGAAGCTGAGCTAGAGCTGGTAACCATAGATGGTGCAGGAGGTGGAACCGGAATGAGTCCCTGGAATATGATGGAACACTGGGGCGTTCCTTCTCTACCCCTGCATACTAAAGCCGTTGAATTTGCCGAAATATTGGCAGAAGAGGGTTTTAACGTACCGGACCTATCCTTTGGCGGAGGTTTTGCTAGAGAAGATCATATCTTCAAGGCCTTAGCTTTAGGATCTCCCTATGTTAAGATGGTATGCCTGGGAAGGGCTCCCATGATTGCCGGATTTTTAGGTTCTAATATAGAAGGAGTCTTTTATCCTGATAGAAAAGCGGAATTAAATGGAAACTGGGATGAACTGCCAAAAACTGTCAAAGAAGCAGGCAGCAAACCTCGCAATATTTTTGCTGGCTGGTATGATGTGGAAGATATTGTTGGAGCCCGAGAAATGGAAAACATCCCCTTTGGGGCTGTAGCCCTATATACTTTGACTACCAAACTGGCCACTGGCCTTAAGCAGCTCATGGCCGGGGTTAGGAAGTTTAATCTTTCTGCTATAGAAAAATCAGACCTCATGTCTGGAAACAGGGAGGTTGAAAAATTGACGGGTATTCCTTATCTGACTGAAGCACTGCAGGAGGAAGCCCTTGATATTCTAACTGAATAGCCCTTTATCCCTGTAAACCAGAAGTTGTAATTT
>PWEJ01000085.1 GCA_003553485.1 Halanaerobiaceae bacterium | reverse complement strand
TTGCAATCCTTTTTTGTCTGACCAGTTTTTTCTGCTACATGGTCAATAAGTTCAGTCTTAGTCATTATTTACTACTCACCTCCCTTTTACTATTTGCTTATTCATAATATTCGTGATAGCCTTAAAAACTCCTGCTTAAATAACAAGAAAATCACTAAAAACCTTGAGCTTTACAACATTTATCCTAGTTTTACTCAAATAAAAAATATATTTTCCTTTTATAACCAGTCTTTCATATTGACTACTTCTTCCATTTCTCTTTTAGGATCTCTGGTCATCAAATCTTCCACTGCTTTGTCAGGGCTTTTACCAGCAAAGAGAACCTGATATATTTCAGCAGTTATTGGTAGTTCTGTTCTCACCTTACCCTTCTTAAAGGCAGTATATAAAGCCTTTGTTGTTTTAATCCCTTCTACTACCTGACCAACCTCCTGTTCTGCCTGGGAAAAAGTTTTTCCCTCACCAATCTTATAACCAAAAGTCCTGTTTCTACTATGACTACTATTACAGGTCACAATTAAATCTCCTAAACCTGCTAAACCAGAAAAAGTATAGAGCTTTGCCCCCCGTTCTTTCCCATAACGGCTCATTTCAGCCAGTCCTCGTGTAATCAAAGCAGCTATAGCATTATCTCCATAATTTAAACCATAGGCAATCCCTGCTGCGACTGCTATGATATTCTTTACTGCCCCACCTAATTCAACTCCAATAACATCTGGGTTAGTATAGACCCTAAAGCTTTTGTTGTTCATAATCCTTTGAATTTTTCTTGCTGAGTCCTTATCCTCACTGGCTATAACTGCAGCTGTGGGTTTACCCTCCATTACCTCTTCTGCATGAGTTGGACCTGATAAAACTGCCAATTTTTGATTATTATTAAGGTGATTAGCTATTATTTCAGAGTTAGTCTGCAGGGTTTCCTCTTCAATACCCTTTGCAGTAGAAACCACTTTGGTGTTCTCACCAATGTGGCCAGCTATTTCATTTATTATACTTCTGGTAGCCTCAGTAGGAACAGCAATAAAAACTATTCTGGCATTTGAGACAGCCTTTTTCAAATCTGCCGTGGGGATTACTTCAGGGGGGAGCTTGTGTTGAGGAAAATAATCTTGATTAATTTTAGTCTCTTTAATCTCTTTAACCTGCTTTTCCCGCCGCAAAAACAGCTTAACGGTTAAATCATTTCTTGCCAAATTAACGGCTATGGCAGTTCCCCAGCTACCACCACCAATTACCGTAATATCGGAATCCATATTAACACCTCTTATTAGCCTTATTGCCAAAAATTAATTAAGATTGAGAGCCTGGCTTGATCTTTTTTTCTTCACCTCGAATTAGACGTTTAATATTTTCTCGATGGGTAAAGACCACAAAAATGAACAAAACCATTCCCATGATAGCCTGGGCCTGATCGCCAGTCAAATAATAAACAGAGACTGGCAAGGTTAATATGGCCAGTAATGAAGCTACAGATACGATTCTCAGGGTAAAGGTCACTAACAACCAGACTAAACCTAAAATAACAAAACTTACTGGGGCAACTCCTAAAATTACTCCAATAGTGGTTGCCACCCCTTTGCCTCCATCGAAGCCCAAAAAAACTGACCAATTGTGACCTATTATTGCTGCTATCCCTATCAGGAATAATAAATAACCTTCATCTACACCAAAAAGTTGGCCCGCCAATAACACCGGAATAAATCCCTTCATGATGTCAAAAAAAGCCACTAAAGCGCCCATCTTAACCCCTAATTTGCGGGCAACATTGGTGGCTCCTACATTTCCACTGCCATAGTTTCTTATATCTACTCCTAAAAAATTTTTCACAAAAAGATAACCGGTTGGTATAGAACCTAAAAAATAAGCCAGTATTAAAATTATTGCTAGCTTCATTTTTACCTCCTCACCCTATTCAGATTTTCTCTTGCGAAATTTTAGCCAGATCGGCGAGCCTATAAAACCGAAGGATTCCCGCAGAGCATTTTCTAAATATCTCTGGTAAGCAAAATGTACTAACTCCGGGTCATTGACAAAAAAGATAAAGGTTGGTGGTCTAACAGCTGTTTGAGTTGCATAATAAATCTTTAATCTTCTCTCCTTATATGAGGGCGGCTGTTTTAACTGAACTGCATCCTGAATAACCTCATTAAGCAAACCAGTCTTTGCCCTTAAAGAGGCCTGATCAAAGACATATTCTGCTAGTTGAAAAATTTCTTCTACCCGCTGGCCTGTTAGCGCAGATATAAAAATCACAGGCGCATAATTCAAAAATTTTAATTGATAATATATCTCCTCTTGATATTCACGGGCAGTATTATCATCTTTTTCTATACTATCCCATTTATTTACTGCTAAAATAATCGGTTTCCCTTCATCATGAGCATAACCAACAATTTTTTTATCCTGAGAGGTTATTCCCTCTTTAGCATCTATCATCATCAGCACCACATCAGCTCTATCCATGGCTTTAATTGAACGCAAATTGCTATAGTACTCCACTGACCAGTCTACCTGAGATTTTTTCCTTAGACCAGCAGTATCTATAAGATTAAATTTATTATTATTAACTTCTACCATAGTATCAACAGCATCTCTGGTAGTTCCAGGTTCAGCAGATACCAGTACCCTTTCCTGACCCAATACATAATTTATCAAAGAAGACTTACCAACATTAGGCTTACCTACTATGGCTATCTGCAATATTTCTTCAGAGATATCCTCTTCTTTTTGCTCGGGTAAGTGAGTTGTTATAGTTTCATACAATTCACCTACATTTTTTCCATGTTCTGCTGATATAGGAATAACAGTGTCAAATCCTAAGGAATAAAATTCCCAGGGTTGATTCTCTTCTGTAAATTCTTCTGTTTTATTAGCTACTATAATAATTTCTTTTTGAGAGTTTCTCAAAAGATTGGCAATCTCTTCATCCTGAGCTGTAAGGCCGGCTCTATTATCCACCACAAATAATAATAAATCGGCTTCTGCAATGGCTTGCTTAGCCTGAAATAACACTAAAGATTTTATATTATCCTCTGGATCAGGCTCGATTCCCCCGGTATCAACAACGATAAATTCTTGATTCTGCCACTTAGCATTACCATAAATTCTATCCCTGGTTAGGTTGGGGGTACCTTCAACTATTGCTCTTCTTTCTCCAATAAAACGGTTGAATAACGTCGATTTACCCACATTAGGCCTGCCTACTATTGCCACTACAGGCTTTTTCATTAAAAAACACCTCCAAAACATCCTCCATGCTTTCACAAATCATAAAATTTTTATCTGGAAAATATTCAATTATATCTTTCCAATGATAACCATCTAAGGTCTTTCCTTCTGCATTAAAAATTATTGCTGGCAGAAAAAATATATCAGCCTGCAGTTCTTCCTTTTTTATAAAAGAAATAATGTCTTCCCCGGCCAGAAGGCCGGTAACTGTAACCTCTTCTCCTAAAAATTTATTTTCAATAACTTTAATCTCTACATTTAAACCCTCAGTTTTATTAAGATCATCTATTAATGGGGTTATGGCTTTCGCTCCTAATTTGCTTGAAAGAACAACAAAGTCACCAGAAATCTTTGCTGATGATTGAAACTCTTTTCGCTTAGTATAATAATTGGCTCTGGTTAGCCTTGTTAAACCTATGCCATTTTGCAATTGAGGATATTCCCCATAATAATTTTCTGAGGGGATTGGTTTTTGAGCTAAAAGAAAAAATTCATCAGCTAAAAATATTCGTTCTGCCAATAATTGACTGGAATTTTGTTGTTGCCAATCCCTAACCTGCTCAATGAGCTTTTTCGCTCGCCGGGGAGTGAAACTTTTTAATTCAGCAAGCCCCTCTCGATGAGCCGTTAAGCCTACAGGAACAATACCTAGAGAAAGCACCGAATCAGACAGCTTAGATAAGTCCTCTAAAGTTTTTATTAATTCTTCCCTATCATTATATTCTGGAACAATTACCAGCTGTAAATGAAAAGATATCCCCTGACTGGCCAATAACTCTAAGTCTTCTTTAATTTTAGCTGCTTTAGAGTTACCCATCATCTCTGCTCGCAATTTAGGATTAGTTGTATGCACTGAAATATAAAGGGGAGACAATTGTTCACTTATAATCCGATGGTACTCATTATCTGTTAAATTAGTCAAAGTTATAAAACTTCCCTGCAAAAAGGAAAAACGATAATCATCGTCTTTAATCATCTGTTCTGCTCTTACCCCATCAGGTTGTTGATCAACAAAACAAAAGAGGCATTTATTACAACATTTTTTTAATTCATCATAAACAATTCCCTCTAACTCTATGCCCAATCTGCTGCCAGCTTCCTGCTCAATCAAATATTCCTGTTGCTCTTTCTCTCCAGAGGGCAGCGTTTTTTTGCTTTCAATTGATACTACAAGTTTAGGAGATATTGTTGTAAGCGAGAGATAATCAATATAATCTCTAATCTTCTCACCATTAATCTCTTTTATTTCCATTCCAGCTTTTAAGCCTGCCTTTTCAGCTGGGGAACCCGGGATAATTCTTTTTATTTCAACCATAATCTTTCCTCCTGTAAAAATAATATCACATCTATCCCAGGTAAGCAACATCTTTAAAATAAAGCAAAAATATTGCTTATACAAGTAAAAAAGGGAAGGATAAAAACAATCCTCCCCTGCAGATAATATTATTAATTTGTTTTTTTTTAGTTAGATACCTTAATCATTATCATCCATTAGATTTTTGAGATCTCCCAAACGTTCTCCAATTGTAGCTCCTGAGGGCATCTCTTCAGGTTCTTCTTTTGTTTCTGACTTATCAGCAGATCCTTTACTCTGCTGTTGATCCTTTGGTTGCTTTGAGCTATCAGAGGCTGGTTTTTCTTCCAGCTCTTTCAAGCTCAAGCCCACTCGTTTTTGCTCAGGGTCAATATTTATAATTTTGGCTTCTCTTTCCTCACCAACTTCAACTACTTCATCAGCAGTTTTAACATGCTTATGAGATAATTGAGAAATATGGATCAACCCTTCAATACCATCTTCAACTTCCATAAATGCTCCAAAATCAACCAGTTTGGTGATTTTACCTGTAATTACTTCTCCTTCATAATGCTTGCGAGCAAATTCTTCCCAGGGATCTGGAAGCAACTGCTTATATCCTAGGGAAATTCTTTCTTTATCAGTATCAATATCAAGGACTTTAACCTCAATTTCTTCTCCCTCTTCTAAGACATCAGAGGGATGTCCAATTCTTCCCCAGGACATTTCAGAGATGTGTAGCAGCCCTTCAATACCTCCAAGGTCTACAAAGGCACCAAAATCAACCAGTTTGGTGATTTTACCTGTAATTACTTCATCTTTTTCTAATTTTTCTAAAGTTTTCTTTTTCTGCTGCTCTCTTTCTTCCTCTAATACTTTCTTAGCTGAAAGAACTACGTTATTATTATTTCTATCAACTTCAATTACCTTAAGCTGCATTTCTTCACCTACATACTGGCTTAAATCCTCTACATAGCCTAAAGCAACATGAGAAGCGGGAATAAAACCTCGCAAACCAACATCAGCAACCAGGCCACCCTTTACTTCTTTTTGAATTTTGGCTTCAATAATTTCATCATTTTCAAAGGCCTCTTGTATTTCATCCCAGGCAACTTCCTGGTCAGCTCTTTTCTTTGATAAAATCATATTACCATCATCATCTTCTAAAGTTAAAATCACAACTTTAATCTCGTCATCTAAACTAACAATATCATGAGGGTCGTCAACATCAGCATTGCTTAATTCACGCAATGGAATAAAGCCATCAGTTTTATAGTTAACATCAACATATATACCCTGATCATTGATCTCAACTACTGTACCAGTTACTGTCTGGCCTTTTTCCAGGTTTGCTATATCATTGTCACTATATTGGAAAGTTTCTTCTTCAACATCATCACTATCTTCTTCACTATCTTCTTCCTCAACCTCATCACCATCGGCGACCTCTTCACTGGCGCTATCTGCCTCTGGCTCAACAGCTTCCTCCTCATCTTTATCTTCAGGAGTCTCTTCCTCTTTTTCAGCAACCACCTCATCTTCAGTTACTTCTTCTTCCTTAACAACAACTTCCTCTTCATTCTTTAATTCTTCCTCTTTTTCTTCTTGCTCTAAGTCTTTTTTTTCTTCACTCATAGCCTGAATGACCTCCTTTATTAACCAATCCGGAGTAGAAGCTCCGGCTGTAATTCCAATTTTTTTTACTCCTTTTAACCATGTCCAATCAATATCAGCAATTGTTTCAATATGATGAGTCTCCGTTCCTGTCAATGAACATAATTCAGCCAATCTATTGGTGTTTGCACTGTTAAAGCCACCAATAACAAACATTACCTCAACTTCTTCAGCTAATTTTTCTGCTGAACTTTGCCGTATCTGAGTGGTATTGCAAATAGTATTAAATATTTTAAGTTCCTTTACATCAGGTAATATTTCAGCAATTAAATCACGAAAAGAAGCCGGGGATTTTGTGGTCTGTGCTACAATTCCAACTCTAGATTTTAGTTTTATTTTTTTAAGATCCTCAGGACCTTGAATAATTTTCGCCTTATAATCAGTCGCCCCCAGGATACCCTTAACTTCAGGATGTTTTCGATCACCGTAAATTAAGGCTTGATATCCCTCCGATATTAAGAGATTTGCATTTTCCTGGGCTTTTTTCACATATGGGCAAGTTGCATCTATGATTTTCAGACCCTTATTTTGAGCCTGTTGAATTACTTCAGGTTCAACACCATGAGATCTAATAATGATAATTCCTTCATCTACTTCAGACAAATCTTCAACAGCGACAATGCCCAGGTTCTCAAGGTTTTTTACTACCTGCGGATTATGGATTATTGGGCCTAAGGTGAAGACAGGAAGATCTTCCTGTGATTTTACCTGATCTGTAGCCATATCAATAGCTCGCTTTACCCCAAAACAAAAACCCGCTTCCTCCGCAGTCTTAATCTCCAGAACCTTCACCTCCTTCCAGACTTACCAGCACGTCAGTTCTTTATTACACCAACATATTTTACTTGAAACTATTAATACTTGCCCTTTGTTAACTTTCTCTATTAAAGTTTAGATTCCTCCTTTTTAGGGAAAAAAATTTTACCTCTAAAAGTAAAAGTCTTTTTTAAATCAAGGATCCATTGCTAATAATTTAGCAATTTCATCCATCACTTTTTCAGCTATCTCTTTGCGTTCTTCCCGAGAAACTTTCCCTTCTTTTTCCAAATTGAAAGGTTTGCCAAATATAACCTTAGGACGACCCTTAGTCTTCAAATTTTTAACCCCCGTGGGAATGATTGTTGCTCCTCCTCTTAAAGCAATGGCTATTGAACCACCATGGGGCTCTCCTAACTTGCCTTCTGGATGACGAGTACCTTCAGGAAAAACCCCCAAAACCCCACCGCTTTGCAGTATCTTCATTGACTTTTTAAATGCCTCAATATCTCCAGACCCTCTTTTAACAGGAAAAGCACCTAGTTTCCTTAAATACCAGCCAATTATTGGGTTATTAAAAAGTTCTTTTTTGGCCATAAAGTTAATCTTGCGAGGCATTGCTGCTCCAATTAAAGGAGGGTCCAGCAAACTGATGTGATTGGCCATGACGGCTACCGGGCCTTGGGCCGGAATATTTTCCACCCCAATAAATTCAGCCCGTAATATTAACTTAGCATAAATTTTAATCAAGTTCTTAGAAAAACCATAAATCAGATCAGCCATCTTCCTCTTCCTCCTCTAGCAGTCGGCAAATCTCCTCTACAACTTCCTGAGGAGTTTTATTATCAGTAGTAACTTCAATGGCATCCTCTGCCTTGGTCAAAGGTGAATGGTCTCTATTTTGATCTTTTTTGTCTCGTTCATTTAAATCACATTTAACCTTTTCCAGATCTAATTTTTCTCCCCTATTATGGAGTTCTTCTTTTCTTCTTTCCGCCCGAGTAGTCAAATTAGCTGTCAAATAAATTTTTAAATCTGCTTCAGGCAAAACTCTACTGCCAATATCTCGTCCATCCATCACCACCGAATCAGTTTTAGCCAGTTCACGCTGTTTGATTAACATTATCTCTCGAACTTTAGGAATACTGGCAATCTCTGATACATTTTTATCAACTTCAGCTGTCCGAAGCTCATCACTAACTTCTTTGCCCTCAAGATAAACTTTAACCTTACCTTCAGCATCTGGAAAAGAAAAGTCGATATCCAGCTTATTAGCCAGATTTACTATCTCTTTTTTGGCAGAAAAGTCAATGTTTTTTTGTAAGGCCTGTAATGTTACAGCTCTATACATTGCACCAGTATCAATATATTTGTAATTTAATCTCCTGGCTAAAATCTTTGCTGTGGTAGACTTTCCAGCTCCTGAAGGGCCATCAATAGCTATCATCTTTTTACTCATCAGTAGGCTCCTCCACTAGATCAGGACGTAAATTTTTTGCTGCACCTAGATAAATATGCCTGACTGGAATTTCTTTTTCTTTTTCTACCTGGATTAAAACTCTAATACATAACTCTAGTGAGTTTTCTATTTCTGGTTCCTGGCAGCTAAATAAAGGAATATCATCATATCCCATTTCTCTAAAAGCTCTAGCCGGGTAATAAGATTTGATGTCAGCTGTGGAGGAAAAAATAATATTGATTATTTCTGCCTGAGAAATATCATTTTGACTAAAAATTTCTCTAATTAATTCATCCATAGCTTTTTTTATCTCAGCAGGTTTATCTTCAGCTATTGTTATAGCTCCTCTAATAGCTATCATCATGTTATTTCACCTAAATTTTTTAAGGCCTGCCGAGCTGCCAGCTGTTCAGCCTCTTTTTTACTGGAGCCTTTGCCCTTTCCCAGCGATTTTTGAGATAAGCAAACCTCTACTTCAAAAGATTTGTCATGGTCAGGGCCAACTTCACTAACTACAATATATTCAGGTCTTTCTAAACTATCCTGCTGAACAATCTCTTGTAATAAAGTTTTAAAATCTCTAACATAATTACCTTCCTTGACGTTGTTGATGTCCTGGTCAAAAAAGTCAATAATGAAATTATCAACTACAGCAAAACCATGCTCTAAATAAATAGCTCCTAAAAGAGCTTCAAAAGTATCTGCTAAAATTGAATCTCGCTCTCTACCACCAGTCATTTCCTCGCCCTTTCCTAACAATAAATGCTCACTTAAATCGATTTCCCGAGCTTTACGAGCTAAAGTATCTGCACTTACTAAAATGGCTCGCATTTTAGCTAATTTTCCCTCTGGAGCCTGAGGTAAATTCTGATAAAGATAGGTGGAGATACTCAAGCTCAAAACAGAATCGCCAAGAAACTCTAACCTCTCATTATCCTCAAGTTGCAAATCCTGGTTTTCATTGGGAAAGGATTTATGGGTGACCGCTGAAAGCAAAAGTTGATTATCAGCAAAAACAAGGTCTAATTTTTTTTCTAGTTTAGCTAAAGAGACGTCTTCTAATAACTCATTCATGACAATTATCACACCCTCTTGACTACCAGGCAGGCATTATGCCCTCCAAAACCAAAGGAGTTAGTCATAGCAGCCTGTAAATCAGAGACTTCCCGGGCTTCATTTGGAACATAG
The DNA here is from genome assembly GCA_003553485.1 of Halanaerobiaceae bacterium. Taxonomy (GTDB): domain Bacteria; phylum Bacillota; class Halanaerobiia; order Halanaerobiales; family Halarsenatibacteraceae; genus T1SED10-84. The sequence continues at coordinate 25,773 of PWEJ01000085.1, read as the reverse complement.
TCTAAGTCACACTCAGGGTCGGGGTTTTCATAATTAATGGTAGGTGGAATAACTCCATTTTTTACAGCTAATAAAGCTACGATGGTTTCTACGCCTCCAGCTGCCCCTAAAAGATGGCCAGTCATTGATTTTGTTGAGCTCACAGCTAATTCATTAGCTTTATCAGCAAAGACCTCTTTAATAGCCATGGTTTCAAATTTATCGTTAAAGGGCGTAGATGTTCCATGGGCATTGATGTATTTAAGATCTTCAATATTAAGCTGAGATTTTTCTAAAGCAATTTTCATAGCTCGAGCAGCACCCTCACCTTCAGGGGAAGGCTGGGTAATGTGATAGGCATCACCGGTCATGCCGTAGCCTGAAATTTCTCCATAGATTTCTGCCCCTCTCTCTCTAGCATGCTCATAATTTTCTAATATAACCATCCCACTGCCCTCTGCAATGACAAAACCATCTCGCTCTTTATCAAAGGGCCGGCTTGCCTTTTTAGGTTCTTCATTTCTAGTGGATAGAGCCTTCATGGAACCAAAGCCAGCTAAAGCCGAGGGAGATATCGATGCTTCTGTTCCTCCAGCCACCATCACCTTAGCGTCTCCTCTTTTTATAATCTCAGCAGCATCACCTATGGCATGGGTCCCAGAAGCACAGGCTGTTACTGGATTATTGTTAGGCCCTTTAGCCCCTAGATATATTGAAACCTGTCCAGCTGCCATATTAGAAATCATCATTGGAATAAAGAAAGGACTGACCCTCTTAGGTCCTCGTTCATGCAAACGACAAATCTGTTCTTCCAGCACTTCTACTCCACCTATGCCTGAACCTACAATAACACCGGTCTCTTCTGCCAAGCTGTTATCAATTTCTAGCCCGGCATCATCTAAAGCATTTAAAGCGGTATAAACAGCATACTGGGTAAATATAGCCATTCTTTTTCTTTCTTTTCGATCAATATAGCAGGAGGGATCAAAGTCTTTAATTTCTCCCCCAATCCTACTGGGGTATTCATCTATACCCTCAATTCCCTCAATATCTGTAATACCAGATTTGCCAGTCAATAAATTTTGCCAGAAATCATCTTTATTATCACCAAGACTGGTTAAAACACCAATCCCTGTAACTACAACTCTATTGCTCATTAGTTAACCTCCTAAAACAAATATTTATGGAAAATGGCCCTGTCAAACCAACAGGGCCATTAATGTTAATTATACAGCTTAAAATTTATAAATTATTCTGCAAGTAATCAACAGCATCCTGTACGGTTTCTATTTTTTCAGCATCTTCATCAGGAATTTCCATATCAAACTCTTCTTCCATGGCCATCACCAATTCAACCACGTCTAAAGAGTCTGCTCCCAAATCATCGATAAATGATGCCTCAGCAGTAACCTCAGAAGGATCAACAGCCAATTCTTCTGCTATTAAACTTTTAACTCTTGCCAGTAAATCTGCCATATTCCTTTCACCTCCTTTCAAGTCAATGAAACTAATTACATTCCCATTCCTCCAGCAATTTTTATGGTTTCACCAGTTATATAACTTGCTTTTTCTGATGCCAAAAATAAAACAGCATTAGCAACTTCTTCTGGCATACCAGCCCGGGATAGGGGTACTTTTTCTAATAGTTTTTCCTTTACTTTTTCAGGCATTTCTTCAGTCATAGCAGTAGTGATAAAGCCAGGGGCCACTGCATTTACAGTTATATTTCGGGCTGCTACTTCTCGCGCTAATGACTTGCTAAAACCAATTATACCTGCTTTAGAAGCTGCGTAATTGGTTTGACCGGCGTTACCGATCATACCTATTATGGAAGAAAGATTAATGATTCTACCCCAGCGCTGTTTCATCATTGTTCTTAAAGACGCTTTACAGCAGTTAAAGGTACCACCTAAATTTACTGCGATGGGAGCCTGCCAATCTTCTTCCTTCATTCTAAGTAAAAGAGTATCCCTATTTATACCTGCATTATTTACAAGTATATCAATACTCTCAAATTCATGCAAGCAACTATTAATTAAATCCTGGGCTTCCTTTAACTTGCTCACATCAGCCTGCTTAATTATAACTTTCCCCGGGTCTGTTAAGTCAGCGATACTCTCAGCCACCTCTTCTGCCTTAGACCTGCTATTTTTACTGGAATGATTAATTACCACATTGGCTCCTTTAGCAGCCAGTTCTTTAGCTATTGCCGCCCCTATACCTCGGGAACTTCCAGTTACTACTGCACTTTTTCCGCTCAAATCAATCATTTTCCCAGCTCCTCAATTACTTTTTTCACCTCAGCAGGATTTCTAGTTGTATAAGAATCAACTGATTTATCAATTCTCTTCAACAATCCTGCCAGAATATTTCCAGGGCCTACCTCTACAAAATATTTTACCCCTGCCTTTATCATATATTCCATGGAATCTACCCAGAGCACACTAGAATTAAGCTGGCTTAAGAGATTTTCTTTAATTTTATTAGCAGAACTGGTAGCTTCAGCAGTAACATTAGCTACTATGGGAATATCACTATCTTTTATAACAGCTTTGTCTAACTCACTTTTTAAACGGTTAGCTGCTGGCTCCATTAAACTGGAGTGGAAGGGACCACTTACTGGAAGCTCAATTACCTTTAGGGCTCCCTTTTGCTGGCAGATTTCCATAGCTTCTTTTACAGCTTCTTTTTCTCCTGAAATCACCAGTTGTCTTGGAGTATTAATATTGGCAAGCTCACAGACTCCATTAACTCCAGCACAAATATTTTCTAATTCATCTCTTTGCAGGCCGATTATCGCTGCCATAGTTCCCAGACCTGCTGGTAAAGCTTCTTCCATAGCTTTACCTCGAGCCCTCACCAGTTTTAAATTATCAGCAAAGGAAATAGCTCCGGCAGCGGTTAAAGCACTATACTCCCCCAAACTATGGCCGGCTACCAGGTCAGGTCGAATCCCTGCTTCAGTTAATAGATTATTTACTGCTGAACTCAACAAAAATATTGCCGGCTGAGTATTTTCAGTCAGGTTTAGGTCGAATTCTGGTCCCGAAAAAGAAATACTCTTTAGATCAACGTCCAAAATTTTATCAGCTCTATCATAAAATTCCTTTACCAAATTAAATTCATCATATAATTCTTTTCCCATTCCAGGGCTTTGTGAACCCTGGCCTGGAAAAATAAAAGCAATTTTAGCGCTCATTATTTTCTACCTCCAGCCCCAGGCATAATGTCTTTAGAACATCCTGGGCCTCTTTGGTTATTTCAGTAATAATCTCTTCTGCTGTTAGTTCCTGAGAAACTAAACCAGCAATTTGACCGGCCATGACGCTTCCTTTATCAACATCTCCTTCACAGACTGCCTTACGCAATTTATCGCTGCCATATTCTTCAATCTCCTCGGCGTCACAACCGGCTGCTTCCATTTTTTCTAATTCTCGGGTAAAAATGTTTTTCAATGCTCTCACAGGATGTCCGGTAGATCTTCCTGTTACTACTGTGCCTCTATCTTTAGCTTTAATTATGGCCTCCTTATAGGCAGGAGAAGCAGTACATTCTTTGCAGCAGACAAACCTGGTTCCCAATTGTACTCCCTGGGCCCCCAGGCTAAAGGCCGCCACTAGTCCTCGGCCATCAGCAATTCCTCCCGCAGCAATTACAGGAAGATCAATGGCATCAACTATTTGGGGAATCATAGCCATAGTATTCAATTGACCAACATGACCACCAGCCTCTCCTCCTTCAGCGATCACCGCTGTTATATCAAGGCGAGCCATTCTTTTTGCTAAAGCCACCGAAGAAACCACTGGAATAACGTCACAACCTGCCTTTTTAAAATTATCAATATATTTGCCAGGATTTCCTGCGCCAGTAGTTACCACTGGTACATTCTCTTTAACTACTAAATCAACTATATCATCAACATAGGGTGATAATAGCATTACATTTACACCAAAGGGCTTGTCAGTAATTGCTCTAACTTTTTTTATCTCTTCAGCCACAGTTTCTGCCGGGGCATTGCCAGCTCCAATTACACCTAAACCTCCAGCAGCTGAGACAGCACCTGCTAATTCTCCAGTAGCTACCCAGGCCATTCCTCCCTGGATAATGGGATATTCTATATTTAATTTATCACATAATTCTGTTTGCATGATCTTAGCCATATTTATTTACCTCCTTTGTGCCATTCCATAACTGCAGCAGACCAGGTTAAACCAGCACCAAAAGCTACCAGTACTAAAATATCTCCCTCTTGTATTCTTCCCTCTGCTACCGCCTCTTCTAAGGCTATAGGAACAGAAGCACTGGAGGTATTGCCGTATTCAGGCAGATTAACTATCATATTATCTTCTGCTAAATCTAATCTTTTGGCAGCAGCTTTTATAATTCTAGTGTTAGCCTGGTGGGGCACAAAAAAATCAACATCTTCAGGAGTTAAGTTAGCCTTCTTTAATACCTCAAGAGAAGCCTCTCCCATTATTTTAACTGCAAATCTAAAAACCTGATTTCCTTCCATCTTTAAGTAATGCAGTTTATTTGCCAGGGTTTTTTCAGAAGAAGGATTTAAGGAACCACCTCCTGGCAGATACAGGCTTTCAGCTCCACTGCCATCGGAACCTAGTTCTGTGGCCAGGATACCTCCTCTTTGACTGGGCTGTAATACTGCTGCTCCTGCTCCGTCTCCAAAGAGAACACAGGTAGACCGGTCTTCCCAGTCCACAATTTTAGATAAGGTTTCTGAGCCCACAACCAAAATATTATCATAAGTCCCGGCTGAAATATACTGATCAGCGACACTTAAAGCATAGACAAAGCCAGAACAACCAGCTTCTAAATCAAAACCAGCAGCTTTATCTGCCCCCAGTTTTTCCTGAAGCAAACAGGCAGTAGCAGGAAAAAACATATCTGGAGTTACCGTGGCTACCAAAATCAAATCCAGCTCCTTAGCTTTAAGTTCAGCATCATCTAAAGCCTGGCGAGCTGCTTTAATAGCTAGTTCAGAACAGGGAGTATCATCGGCAGCTATATGTCTTTTTTCAATTCCGGTCCTTTGTACAATCCATTCATGGCTAGTATCAACCATATCTTCTAAATCATAGTTTGTTAAAACCTTCGGTGGAACATACTTTCCCACCCCGGTTATTGTTGATCTTCTAGTCATTCCCTTCACCATCCTTAACTATTTCCGAAGCTATGACTGATACAAAATTTTGCTGGATAGCTTTTCTGGCCACTCTCACAGCATTACTTATGGCAACTCCATCGGAACTGCCATGTCCAATGATAACATTTCCCTGTAAACCTAAAAGAGGAGCCCCTCCATACTGTTTATAATCAAGTTTTCCCTTCATATTATTCAATTGATTTTTCACCAGCAAGGCCCCCAACTTAGCAGTTATATTACTAGTTAGAGCCTCTTTTAAAGCCGAAAAAACAAAATCAGCCAAACCTTCAGAAGTTTTCAAAATCACATTACCGGTAAAACCATCAGTAACTATAACATCATATTTACCGGTAAAAATATCTCTTCCCTCAACATTACCGGCAAAGTTATGAATTCGTTGGTCTTCTTTAATTAACTGATAAGCCTTTTCTGTCAGATCATTACCCTTACCTTCTTCTTCTCCCACACTCATAAGGCCTATTTTGGGATTGGTGATTTCCATTACTAGCTTAGCGTAAAACTGTCCCATCAGGGCAAACTGCTGTAGATAAAAAGGCTCAGCATTAGCATTGGCCCCCATATCTAATAACAGTGTTGATCCTGATTTGCCAGGCAAAATAGTTGCAATAGCCGGCCTTTTTATGCCAGATATTCGACCTATCTTCAATATACCAGCTGCCAATGAAGCTCCGGTATTTCCAGCTGAAATTACTGCTTGATAATCATCATTTTTTACTAACTCTGCTGCTTTACCAATAGAAGTATTCTTTTTTCGGCGTAGGGCTAGAGCCGGTTTTTCTTCACCAGTAATAACTTCTTCAGCGGAGATCACCGTCAACCTGGAATCATCATAATCTCGATCAGTTAGAAGATTATTAATCTGCTTATCTTTACCTACCAGTGCTAATTTTAGGTCAGAAAATTTATTTAAAGCCATTAATGCCCCTTCCACATTTATCGCTGGAGCATTATCTCCTCCCATTGCATCAATAGCAATCTTCATAGCAACACCGCCTTATTTTTCATCTCTAAAAACCCGGTTAAAATAATATGGCAAAAATATGAATAATGTCAGTTTTAATATGTAAAGCCTGCAGTGGGACTGCAGGCTTTAACAACTCTATTCTTCTTTGTCAATAGTTACTACCTGTCGTCCTTTATAATGACCGCATTCTGGACACACCCGATGAGGTAATATCATTTCCAAACAATTGGAGCACTCAATCAAGTTTGGAGTGGTTAGTTTTTTATGGGTCCGTCTTTTCCGTTTTCTAGTTTTTGACGTTCTCTTCTTAGGAACAGCCACTAGAACACCTCCTTTACCGCTACAACCTACTTCAATTTTGCAGATTGTTTACCTTATTCTTGCTCAAAAAATTGTTGTAATTTTGCCATCCTGGGATCAACATCTTCCTGACTACAGTTGCAAGATTCTTCATTGAGATTTATCCCACATTGACTACAAAAACCCTGACATTCCTCCTGACAGAGGGCCTTAATTGGAATAGCCAAAATAAGCACTTCCTTAAGATAACTGCTAATATTAACTTTACTGATATCTTTGATATCCTGGCGAGAAATAGTAAAATTTAATTCTTGTCTCACTTTTTGAGGAAATTTCTCCAGACAGCGACTGCATTCCAAAATAAATTCTCCCTCAATACTACCGGTGAAAATATAGTCCTCAGATTCCCGATAAATAGTTAGATTGAGCTCAAAGTCCTCAGGCATCTTAACTTCTCGGCTAAAATAGTCAATATTGTCAGGATTGTAAGTGATGGACAGCTCCTTAAATGAACCTTTTTCCTTTAATTCACCCAGGTTAACATACAAGGTTCTTCCCTCCAATGATAACAATATCTCTATTAATCAAAAACAATTATACCTTATTACTTAAGTTAATGTCAAGAATAATTAAAGTTCTGCTACTATAGCAGCGGTATCCTTAGCAATTACCAGCTCTTCATTGGTGGGAATAACAAAAACTTTAACTTCAGAATCAGAAGTTGAAATTTCTAGTTCTTCTCCACGTTTATTGTTTTCTTCTTCATCCAATTCAAAACCTAAAAATTCAAGCTCAGATAAGATTCCAGCTCTAATTTCACTGGCATTCTCACCGATTCCAGCTGTAAATACTATGGCATCCAAGCCACCCATTGCCGCTGCATAAGCACCAATATATTTTTTCACGCGATATTGGAATACATCTTCAGCCAGTTTTGCTCTCTCATTACCATCTTCTACAGCCTCTGATATATCTCTAGAATCATTACTGACTCCAGAAATTCCTAATAATCCGCTCTCTTTGTTCATAACATTGTCAATTTCTTCAGGAGAAAGGCCTTCTCGCTTTTGTAAAAAAGGAACTATAGCCGGGTCAATATCTCCGCACCTGGTACCCATAACCAGGCCTTCTAACGGCGTCAAGCCCATGCTGGTATCAACTGACTTGCCCCCATCGACTGCTGCTACACTGGCACCATTACCAAGGTGACAGGTTATTATTTTTGACTCCTCTTTTTCCTTAGGTAGAAGTTCAGCAGCACGTCGAGCAACAAATTTATGAGAGGTACCGTGAAAACCATAACGCCTGATACCATACTTCTCATAATATTCATAGGGCAGAGCATAGATATAGGCAGCCGCAGGCATAGTTTGGTGGAAGGCTGTATCAAAAACAGCTACTTGCGGTTTATCTGGAAGCAATTTTTGGCATTCTTTAATGCCTGCTAAATTAGGTGGATTATGAAGGGGGGCTAAATCAGAGACCTCTTCAATCTGAGCAATAACATCAGCATCTATCTTTACGGAGTCGGCAAATTTTTCTCCACCATGGACCACTCTATGACCAATAGCGCTGATTTCATCCATGTCCCTTAAAACACCCTTATCATCATCCTGTAAAGCTTTTATGACCAGACTAATGCCTTTAGAGTGATCTGCAATGTCTTCCTCCCAGCGAAGTTCTTCCCCAGCATTATTTTCCTGCTCTAAAAAAGAATCGGCAATCCCAATCCTTTCCACAATACCTTTGGCCAAAACTATTTCTTCTTCCATATTGAATAACTGATATTTGATTGATGAACTACCACTATTTAATACTAAAATTTTCATTTATATCACCTCATTAAATTTAATTGTAGAAAATTATATTCTTCCAATAAAAACAAAGCTGAAATTAAAGAGCCTGTAAAACTGTTATGGCTGTTAAATTAACAATATCCTCAACTGAACAACCTCGAGACAAATCATTTACCGGGCGGTCCATACCCTGTAATATTGGCCCCACAGCTTCAGCGCCAGCCAGACGTTGGGTTAATTTATATCCAATATTACCTGATTGTAAATCTGGATATATTAAGACATTGGCTTTGCCACCAACCTGACTATCCGGGGCTTTCTTTTTAGCTACAGCTTCCACTAAAGCCGCATCAGCCTGCATTTCACCATCTATAGCAAACTCCGGAGCAATTTTCTGGGCCAGGGCAGTAGCTTCTTGAACTTTGTCTACTAAAGAGTGACTGGCACTGCCCCGGGTTGAAAAAGAAAGCAGGGCTACCTTAGGTTCAATGTTTAAAAGCTTTTTACTGGTCCGTGCTGTGCTAACAGCTATCTCAGCTAATCCCTTAGCATCCACCTGAGGATTTACTGCACAATCCGACATCACTAAAACTCCTTTATCTCCAAAGTTTTTCTTATCTAAAATCATTATAAAAGCTCCAGAGACAATAGAAATTTCTGCTTTAGTTTTAATGGTCTGTAAAGCTGGTCGTAAAACTTTACCTGTAGGATTGTCTGCACCTGCCACCATTCCGTCAGCCCGGCCTGAAGCTACTAATAAAGTAGCATAATAAAGGGGGTCAGAAGTTATATCTCTGGCTTTTTCTTTGCTTATTCCCTTATGATGTCTAAGTTCATATAATAGCTCAGCTAATTCTTCTTTTTCTTGAGAGTTTTCTGCTGAATCTTTGATAATTATCCTGGTCAGACAATCTTTTTCTATTTCTTTTTTTATCTTTGCCTCCTGGCCAATGAGTATTACTTCAGCTATATCCGACTCAGTTATTTTTTTAGCTGCCTGTAATATTCTTTCGTCATTACTCTCTGGTAAAACAATTCTTTTATTGTGTTGGCTGGCCTTTTTCTTAAAGCTTTCAATTAATTCCATTTAATAACCCCCCATAATTTTAAAAATTAAAGATCATTTTAATTTGCTGCTATCATTTTTTGATGATAAAATAAATAAAAGACTTTATAAACCTGAAATTTATATGTATATCAATTTATATATACTATAAAAGATTTAAAAATCCTCCCTGTTTGTACAAAAAATCACAATATAATTTTATCCTGGAAGTTTTATCTGAGGTGTAATTATGTCTGTTACTGGAATTATAACAGAGTACAACCCCTTTCACAACGGTCACTTATATCACTTGAAAAAAACCAAAGAGGTTACAGATTCCCAACCGGTTATTGCTGTGATGAGTGGTAATTTTACTCAAAGAGGGCAGGCTGCCTGCTTTGATAAGTGGTCTAGAGCAAAAATGGCCTGTCTGGCCGGGGTAGATTTAGTATTAGAACTTCCCTTAGCTTCAGCAATTAGAAGTGCCGAACATTTTGCTCAGGGGGCTATTAAAACCCTTGCTGCTACTGGGGTTGTTAGCGACATTGTTTTTGGCAGTGAAGCAGGAGAATTAGCTTTTTTAAAAAAAATAGCTAAACTTTTAGCCCGGGAGCCTGAAAAATATAAAGAGCTGCTCCACCTTTATCTAAAAAAAGGTTACTCCTACCCTAAGGCCCACAGCCAGGCTCTTTCTAAATATTTTACCAAAGAGGAAGAATTACTAAATACTATAATGTCACCTAATAATATTCTAGGAATAGAGTATTTAAAAGCCATATACAAAGACAACCTGGATATTACAGCCCATACTATCCCGCGTAAGGAAGCTAATTACCATGATAGATTTCCTGGTAATGGCAAAATAGCCAGTGCCACTGCCATCAGAAAAATTCTTTACCAGTATAATAATTCTAAAAAGATGCCCTTGAAAGCAAAAAAATATCTGCCTGATTTTTCCTGGGAAATTATTGTCCAGCAAATTAAGCAGGGACAGGGGCCAGCCCGACTAAGATTATTTCAAGACTTATTAACTTTTACAGTTAGCAGAGCCACCAGGCAAGAGCTCAATCCTCCTGCCTTTAATGATGACCTGGTCAACTCACTTTTAAAAGCTCGCCAGCAGAAACAAAGTTTTACAAATATAATTAACTGTCTCACCTCTCCCAGCTATCCCAGAAATAGAATTTCCCGGGGATTAGTCCAGCTTTTATGTCGGTTAACTCAAAAAAGACAGCAAAGTATATCCATTAATTTCCCCAGTTATCTTAGAGTTTTAGCTTTGGGCAGGCAGGGAGAGGAACTCTTAAGCAGGCTTAGCGAAAAGGCTGAACTACCTCTTATAGTAAAACCGTCAGATTATCTCTCTCAACCTGATTTAATGACTGATAATCCCCTAAAGCTACATCTCAGTCTAGAGTTAATAGCCACCGATATTTACAATAATCTGCGCCCCGATAAAAAGACCAGAAAAAATGGAGAGGATTTTACCAGACGCCTAATCACTATAAACTAAATTTTCAGGGGATAAATAAATCCAATTGCTGGATAAAATAACATCTAACTCTTCCAGCAGTTCAGCTAAATTCTCTCCTAAAAGTATTTCTATATCAGCAAAGGCTTCCATTTCCCCGGTAAAATCAGAGGGAGCAATAAAAACTTCAGCTCCTAAGTCTATAGCTGATTTAGCCTTTAAGGGCACACCATCAACCGGTCCAATATTACCTTGATGATCAATTGTTCCAGTACCAGCTATTTTACGGCCAGTTGTTATGTCTTCGGGAGTAAGTTGATTATATATTTCCAGGGCAAACATAACCCCTGCTGAGGGGCCTACTAAATTACTCTGCGAGAATCTGACTAATTCCGGCATATCATACTCTAAATTTGCTGCCGTAATGTAAATTCCCAGAGAAGACTTTTCAGGGTCATCCTCAAAGGACTTAGTTAAAACCTTTAGCTCCTTTTCTTCTTCCTCTCTTATTATGGTCAAGGTTAATTCACTGCCAGCTGGAAATTGTCTGATTTTTTCCTGAGCATCCGAGGGTAATTCCACTTTCATTTCTTCTATTTTTTTTATTATGTCTCCAGGCTGTAAAATGCCCTGAGCTTCACTATCTTCACTAACCTCGACAACTTCCACTCCCTGACTGGATATAGTCACCTCATGACCTGTCTGCTGATAGGCAGCAGCCTGTGCTTCTAGCTGACTCTCCTCCATCAAACTGGCCATGAAATTCAGGTATTCCATCTCGCTCATCTCAGGAGGAATTGCTGCCTCCATGGGCATTAATTCTCTATCCTCTCTGGCTGGAAGTACAAAAAATACAGCTAAATCCCACAGGGTAGCTCTTCTTTGATTAACTGCTGTTAAATAAAACTCTCCCCAGCCTTCTTCACGATAATTATCTTCCACCTCAATCAAATCCTGCAGTGCCATGGGCGGTCCAGGCTCTAGCAAATAATAGTTAGAGGGAATAAAATTTACAGCGACAAAAAGCAACAATAATATTCCAATTATTTTATAGTGACGGGGAATTCTCCTATTATTATTTTTGAATTTTTCTCTCACCTCTATCAACTCCTTTTAATAAACAGCAGCCTGACTATCTGCCCTGGGCTCTACTGCTGTTATGAGATGACCTTTTTCTTGGTCCAGTAAGATCATCTGTCCACGACCAAACCCTCCAGGCTGATGACTTATAACAACCTCATGACCTCGTCGCTCTAACTCCTGAGCCAGAAAATCTGGAAAAGTGTTTTCCAAGACAATTTTCTTTTTTTCCTGCCAGCGCCAGCGAGGAGCATCTAATGCTTCCTGAGGGTTTAAACCGTAATCAACCATGTTTTGAATAACCTGCAGGTGACCCTGGGGCTGCATAAAACCCCCCATAACTCCAAAGGCACCCAGATATTGTCCAGGTTTGCGATAAAAGCCAGGGATAATGGTATGATAAGGCCTTTTACCTGCTTTGGGATAATTATGATGCCCTTCTTCTAAAACAAAATTATAACCTCGATTATGGAGAGAAATCCCAGTGCCTGGTACTACCAGTCCAGAACCAAAGCCAGTATAGTTACTCTGAATAAAAGAGATAATATTTCCTTCTTCATCGGCAGCCGCCAGGTAAACTGTACCTCCCTGGTCGATTTCACCTGGAGCAAAAACCTTAGCTTTATCGCCTATCAGTTGACGTCTTTTTTCTATATAGTCATCAGTCAATAAAACTTCGGGATTATACTGATTAAATTGCCAATCACCTATATACTCACTGCCATCAGCAAAGGCTAATTTTAATGCTTCTATTCGGCGGTGCATCTCTTCAGTTTTAAAGAAATCTTTAAAATCATCTTCTGCCAGAATTTTTAAAGCCTGTAAGGCAATTAACCCCTGACCATTAGGGGGTAATTCTAAAATCTCATGTCCTCGATAATCTATTTTCAGAGGCTGGACATTCTTAGGACTATAATTAGCTAAATCCGACTGATTAATCATTCCTCCGGTTTTTTGGGCAAATTCTGCTATTCTGCTAGCAATATCACCCTTATAAAAGTCCATAACCCCTTTTTTTCTGAAACTTTCTAAAGTCTGAGCTTGCTCTGCAGACTTCCACATTTCTCCGGCTTTGGGTGCTCTACCCTCGATAGAAAAGGTGGCTAAATACTCCTCCAAAAAAATTTCTGGTAATTCTTTTTTATATTTTTCAATTGCCAGCTGCCAGTTACCTGCCACAACTGGAGAGACAGGAAAACCTTCCTTAGCATAATACCAGGCTGGTTTTAAAATCTCCTCCCAATCTAACCGGGCATAATTCTCTTTTAGGTGCTGCCACCCTGCCAGTTGGCCTGGTACTGTAACTGCTTCCCAGCTATAGGGGTTTAAACGCCTATCATTCTTATTTGTTCTCTCTTCTAGATTTAAAGAAAATTCCGCTGGCAAATATCCGCTGGCATTAAGACCCTTTATCCCATCTTGAGCCTTAAACAAAGCAAAACAGTCACCCCCTAATCCATTAGAAGTTGGCTCTACCACAGTCAATACAGCTGCTGTGGCTAAGATAGCATCAAAGGCATTTCCTCCTCTTTTCATCATTGTAAGCCCTGCTTCTGCCGCTAGAGGTTGACTGGTAGCCACTGCTCCCCGCCTGGAAAATACTGTATTTCGTTGCGAAGCAAATTTATATCTGTGAAAATTAAAATTCATAGTCTCTTCCTTTCTGAAGTGGTATTTCAAACTTAAAAATGCTCCCCTTTTCCGAACTCTCAAGGCTTATATTGCCCTGCATATATTCTATTAACTCTTTAGTAATCGCCAGTCCAATTCCTGTACCACCGGTTTCCTGACTGCGAGATTTGTCAGTCCGATAAAACCTTTCAAAGATTAACTCCTGCTCTTCTTCAGCAATCCCAATCCCACTATCCTCTAGCTGTACTGTTAACTTTCCAGCTTTGATTTCTGCCTGCAATATAATTTTACCTCCTGAACCAGTATATTTCAGGGCATTAGAGAATAGGTTTTCCATAATTATCTCCAGCGCTTCTAAATCAAGCAAATATATCTTATCAGGGACAGTAATTTTTTGAGAATAATTTAAGTTATTATTTTCAGCCCGGCGATTAAATTTATCTGATAAATTTGAAAAAAATGCTTTTAGATTGACTTCTTTTTGCTCATTATTAAAAATCTTTTTTTCTGCCATTGAGAGGTCATCTAATCTATTACTTAACTCTTCTAAGCGCTGAGTTTCCTCTTTTAAGTCATTAATTATCTCCTTATTAAACTCTAGATAACCATCGTCTAAAGCCGTTAAATAATTTAAGATATTATTTAAGGGGGTTCTAATCTCATGACTCAAATCCAAAACCGATTCTTTTCTTATCTGAGCCAAATAATTTAACCTCTGGCTTAACTGCTTTATTTCTTTATAGAGATGCTGCAACTCCTGAGGATAATCTTCCTTTAATTCTACCTCATAATCTCCTTCTTTTATCTCCTTCACTGCCGTGGTAAAACCACTTAGGGGTTCAGTTAATTTTTTGCTAATATAATAACTGAACAATATAGCCAGGACAGTCAAACCCAATCCCAGAGGGAGTAAAATACCATAAATTTCTCTTCTAAATTCATTAGTTCTCTCCGTTATCTCCGCTGCTAATAGAGATTCATTATTTTCTTCAGGCCAGGTCAAATGACCAATACTCCGTCCTCCAACAAATAATTCATAGCCTTCTTCCACCATATCTCTCATTCTAGAATGTCCCCTGCTATCCTGATGGTCATGCATCATGCCATTTTCCCGTCGAGGCGCAGGATGGTAAATCAAATTATGGAGAGCGGCATATTCTTCTATATGCTCTCTTATAGTTCGCAAATCATTTTCACTCTCATAAATAACATTTAAATAGGATTCAAAATCCTCCAATTCCTGAGCCCTTTCTTGAAGTTGATAATCAAAGAAATATCTATCAAGACTCCAGTTTAGGACCAGGGCAAATAATAAGAGAGAAATGATAATTAAAAATAATAAGCTTAGAAAATATTTTTTCCTTAAACTATTCATTAATCTTCCTCCTGCATTCGATAACCAAGGCCATAAACAGTCTCTATTAATTGATTTCTCTCTAGGTTAAGTTTTTGGCGGATATTCTTAATATGAACATCAATTGTTCTATCAAAACCTTCATAATCAATACCCAAAGCCTGACGAGCTAACTGATCTCGATTTAATACCCTGCCCCTATTGTTTAATAATACCTGGAAGATCTTAAATTCAGTGGCCGTTAAGCCAACATCTTTATCTTTTAACTTGACTTTAGCCTCTTTAGAATGATAGGTTATCTCTTTGGTTACGTTAATTTGCTGCCGTTCTTGATACCCTTCTTTTCTCTTTAATATCGCTTTAACTCTAGCTACTAATTCTCGAGGACTGAAGGGTTTAACCACATAGTCATCTGCTCCCTGGCCAAAGCCCTTAAGCTTTTCTTCTTCTGAAGAGCGGGCAGTCAGCATCAAGATTGGCACCTCAGAATACTTTCTAATCTCCTCTGCTACTTCCCCTCCAGAAAGGCCTGGCAGCATTAAATCTAAAACCAGCAGATCAGGCTCTTCTTTTAAGGCTATTTCTAAGGCTTCATCTCCTCGAGCAGAAGTAATTACCTGAAAACCCTCTTCTTTTAAATAACGGCTAATAATTTTCCTTACTTTTTCTTCATCATAGACAACCATAATACAGGGAGCCATCTTATTTCCCCCTAAAGCAATAATTTTTTAGCATAATTGATTAATAAATGAAGCTAATTTTTCTTCTTGTTCCCGTCCTTTCTTGTAAACCAAATATAGCATTCTATTTAAATTGAGCTCTGATAAGCTTTTAATCTTTATTCTTTGACATTCTGATGCTTTTTTAGCTGCTAATTTTGAGACTAGAGAAACTCCCAATCCGGCTTCTACTCCAGCAATTACCGCTTCAGTACTGCCTAAATAACAGGATATCTTTAAATCTGATAAACTATAGCCTTTTCGAGCCAGGGCATCTAGCATCACTTTCCGGGTTCCTGAACCCTTTTCCCTTAGGATGATATCTTCTGCGAAAAAATCAGTCAAAGAAACACTTTTACCGGTACTAAATTTATGGTTTGCTGGTATAATTAATTTTAAATCGTCTTCTACCACTGGTATCGACTGATAGTTATTATCCTCCATCAATTTTCCTATAATTATAACATCGACTTCATCGGCCTCTAATTTTTCTATCATGTTTTGGCTATCGCCATGATAAGATTTAACTTTAATTTCAGGAAAACTCTGACGGAATTGAGCCAATTTTTCTGGCAAAAAATAAACGGCGGGAATAGTGCTTGCACCAACCTTGATTTCACCCCAGGTCTCTTTAGTTAACTGCTTTATCTGTAGTTTAGTTTCATCCCATTCCGTTAGAATAGTTTTAGCTGACCTATATAAAATTTTTCCAGCAGGAGTTAGATGCAAATTTCCTGCCTCCTTCGTGATAAGTTCACAGGAAAAAAAATCTTCTAAAGATTTGATCTGCATACTTACAGCTGGTTGAGTAATCTCAAGTTCATTGGCAGCTAATGAGTAACTACCAATATCAATAACTTTAATAAATATTTTAAGGGAATTTAGTTTCACTATATCATCACTCCTGCAGATAAGAGTTAGCCTGTTGATAATATTGCTGCCACTCTTTTTCTGGCAGCAGTTTTCCTCCCGTTAGCCATATTATATGATAACTATCAACCAGGTTCCTAGCAAAAGAGTCAATCATTTTAGAGCCGGGAATTTTATTAAGATATTGCTTTAACCTGATTGGGCCTAAAACTCCGGCTGCTGCTGATGGCTCTACTCGCACATTGGAAATATCAGCCAATAATTTTAAAGAACTTAGTATATCTTTTTCAGCAATAGTCATTGCTCCAGCAAATAAATTTCCAGCATTATTCAACACCAGTTTAGAAGGTTTCCTGACTGCTAAACCATCAGCTAAAGTATCATGATCAGACTTTCCTTTTTTTATACGGGCCAATAGCTCATTCTTTTCCTCTTCCCCCTGGCAATATTCAGCTATTAAAGCTTCAGTCACCGCTGGACAGGTAACTGGTTCCACTATTATGGGAAATACTCTTCTGCCAAAAATATACTTTAATCCATAGGCAATACCTCCAGGTGCCCCTCCTACTCCACAGGGTAAGTAGACAAAAATAGGAGCAGAGCTGTTGCTAAAATCTTTTTCTATGCCCTTTAGCTGCTGAGCAAGATAAAATGCAGCTGTGCTGTAACCGAGAAAAAGCAGTGGAGAATTTTCATCATCGATAAAAATACTCTTTTCCTGCTGGTTAGCAAGCTCTCTACTGGTACTTATAGCCTCACCATAATCGCCCTCATACTCAATAACTTTAGCTCCTTCCTTTCTTAAGAGCTCTTTTTTCCAATTGCGAGCATCACGGGACATATGAACCTTAACCTGAAAACCTAAAGCTCTACCTGTTAAACCTACACTTAAACCTAAATTTCCAGTGGAGGCCACCTCTAAACTATAATCAGAAAAAAACTGCCTCACTTCTCTGGCAGTTAACTTGGCATAATTATTACCTAGCAAAATTCCCTCTTCTTCAGCCAGTCCAATAGCTAATTTGCAAACAGCAAATATTCCACCTCGCGCTTTTATTGAGCCAGCAACTGGCAGCAGGTTATCTTCTTTAAGCAAAACTTTTGCTGAAGTAGGAAAATCATGTTTTTTCGCAAAGACCGTCTGTAATTCATCAGCCAGTTTAAGGGGTGAATCGATAATCCCTCCAGTTTTTTTTAGTTCTGAAAAAAGTTCACCCAGAGGCCTGGCTAAAAGCTGCCACTCTTGCTGAGTATTTTTTACATCCCCGGGAGTAATCTCCGCACTTATCATATCTTTCTTATCTACCAAACCCGATTTTAACCAAAAAACAGACTCCTTATTTCTCATCATTGAAATCCTCCCGATAGGATCTATTTAATTTTTCTTTTAAAGCTTTCTCAACTTCAGGAGGAACTAATTCTTTTATATTGCCTCCAAATTGAGCGGCTTCTTTGATAACACTGGAACTTAAAAAAGCATAGCGGGTATTGGTCATTAAAAATACAGTCTCAATATCGTCATTTAGTTCTTTGTTCATGGAGGACATTTGAAATTCGCCCTCAAAATCAGAGACTGCCCTTAAACCCCTTAAAATAGCTGTAGCCTGTTTTTTTTGTACATAATCAACAGTTAAACCAGAGAAAGAATCCACTTTTACATCTGGCATGTCCTCTGTTGCCTTTTGCAGCAATTCTTCCCTTTTTTTTCGAGAAAATAAGGGTTCTTTATTGGGATTAATGAAGACAGCGACAATAATTTCATCAAATAGCTTTCTAGCTCTCTCAATTATATCTAGATGGCCCCTGGTAATAGGATCAAAACTACCTGGATATACTATTTTACTCTTTGCCATAAGAATCCTCCTCTTCAGTCAGGCCCTGGTATTCTAATAGAGTAACAGCACTATCTCCATAATTAGCATTCTTTAGAAAAAGGTAATTGCTAATTTCTTTAAATGTTTTTTCTGGAGCATGCTCCAGCACTATTATAGCTGGATTTATTAATAAATTGTTCTTCAATAAATAGAACAATACCTCTTGATACTGTCCATAATCATAGGGAGGATCTAAAAAGACCAGTTGATATTTATTAGCGGTTTTTTGCAAGTAAGATATTACTTCCTGACAATATACCTGGCAAGAATCTTCTCCCTCTAATAATCTGATATTCTCGCTAATTATTTTGCAATTTTTGGGGTTAATCTCTACAAAATCAACCTTTGCTGCCCCCCGGCTCAAGGCCTCTAAGCCTAAAGAGCCAAAGCCAGCAAATAAATCCAGGCAAATCTTATTTTCAGGGTAGTTAAAAAGAATGTTAAAGATCGCCTCTTTTACTATATCCTTGGTTGGTCTAACGATTTTGCTCCCGGATAAAGTTTTTAATTTTCTTCCTTTATTTTTTCCCGCTATTATTCTCATAAAATTCCACCTTGCTGGCAAAATTGCTCTTTAAATTCTGGTTTGGATAAAAGTGAGTTTTAAATAATCAACTCCAGTTCATCTTCAGCTAGTATTTTTAAAGGGAGATAACCAACACCCTTTTTTGAAGTTATGAGTTTTTGCGCCTCTTTTTGGGCTTGCTGCAGTAATCTTAGGTCTTTACTTAAATCAGCTATTTTCAAGTGTGGCAGACCATGTTGAGCTGCTCCAAAAAATTCTCCTGGACCTCTTATTTCCAGGTCTCTTTCAGCAATTTTAAAACCATCATGATGTGATTTTAAAGCTATCAGTCTCTCCTTGCCTTCAGCGGTTGGTGAGTCAGCAACCAGGACGCAAAGAGAAGTTCGAGAGCTCCTCCCAACTCTACCGCGCAATTGATGCAGTTGGGCTAAACCAAATCTATCAGCATTTTCTATTACCATCATAGTAGCTTCAGGAATATCAACACCTACTTCTATAACTGAAGTGGCTACAATTACTTTAATTTCTCCTTGTTTGAATTTGGCCATTATCTTTTCTCGCCTCTCACTGCTTATCTGGCCAGTAAGAAGAGCAATCTGTCTGGAGGAAAAAAAGTTGGCTTCTAAATAATCATATACTTCCTGACAAGAAATAACCCCTGCCATTTCTTTACTGGGCTCAATAGCCGGACAGACTATAAAAGCTCTTTCATCACCAGTTACCCTCTTTCTAAGATAGGCATAAATATTATCTCTATCCTCAGGAGACCGCAAAAAGGTCTTTACTGGCTTGCGTCCCGGCGGTAATTCTTCAATTGTAGAAATAGCCAGATCCCCATACAATGTTAGGGCCATAGTGCGGGGAATAGGAGTAGCGGTCATTACCAAAAGATCTGATTTATTGCCAGTCATAATCATCTTTTCTCTTTGATGAACTCCAAAACGATGCTGTTCATCAATTATTATCAACCCTGATTTCTCTAAACTGAAATCCCCCTGAAAAAGGGCATGGGTGCCCAGCAAAAGGTCTATCCTGCCAGAATTTAAATCCTGTAATATTTCTTCTTTCTCCTCTGCAGTTATTCCACCGGTTAAAATGTCTAATTTAAAGGGGAAACTGGCAAATAACTTTTGCAATTTCAAAAGTTGCTGTTCAGCTAATATTTCTGTTGGTACCAGATAAAGAGCTGGTCTGCCATTGCTTATAGCTGTTAGAATGGCTAGAGCAGCTATTATAGTCTTTCCCGAACCAACATCACCCTGTAAAAGGCGCCGCATGGGTATCTTTTTTTCCAGATCATTAGCTATTTCCTGCCAGACTTTCTTTTGCGAAACGGTAAGGGAAAAATCAAGATTCTCTAAAAATTTTGCCGTTATTGCCGGCCTGACAGCTAAAGACACGCCCTTTTTGCGGTTGAGTTTTTCTTTTTTCAACTGAAGTTTCAACTGCAATAAAAAAAGCTCAGAAAAAGCCAGGCTGGAGCGAGCTTTTTGAAAATCTTTTCTATTACTAGGAAAATGAACTTCTTTAATTGAACTAGAAAATTCCGGGTAACTATATTTTTTCTTTAAATCTTCAGGCAACCAATCTTCAAGATAATTGCTATATTTAGAAATCACTGCAAAAACAAGTTCTCTAAACTGAAGTTGGTTTATGCCAGCGGTAAGCGGATAGATTGGGACAATTCTTCTAGTATGGATTGCTGGTTTAACAGACCATTTTTCATATACTGGATTGATTACTTGTAATTTTGAATATTTCTGCCAGCTATTTTCATCAATCTTACCACTTATGCAGTAAACTTGCCCCTCTTGAAAATAATTTGCTCTATAGGGTTGATTAAACCAGACCCCTTGAATTTCTGTTTCTTTACTTTTGACATCTTGAAATTTGATTTTAGTTATAGAGGTATTATTTCTAGTCCTGCTGGTCTCAACATCCTTTACTGTTACTTGAGCAGTAATTTTCTTACCAGGCCTGGCTTGAGCAATTGGTTTCACATTGCGTCTATCTATATAGTCACGGGGAAAATGATAAAAAAAGTCCTTAATGGTCGTTATATTAAGTTTCTGTAATTTTTCAGCCCGCACCTTACCTATTCCAGCCAAATTGGTCACGGGCTCCTGTAACCTGGATTTCATTACTCCAGGAAATCTCCTGTCAGAAGAGCAAATCCATAGACTGATGGCCCCACATGACAGCCTAATACTGGACTAATAATAGTTTCCTCCGTTGATAAGTTTAAATTCTTAGCTTTTCCAACTTTAATTAAAACATCTTTTAACTCTAACATCCTTTTTTTGGCGTCTCCATGCATCATCCCTAACCAGGCTATTTTTTCATCAGTTACTTTATCTTGAAAAATCTCTTCCATTTTAGTTTTCATTTTTTTTCTTCCTCGCACTTTTTCAATTGGCTCAATTACTCCCCTGGCCCCGGATAATCCCAATAAAGGATGAAAGTTTAATATCGAACCTAGAAAGGCTTGAGCTTTACCAATTCTTCCCCCTTTTTGCAGAAAAGATAGATCACTAACAGTAAAATAAACTTCAAGGTTTTCTCTAGCCTTTGTTAGAATTTCCTCAACTTCAGCAATTTCCCGTTCCTCTGCTACTAATTTATCGGCAAGTTTAACTAAAAATCCCAAGCCAAGGGTTGCACTTTTACTATCAACGATCGTTATCCCAATATCTTCTAATTGCCGGGCTGCCAATTGAGCTGATTCAATTGTCCCACTCAATTCACCTGAGATATGTATAGAGATAATATGATCGAATTCCTGCGATAGCTCTTGATATTTTTCCAGAAAATCTCCCATAGAAGGTTGAGAAGTTGACGGATGTCTGGAATCTACATTTAGTTTAGCAAAAAATTCTCGTGAAGAAATATCCACCCGATCATAGAAAGATTCTTCTCCAAATTGTACTTTTAAAGGAACAAAATCTAAATTATTTCTTTCAGCAAAAAATTCTTCTGCAAGATCACAGGTGCTATCTGTAACTATAGCAATCTTCATATTACCATCCCCTTTTTTCCTGATCTTAACTTGCTTTAAAACAATTACATGTTGGTTTCATAGTTATTTTATTCCAGCGAAATGATATAAGGGTAAAGCGGTTGTTCCCCAGCATAAATTTCTACTTCATCGATGCTTGCAAATCTATCCAAAATTTTGTTTCGTAAATTTATAGCCTGTTTTTCAGAAATTTCTTCGCCATAATAAATAGTTATTAATTCTTCCTCAGCAAGAGATTTTTCGAACAACTTCAATACCACCCTGTTATAATCAGAACCTTTAACTTTAATATCACCATCAAATAAACCAATTACATCTCCCTCTTTAATTTCTAAACCTTTAACTTTAGAATCTTTGACAGCCCTTGTTATCTCAGCAGTTCTAACATACTCTTTCTCCTCTTTCATTGCTGCTACTAGCTCTTCTAAGTCCTCATCTTCATTATAAAGTAACAAACAGGCAATTGCCTCTGTAAAGGACTTAGTCGGCACCACTTCTATTTTTTTATCATCAACCATTTCAGCTGCCTGCAGTGCAGCGGAAATAATGTTTTTGTTATTAGGAAAAACTATTATCTCTTTAGCCGGCAAGCTTTTAATTTTTTCCAGGAAGTCATTGGTGCTGGGATTCATTGATTGTCCTCCGTGAATTATCCCTTTAACACCTAATTCACTTAAAATTTGCTTTATTCCTTCTCCAGCTGCAACTGCAACTATAGTACGTTTTAAAGGCTCAGAGTCTTCTTCCAGTTCTTCCTGACCCTCATCAAAAACCATAGAACTTCCCTGAGCTACGGCTAAATTATTAGTTTCTCTTTTTTGTTGTTCCATTTCCTGATGTTGACTTTTCATATTATCTATTTTAATGTCGTCGATCATGCCTATTTTCAAACCATGTTCTAAAATAACGCCAGGATGATTGGTATGAATATGCACTTTAATAACATCACCTGAGCCGACAACCATCAGAGAATCTCCATAATTGTTTAGTTCTTCTCTAACCTGAGTGATTTCTTGTTTTTCATTATTTTCATTTAAATGTATTAACATTTGAGTACAGTAGGCATATTTTATATCAGATACAAATTCTCGCTGGCCAACTTTTTCTTCCAGAGTTACCGAATCAGTGCTTTCCTCTACATAACCTTCACCTTTAAGGGCCTTGTACATACCTTCTAAAATAAAGATATAACCCTGCCCGCCAGCATCAACAACCTCTGCCTCTTTTAAAACTGGCAGCTGTTCAGGGGTTTTTTGCAGGGCTCTATCAGCTGTTTTTAATGTCTGCTGCAAGATAAATAAAAAATCAGCCTTATCCGCTCCCTTTTTCTCAAAAGCTTTTCGGGCTCCTTCAGCTGCTCGCCTTGAAACTGTCAGTATAGTCCCCTCAACAGGTTTTAACACCCCGTTATAGGCAACTTTTGAAGCCTTTTCTAAAGCCTCAACTAAATCCTCGGGTTCTAGTAATTTTTTTCCAGCACTGGACTGAGAGAATCCCCGTAAAAGCTGTGATAAAATTACGCCTGAGTTCCCCCTGGCTCCCATTAGAGCACCACGAGACATTGTTTCAGCTATATCATCAACTCTATTAGAGTCTTCCTTTTCTACAGATTGCACGGCTTCTTTTAAAGTTAAAAACATATTGGTACCAGTATCTCCATCTGGTACTGGAAAGACGTTCAAAGAGTCCACCAGAGATTTTTGTTTTTCTAATCTAGTAAGTCCTGAATAGAGCATTTCTCTAAATCTATCGCCATCAATAACCTGTAAATCTGTATTACTATCATTATCGAGCTTCATCCTGAACCCTCACTCCCTGTACATTAATATCAACGCTAGCCACTTCAATACCTACTTTATCTTTTAAGACGTAATTTACCCTCTCCATGGCATTGCTGGCTACCTGTTGAATATTAGTGCCAAACTCAACAATTATATTTAATTCCAGGGTGACTTTATCCTGACCTGTATTTATAACTACCCCTTTAGTGAGATTTTCTAAACCTAAAAGATCAGAAAGACCATCCTGCATATTTTTAGATGACATTCCTACCAGCCCATAACACTCCATGGCAGCCAGGCCGGCTATTTTTGCAATTACTTCCTTACTTACTACCACTTTGCCATATTCAGTTTCCCATTCCTTCCCCATAGTTTCACCTCTTTTAAAGTGCCTTATAATTTTTCTAGATAATATCCAATTTAATTCTACAACAATTAGCATAAACATGCAAATTTAATCCTGCAAAAGCTTGCCAGCTTCACATTATTTATGTTAAAATAATAAAGTGAGATTTTTAGACAATAAGCTAACAGGCAATTTATCATAATTGGAGGTGTTTAATTTGGCTAATTATTGTGAGATTTGTGGTAAGGGAAATAATAATGCTAACCGTGTTAGAAGACGAGGTAAAGCTAAAAAGAAGGGCGGAGTAGGGAGAAACATCACCAGTGTCTCAGGAAGAACCCAGAAACCCAACCTGCAAAAAGTAAAGGCCATGGTAGATGGCAGTAAAAAACGGATAAAAGTTTGTACCAAATGTTTGAAAGCTGGCAAAGTACAAAAAGTTTACTAAGATATTAAAAATATAAAAATCTGCCAAATATACTCAAACATTTAAAACCCCTCTTTTGATTTTCAGATCAGCAGGGGGGTTTTATACTTTTATCTCCTTTTCACCACTTCTTCTGCCATTAATTTTTATGATTTTTATCATAAATAAAAAATTTTGCTCAACTGAATAACCTTCAGTCAAGCAAAAGAAACTTTCCTGCCTATTATTAATTATTAACTAATCCTCCATAGCGTCATATCCAGGGAATCCTAATGAAACTAATTGACCCTGACATTCATCACAAAAACCAGAAACTTTTCCTTCTTCAATGCTATTTGCGGTATAATACTTTTTGCCACATTCTTTGCATTCTAATATTGTCGGCATTTTATTCCCCCCCAGGAATTAAAATTATATGTCTCACCACTGAAATAATTTTGCCCTATATTAATTAACTTCTATATCAAATACATATAACCTGCATTAAAGCCAGGCCAATCTTAAATCTTAATAATTTTACTTTTCTGATTTTCTATATTATTATTTTAACATAATTAATATTATTGTGCTAATTAATTTCAAATAACAATCGAGCTAATTAACAATATAAAAGAAGAAAAATCCTGCAGACTAAAGAACTGCAGGATTAAAATTTAATTTTTTATGATTATTTATAACTAATTATTATAATTCACCGCCTCTACTGGACAAACTTTCTGACAGTCAAAACAGACCAAACATTCTTTGTTGTCTATCTCTCTTGTCTTGCTTTCAACAAGTTTATTTATTGTATTATTTGGGCAGGCATTTTCACATAAACCACAACCTGTACAATCATCTTCTGATATTGACATCCTATATTTAGAAAACTTAGTACTTATACTCAATACTGTTCCGTGAGGACAAATTTTATGCCAGCAACTTTCTTCCAGGAAGAAAGACATAACTATAGAACTTCCCACTAAGATCAATATTATATTTAGTTGATAACCAAACCTCCTAACTGCTATCATTCCAGCTAGAAATCCCAGGATCAATATAACCCTAAAACTATTTAAAATAAGCCTGGAGCTAACTTTTTCTCTTGTAAGATTAAACTTATCATAAATCCAGCTCTGGAACCTAAGTAGTGTCCCCATGGGACAGGCCCAGCCACAATAAACTCTATCAAAAATCAAAGAAACCACTATCCCCAGCGCCCAGAAAGCAACCCATATCTGCAGATTACCCCTGAACAACAGGAAGAAAAACAGGCCAATAAATAAAATCTGGCTTATAGTTCTTTTCTTACTATTACTCAAATTAATCCCCCCAAAAGCCAATGAATGAATTATCATTCACCAATGCCAAAAATTTTTGCCTCTCTATTTATACTCGATATTATACTTTATCGGTATCTCTGGGTCTAAAG
>PWEJ01000077.1 GCA_003553485.1 Halanaerobiaceae bacterium | reverse complement strand
ATAGTTAGCTTGTTCAAGTATACCACTTAAAGTGTTATTTTTACATTACCCCTTTGGATAATATTTTGGCTTAAATATAGTACTTTTAGCCATACTAGTTAAATTATTCGCAATAATTGATGAAAATTTTTAAGAAAACTAAAAATATTTATATCTTTATCCAATTATACCAAATTCTTTATAATAAAACAATAGCTTCAAGGAATTTTTTAGTAAAAAAGTCCTAAAATAGTATTCTGCGCAGCTCACTGACATCTGTCTCTCCAGCTTTTAGTTTCTCAATACCATCTTCTTTCAGGGTATTCATCCCATTCTTTTTCGCTGTATAAAAGAGCTTGTTCTCAGAAACATTGTCAGTAATTAGCTCTTTTATCTCATCATCAAGGACAAAAATCTCCTGCAGAGCCAGTCGGCCTTTATAGCCAGAATTACCACATTTTTTACAACCCCGGGCTTCATAGGCCTCGGTTATCTCACTGCTCCCTAAAAATTTCTGTTGAGCCTTTGTTAGTTCAACTTTCTCTTTGCAATCCGGACAGAGCTCCCGGACCAAGCGCTGGGCCACTACTCCAATCACCGAAGAAGCCACCAGATAGGGAGGCAAACCCATATCCACCAGTCTGGTAACAGAACTAACTGCATCATTGGTATGTAAGGTGCTAAAAACCAGATGTCCGGTGAGGGCTGCTCGCACAGCAATTTCAGCCGTCTCTTCATCACGCATCTCTCCTACCATGATAACATCTGGATCCTGACGAAGAATAGAACGAAGAGTCCTGGCAAAGGTTAAGCCGGCCTTGGGCTTGGCCTGGACCTGATAAATTCCTTCAACCTGATACTCAACAGGGTCCTCAATGGTAACCAGATTAATGCGGGGATTATTGATATGATTTAAACCGGCAAAAAGGGTGGTACTTTTACCACTACCAGTGGGTCCGGTTAAAAGCAAAATACCATGGGGTTTACTGATAAGATCCTTTAAAGTGGTGAGGTTTTTTTCAGTAAACCCGAGGTTTTCTAAATCCAGCAGGCTGGTATCCCGGGATAAAAGTCTGATAACAACTTTCTCACCATGGATAGTAGGTAAGGTAGAGACCCGCATATCAAGTTTGCGACTATTAATTGACATCTGAATTCGGCCATCCTGGGGCACTCTGTGTTCAGTGATATCGAGGTCGGCAATTATTTTAAAGCGGGATACTAAAGCTCGATGGGAGGTTTTAGGAGCTGTCATCTCCTGGGAGAGAACTCCATCGATTCGATAACGGACCCGGACATAATCTTCCTCGGGCTCCACATGGATATCACTGGCCCCTCGTTTATAGGCCTTACTGATAATGGAATTAGCCAGCCTGATAATCGGAGCTTCCTCCACCATCTCCCTGAGCTCAGCTTCTTCGTAATTATTATCTTCCGTTTCCTGGCCCTCAAATTCCTCCAGAAATTCACTGATATCGATACTGTCATCGCTGTAAAGCCAGTTTAAAGCTTCCTTAATTTCAGAAGGACCTCCAATCAGGGGCCGTACCACCAGGCCAGAAACTCGCTCAATATCATCTATAGCCACCAGATCAGTGGGGTCAGACATCACCACCTTTAAGACATCTTCCTTTTTTTCCAGGGGGACAGTGAGATGGCGCCGGGCAATATTTTCCGGCACATATTGGGATAGAGCGGGATCTAAAAAGTATTCAGATAAATTGGCATGAGGTATTCCCATTTGAAACTCCAGCACCTGGATGAGTTCATGTTCTGTGATATAACCCATTTCGACCAGGAGCTCACCGAGTTTTTTATCACTGGTGCTTTCTTTTTGCTTTTCCAGGGCTTTATCAAACTCTTCTTTAGTTATATAGTCAAAGTCACGCAGGATTTCTCCAATTCGTTTTATGCTTCGTACCACAGATTAAACCTCCTGAGAGATTAATTCTATACTATTAGTTCTATAGGCTGGTAAAATAGTCCTACTGCTTTTATTGTTATAAATTATAACACTTACTCTGGCTATTGACAACATTTTTGCAATGCTTATTTTAGACTAATTTTTTAAATTTGAATTAATTATATCATCATCATCTCAGAATTTTAATCTACCAAATTACCCAATCGCAAAATATCACAAAATATCGTAATAATTGACTATTTTTTATATAGTAAGGTCAACTAAAACTATTCCTTTAAACTCACCATTTTTTTCCATCCGGGCACTTATGGTTACACAGGGCTCTTTACTCATGCTAGAAAAATATGGCTCTGAAACAACAGTCTTCTCTCCCTGCAGGGCCCGTTGAAAATAGCTCCGGTGTTCTTTATTGAGCCCGGTAGTATTAGCAGTATCAAATTTATTACTGATAATATCAATAGCAGTTTTCCCGCTGGCATTGAATAAAGCCGCTATTTCAATCTTATCATTTTTATTTACCAGTTCTTTAAGTTTTTCAGCAATATAAGTTTTATTAAAGTTTTTAACCTTTTCCTGGTCGGCCAGGCCTGCCAGTTTTTCTTCAACCTCTCTGATGGCTTCTTCCTGTCCCCGGGCATACTCATCTAAATCCTGCTCTTCATTAATCCTGTCATAAAGATTTTCCGCCGAATTAGAGAGATTATCAGCTGGTTCTTTCAAACCTTCAATTCTACTGGCCAGCTCTACCACGCTAGAGCTTATACCTTCAATGTTATTGGCCATTTCATCGCCAGTTCCACTAACTTCCTGAACCCGATTGCCTACTTCTTTGTAAGCCTCCTGCTGGGCATTTAACTGCTGGACATAATTTTGGAAGAGGTTGACTACTGACTCCAGCAGATTACGCACTTCTGCTGAGCTTTCATCGATATCAGCACTGCTCCGGGATATTTCTTGAAAACGATTAAGAAAATCCTCTACCTGTTCATCTATTCTGGTCAATTCTTTTCTATTGGCAGTGGTGATATTTTTAATATTTTCAGCTAATTTCTCTGTCCGGGTGGAAAGAGTTCTTATCTCATCGGCAACTACGGCAAAACCTTTACCCTCCTGGCCAGCTCTGGCAGCCTCAATGGAAGCATTTAAAGCTAAGAGAGTGGTCTGGCCGGCTACTTCATCGACCTGCATGAGGGTATCCTCAATTTCATCCATATTTTTGCGAAACTCTTCTAAGTCCCGGGCCAACTGCTCAAACTCCTCTTCCCCTCTGGTCATGGTGGAGTCCAGTTCAGATAAATTTTCCGAGACATTTTCCATGTCAGCCAGGCCTGCCTCTGTCTGCTCTAAAACCTCTTCGATTCCCTGTACCACCTCATCAAGCTCTCTGATGGCAGAGCTAATTTCCTCTGAGATAAACTGAAGATTGGAAGATTGTTCTTGCGAGGAGGCAGCCAGCTCTTCACTGCTGGCTGAGAGGTCTTCTGCTAAAGAAGATTCTTTAGCTATTTCTTCTTCCAATTTCCGGCTTAAAAGCTTAAGCTTATCGGCTGTCTCATATAAAAAAGTAAAAAGCTCCAGCTGTTTATCCTGAGCTTTAAATTGTTCTTTATTTGCTTTTCCTCTTCTGCCCTGGAGCCTGGCCCCTTCTCCAGCTCCAGATTTAGCTCTTAAATTAAATATGTACAGAGTCTCTCCTATTATGATCAGGCCTAAAACTAAGATTATATAGATCATAGCTATAATTCCCCCTTTAGATTTAAATGCTGGCTATTTTTCCGGACAAAATTTTTAACGCCTGGTGATGGCTATTACCTGGGGAGGGTCATTAGGCTGGTTGAGAAATTTGTGGTGGAGGACATTAAATTTCTGATAGTCCAGCTCCTTTGCCCAGGCTAAAACTTCTCTCCCCTCCTCTTCTCCGCCATCATGGCCGGTATAAAGGACTACAACTAATACACCTCCCAGGGCTAAAAACTCCAGGCTCTGCTTTAAAGCAGCTATGGTGGTTTCTGCTTCAGTAATAACTTCCTTATCACTGCCAGGCAGATAACCGAGATTAAAGACAATCGCCTGTAAAAAGTTTTTGGATTTCTTTGCTTCTCCAGAGTCAGCTAAAGAAGATAAATGCTCTTTAAGTTTACTGTGGTCTCCCTGCAGCACCTCAACCCGCCTGGTTAATCCCTGCTCTTTTAAAAGGGCTTGAGTATTCTTAACTGCCTCTGCCTGGATATCCAGGGCTAAGACTCGGCCCTCTTCCCCGACCAGTTCAGCTAAAAATACTGTATCATGACCATTGCCGCAGGTAGCATCTAAAGCTATATCTCCTGGCGAAAGAAACCTCTCTAAGATAATGTGGCTCATCTCCACTCCCTGAGGTAAGGTCATCTTCTCCCTCCTTTCAATCCTTATTTAAACTTATCCAGGCAGTGTCCCTGGAGATAGTTAAACTTATCTCCCTGCTTACTGCCTCTTTCTTTCATCTCGGCTATAATCATATTATGTATCTTGCGGTTATCCATTCCCCAGTTGACAAAAACACTCCCCTCTCTGGGAGCGCGACCTAAAAGCCGCTGGACAGCAATCCGGGGGTCGAGATATTCTAAAAAAGTTATCACTCTCTCAATATATTCTTCTAAAGAGATCATCTCCAGCTCACCCCTTTGATACTGCCGGGCAAACTCAGTTCCTTCCCGCAGGTAAAGGGCATGGAGTTTTACATTATCTACCCTTAAAGCCGATAAGATACGGGCATTCTCTTTGACATCTTCCATATCATCACCGGGCAGGTTTAAAATCAGATGAGCCCCAAGTTCAAAATTACAGGTTCTGGCAGTCAGGACGGCATCAATAAAATGAGCTAAAGTATGACCTCTATTAGCCCTTTGTAAACTGTGATAATTAACAGACTGCAGCCCTAATTCTAAGCTCAAGGCCACTTCGCTATTAACTGTGTTGACCAGGCTCTTTATAGCCTTTAGATATTCATAGTCTACACAGTCAGGCCTGGTGGAAAGAGAAACCTCCACTATATCCTCCACTGTGAGGGCTTCACGTATATACATTTTTAAGCGAGGCAGAGGGAGATAGGTATTGGTGAAGTTCTGGAAATAGGCGATAAATTTATTTGCATTAAACCTGGGACCTATATATTCTTTAAGTTCCAGAAGCTGCTGGCGGATAGATTCCTCTGGCTCACTCTCAAAACCAGCTGCCTCCTCACCACAAAAATAACAGCCCTTATCCCCTAGCTGGCCATCACGATTAGGGCAAGTAAGGGGTAAGTTCAAGGGCAGCTTGTAAGTCTTTTCCCCGTGCTTTTCCTTTAAAAAATCAGAATACTTATAATAGGGTTCCATAACTTTCACCTGCTATTTGCTTTTTCAATTAAGCTTCTGCTATAAGATAAGCTATTGTTATAAAAAATATTTTTTGAGATAAATTAAATGCTAGTGAGATAATTTAAATGCCAGGAAAATAAGAACACAATTTACTTTATTAACTAAAGCTATTTTACCTTACTTTTGAGCTTTTTGCAATAAAAGTTATACTATTATAACCAATAGAAGTTATAATAGTTGGGGGCGATAAATTAGAGCTTCAGAAAGGTGCTCTTCTTTTACGCTCTTAGAATTATCCAGGTCAGCAATTGTCCTGGCTACCCGCAATATCTTATCAAAGGCCCGGGCACTGAGCCCTAAACCTTTAAAGGCTCTAGCTAAAAATTGCCTTTCCCGGAAGGTCAATTGACAGATCTCTTCCAGAGTATTATAATCAAGGGAAGAATTCCAGATTTCAACTTCATCGTCACTAAAAATTGCCTGTCGCTCACTCTGTCTCTTTCTGGCTTTTAAAACCTTCTCCTGGACTTCAGCAGTGGTAGGACCACCATTATTGGAATAGACAATCTCTTCTGGCTTTAAAGCCGGTACCTCAAAATGAATGTCAATCCTATCCAGTAGAGGGCCTGAGAGACGGCCCCGGTATTCTGCAATCCGATAAGGGGTACAACGGCAGCCCTCATCTTTGTTATTTTGATAACCGCAGGGACAGGGGTTCATGGCTGCTATCAACAGGAAGTCAGCAGCCAATTTAACATTATAGGTCTGGCGGATGATATTAATAACCCCCTTTTCTAAAGGCTGACGCAGATTTTCCAGGACATCTCTTTTAAATTCCGGTATTTCATCGAGAAATAAAACTCCCCGGTGGGCTAAAGTCACCTCTCCTGGTGTTACAGTTTTGCCCCCACCGATAAGACCCACTGTAGAGATAGAGTGGTGGGGGTCTCTCCAGGGACGCTTTATCTTTTGCCGGCTGATCTCACTTTTCAGGCCGGCAGCACTGGCTATCAGGGCGACCTCCCTGGCTTCAATGGGTTTTAAGGGAGGTAATAATTCAGCCAGGGACCGGGCTAAGAGAGTCTTGCCGGAGCCTGGTGGACCGATAAAAAGCAGATTATGATTGCCGGCAGCAGCTATCTCCAGCACTCTTTTGGCCGGTAACTGACCTTTAATATCCTCCAGTTTTATCCCTGAACTTTTTCTCTTTTTGTCCTGAGCCACAAGTTCTTCATAGCTAAAGGTTGGTTGCCAGGAAGGAAGGGTTTTGATATTTTGCAGGCTGGCAGAGATTTCAGCTAAATTTTTTACAGGAATGTATTTTATATCAGGGATATCAGGAAGTTCCTCTCTGTTAGCCCGGGGAAAGATAAAATTCTTAGCTCCAGCAGCTTTAGCCAGTTCCAGAAAGGGCACCACCCCTCTCACTGCTCTCACTTTTCCTGCTAAAGATAGTTCACCAACGATGAAAGTATCACTCAAATTTTTAGCAGGTATTGAGCCCTGGGCAGCTAAAAGCCCCAGGGCAATGGCCAGATCAAATTGGGGACCTTCCTTTTTCTGGTCAGCCGGGGCTAGATTGATGGTGATTCTGCGGTCCGGATAGGGCAAGTTGGAGTTTTTCAAAGCAGAGCGCACCCGCTCCTTTGATTCCTGCAAAGCCCTGTCTGGTAGCCCCACTACAGAGAAGGCAGGCAGTCCTCTACTTATATCTATCTCCACCATCACCAGGCGGGCCTCTAAACCAAAGAGTGTTCCAGATGAAATATTTACCGGCATCTAATCTTCCTCCCTGCTAATTTAGTTTAAATAGCCTATTTAACTTCAAAAAGCATTCTCATAATGATTTATTTCTATCTTCTGTAGATCTATTATCTTTTTATCAGTTCTCTCTTCAAGGGGCGGATAATCATAATTTAAAGAGGCCTTAACTGTGATTA
Source organism: Halanaerobiaceae bacterium (assembly GCA_003553485.1). GTDB lineage: Bacteria > Bacillota > Halanaerobiia > Halanaerobiales > Halarsenatibacteraceae > T1SED10-84. The sequence continues at coordinate 87,642 of PWEJ01000077.1, read as the reverse complement.
CATCAAAGCGATACTGCCAGTCCTGACGATAATGGGGTTTATTTTGAGCCAGGAAATAAAGGGCTGCTCTCTTCAGGCGGCGTTGCTTTTTCTTTCCCACCCGGTACTCTGCCGGTCCAAAATAACCTGTCAAATCAGTCTTAACTTCCACAAAGATGAGTTCTTTTTCTCTGCTACAGATTAAATCAATTTCTCCTAATTTACAGCGATAATTTTCCTGGATAATATTAAAATTCTCGGCCAGCAGATATTCCCTGGCTGTCTCCTGTCCGGCATAACCAACTTGCTGATTATGAAGGGTCATTATCTCGCCTCCTAAAATAAGGTAATATGATTGATATTCTCCTTTCTCCAAATATTTCCTGCAAAATATTACTAAAAAATTAAAAAACCTGCTTATAAAAGCTGATAAGCAGGCATAAAATTAATATTTTTATTTTTATTTTTGCATTTTGCAAGGGACTCTTTTACAGTGATTATTAAGCAATAAAATCTATGTTAATTGAGCTTTTTTACGGCCTTTAACATGCGCTCCATCCCTTCTTCAACTCGCTCGGTGGCACAGGTGAAGGCAATTCTAATGCATCCCTCTCCTGCTTTGCCAAAATCATCACCAGGTACAACTGCTACGCCAGCCTCTTCCAGAAGATATTCACAAAAATCCATGGGCTCCAGTCCCGTGGCACTGATATCGGGAAAGGCGTAAAAACCTCCGCCAGGTTCAGCAAATTTAACGCCAGGCATCCTGGTCAAATAATCTGCTACAATTTTTCTTCTCTCTGCAAAGGCTTTAATCATGGGCTCGATTAGACTATCTCCTTTTTGGTAAGCAGCGATACTGCCGGCCTGAGCAAAGGCAGTTGCTGATAAAATCATATTTTGAGGTACTTTAATAAGTGAGTCAATAATCTCCGGCAGAGCAGAAATGAAGCCAATTCTCCAGCCGGTCATGGAAAAGGATTTAGAAGTGCTGTGAACTGTGAGAGTCCGTTCCTGCATACCAGGGAGACTGGCAATGCTGATATGCTCACCTTCAAAGACAAACTTCTCATAACATTCATCTGCCAGGACGTAAATATCCTTTTCTTTAGCAAATTCCGCTACCTCTTGCAGGGCTTTTTTGTCCTGTACCGCTCCAGTGGGATTATTAGGAGAATTTAATACCAACATTTTAGTCTTCTCACTATACTTATCTGCTAATACTTCTCGGGATAAACTAAAACCATCCTCTAAAGCCAGGGGCACATCTATAGGGGTAGCTCCTGCTAATTTTACCTGCTTAAAGAAGGAAGGGTAGCCCGGTGAAGGAATCAACACCTCTTCTCCTTCATCAACCAGGCCCAGAACAGCTGTCGTCAGGGCCATCATCGCTCCAGTGGTCACTATTATACCCTCCGGAGAAAGCTCAATATTATTTTCTCGCTTGAGTTTGGCAGCAAATTCCTCCCGCAATTCATAGAGACCGTGATTGGAAGTATAATGGACCATCCCTTCATCAAGGGCTTCTTTGGCTTTATTTTTTATCTCTGCCGGTGTATCAAAATCCGGCCGACCAATCTCCATATGGATAATATCCCGGCCTTCAGCCTCTAACTTATTGGCCCTATCAAAGACCACTCTGATATCTGCTAATGATATATCTGCTAATCTTTTTGATTCTGTAAACATATTGACAGAACACCTCCTATATATATTGTAATTTCATTTTACTTGAGATTTTTAATAAAAGAACTGATCTCCTTCAATCCCTGCTCTAATTCTGCTCTGTTGCCGGCAAAGGCCAGGCGGAAAAAGCCCTCCCGGGCAAAACAGGATCCTGGTACCAAAAGCACTCCCTTTTCCTCCATCAATCTCTGGCAAAACTCCCTGGAGGAGATATCGAGATCATATTTAATAAAGGCAACTGAACCAGCCTCTGGCCTGACATATTCAAGCTCAGGCTGTTTTGCTATCCAGTCATCTAAAATTTCTCGCTGGGCTAAAACCTTGGGGAAATTTCTTTCCTTTAGTTTATCTTTATTTTTAAGCGCCAGAGCACCGATAAAATCATCGATTTTCCCACAGCTTATAATGGTATAGTCCCGCCGCCTTTGACATTCTTCAATAATCTCCTTAGCTGCAGCCACCCAGCCTAAGCGGATACCGGCCAGAGAGTAAACTTTAGACATGCTGCCTACACTTATCCCCCTATCATAGAGGTCAACAATGGAAGGGATGGTGCTATCCGGGTCGTGATTGAGGCCCCGGTAAACCTCATCACAGAGAATATAGCAATCATATTTAGCAGCTAAGGAGACAATTTCACTTAAGATTTCTTTACCCATCACCGCACCGGTGGGATTATTGGGGTTATTGAGACATATTAATCTGGTATCTTTATCTATCAGCCGGGCTAACTGATTTAAATCCGGCAAAAAGTTATCTTCATATTTTAGCTCTAAAATCTCCACTCTAGCCTGGAAGGACTCCGGTATGGAATAAAGCTGCTGATAGGTGGGCCTGAGAGAGATTATTTTATCGCCGGGATTTACCAGAGTGTAGAGAGCTAAAAAGTTCCCGCCGCTGCCGCCATGGGTGGCCAGAATATTATCAGGAGTCATATTTTGATAGAGTCTGGCAACTTCCTGGCGAAAATTATCTGAGCCTCTTATGTAACCATAATCTAATTTCATGGTCTTTATCATTTCTAAAAGGCCCTCTGCTTCCCCGGTGAGATTAAGCAATTCTTTAAGCGTCAGTGATTCCACGCAGGTTTCGCCGGTATTATAACGAGCTTCCTGTTCGTAGGTATTCATCCACTCTTCTACTCCAAACCGGGAAATTTCCATAATTTAAATTCCTCCTCCTGAAAAAGACGGCCTAATAATTTTCTATCAATATTGGCGCCGGAAATAATAAGGGCTGTAGGCAGTGGCTCCTCCAGTTCCTGGTCAGCTAAAAGCTTATCTTTGCTGGCCGCCAGGGGATGAAGAGTCAAGCCGGGATACTCAAGCAAAACTGCCAGCCCCAGTACAGCCGAGGGCTCAGCCATGACTTTTTCTTCTTCAATAATATAACGCAGAGAACGCTTGATTGCAAGCTCACTAACCGCCAGAACTTCATCAAAGGCCTCAGCAGAATTTTTAAAGGGAATCTCTCCTATCCCTCCCAAAAGAGCATCACAATTACTTTTTCTTATGGGATATTCGGCGTAAAATTTATTTTCCTTAACTGATTTAATCATCGCCGGACAGGCCTCAGTCTGAACTCCGATGATCTCTATCTCTGGCTTCAGTTGGCGGGCTGCCAGACCTACTCCCGTTATTAGCCCTCCGCCACCTACAGGCATTATGATCCTTTTGATTTCGGGGTTTTGCTCCAGTATTTCAAAGGCCATAGTCCCCTGTCCTGCTATAACTTCAGGATCAGAGCAGGGGTCGACATAGATGAAGGAGTTTTGCTCCAGCAATCTATTGGCTTCCTGCTGCGCTTCATTATAATCTACTCCGGTAACCCTGACCTCAGCTCCAAAATGCTTGATAAGTTTAATCTTGGCTTCCGGAGTGGGCTCAGGAACTACAATTAGAGCTTTAATACCTAACAGACTGGCTGCATAACTGACGGCAGCTCCATGGTTCCCCGAGGAAACTGCCAGCACTCCCTGCTCCTTCTCAGCATCTGATAGAGAAATTAGTTTATTGAAGGCACCGCGAACTTTAAAGCTTCTGGTTTTCTGTTGTGATTCCAATTTTAAATAGTGGTTGGTGAGATAACGATTGGTGGCTCGGGAAAAGTCAGGCCAAAAACGCAATTCTTCCAGGGGCGTTTTGTAAATATGAGAATTTAGCCTTTCCCGGGCTGTTTCAAAATCAACCAAATCTATCATTTTCTCCGCTCCCTCTTTTCCTGATACATTCTGGCATCAGCTTTCTTGTAAATCTCCCATAGAGGCTGGTCAGCCTCAGTTCTTGTGGCACAGCCCACGGAGATGTGGACTGGTTTAGGCCCGAAATCTTCATCTATTTCCTGGCATTTTTGGTGGATGCGTCTTTTAATTTTTTGAGCTGCTTTATTGCCAGCTTCTGGCAGGATAATAGCAAACTCATCTCCTCCAATTCTAGCAACTACATCCTCTTCCCGGGTTACTGAATTAATTATTTCGGCAGATTTTTTAATATAGCGGTCTCCTTCTGAATGACCAAAATTATCATTTATTTCTTTCAATCCATCTAAGTCAGCTATCATAATACTGATAGGGATAATTCGAGAATTTTCTAATCTTTCCAGCTCATTTTCAAAATAACGGCGATTGTAAAGACCGGTCATCTGATCATGAAAAGATAAATAGCGGGTTTTTTCCTCTTCTCTTTTGCGCGCCGAGATATCCTGATAGATAGCATAGATACCTATCAGTTCATCATCATGTTTTATGGGAAAGCTTTTCACTGCTACGTCAATCTTATTGCCAGATTTAGTCATTCTAATAGATTCCCCGGAATAGATCTCACCGGCGATAATTTTCTGGGTCAAATCTTCTGCTTCCTCCTTTAAATTGGGAGGAGCTATTATATCATCGATCATCCTTCCTTCAACTTCGCCAATTTTATAACCAAAAATCTCTCGAAAGCTTTTATTTATCCTGATTATTCGCCCCCGGTCATCCAGGAGGGCGATGGCTTCCAGGGAACCTTCAAAAAGCTCTTTAAAATAAGCCCACTGCTTGTTAACAGCTCTCTCAATCATCTTTCTTTTGGAGATATCATCGATAAAGGCCAATATCCTTTCCTCAGAGAGAGTAACTGCATTTATTTCTACCGATATATGGGTTTCGTTGCGACAGATTAATTGGGTATCTATTTCAATAGTACCTCGTTCAAAGGTGGAGGCAATTATATCCGAGTACTCATCTCTCTTATCCTGGGGCATTAGCTTGCTCCCCGATAGATTGGCCAGTTCTTCCTGGCTGTAACCGGTTATATTGCTGGCTTCAGGGTTGGCCTCTAAAATATCCCCCTCTTTATCGATTAAAAATATACCAAAGGGGGCACTGTTGAAATACCGAGCAAATTTTTCCTGCTCCTGAATCAATTCCTTCTGCACGCCAACAAAATTGGTGATATCAGTTCCTAAGACCAGTTTTACCTGCTGACCTCCCAGCCAGTCCATCAATTTTTCTCTTACTTGAAAAAACATATCCTGATGATAAAAGCTATAAAAGCGGTCATCATAATAATCAGGTTGCCGGTAATAATCACTTTTATTTTCATGAGCTAAGACTTCATAGGCATACTCATTGATAACATTGCCAAAGTATTCTTTGCCATAACCATTGATAAAGACTACCCGGCCAGAAATTATATCAACAGCATAAACTAGAGCATCAATACTATTTAATATAGAAACCATTCTCTCCTGAGTGGTGCTCAAGTCATAGATGGTCTCCCGAATGGTATCACGCGCTGAAACTTCGGTGTCGATATTTTCAGCTATCTCTAAAATACCAATGAGTTCTCCCTGTTCATTAAAGTCAGGATATGCTCTAACTCGATAAAAATCTCCATCAAAGAGCTCAATTTCAATCTCGGCAGCTTTCTTGGTCTCCCTGACTTTATCTGTAGGGCATGTTTTGCACTTCTCAGCACCACTGGGCCAGACATCCTGACAATAACTGCCTATCAATTCTTCACGTGAAAGTCCGGTAGTCTCTATGGCAGCCTGATTAACCCAGGTTATTGTGCCATCGACCTTTTTATAAAAAACACAATCTGGAATTAAATTGAAATAGCTTTCCTGGTATTTCAATGGTTTATTCTCCTTTTGGGGAAGAATTTTAAAGATATCTGCTGTTTTCCTGGCGGGACCGGAGAAATCTAATCAGAGGGTTACCAAAGAGCAAAATTACTACGGCCTGGCTTATCGTTATCTGCACTGCTGTAAGCCAGTAGGGTAACTCAAAAAGAAGAGCTAAATATAAACTAACCAGCAGACCATTAAAAATTATGGGACTTAAATAAGCTATGATGCTGTGGCGAAATTTATAGGTAACAGCAGCAGCCAGTAAAGTCACTAAACTGCCACCAATAATATCGACTAATCCTAAACCACCTATTATATTAGAGAGCATGACAGCAAGAAAGAGAGCCGGCACTGCTTCTGGATAAAGAATAGGAAGCACAGTAAGAGCTTCCGCTAATCTAAACTGAAGGGGACCAAAACTGACAGGAGCTAAAAGATAAGTAATGACGATATAAATTCCAGTAATCATTGCCCCTCTAGTTATAACTTTTGCCTTCACTTTATCAGTCCTCCAAAAATTTTAAAAAAATAGTTCGATAGATTAAGATAGATTAATATTGATTAAGATTGATTAAGATTGACCATTAACAGCATTATCAGCTACGACTTGAAAAGACTGACGATGAAGAGGTGAAGGCCCATGTTTTTCCAGGGCAGCAATATGCTCAGCCGTGCCATAACCTTTATTGCTGGCAAAATTATAATGCGGATATTGGTCATGATATTTTACCATCAGAGCATCTCGAGTTACTTTGGCTAAAATTGAAGCAGCAGCTATGACATTAATTCGGGCATCTCCATCTATCACCTTCTCCTGAGGAATACTGCTATTGATAGTCATTTCTCCATCAACAAGCAGATAATCAGGCTCAGAATTCAGGCCTGTTAATGCCTTCTCCATGGCCAGAGAGGCTGCCCTAAGTATATTGATTTCATCAATTTTAGTATTAGGGATTAACTGCACTTCCCAGGCTAAAGCCTTTGCTTTAATTTCCTCTGCTAACTCCTGACGCCGAGAAGCCGATATCTTTTTCGAATCATCGAGACCGGGTATGTAACAATCAGGTGGTAAAATAACTGCCCCGGCTGCCACCGGGCCTGCTAAAGGGCCCCGACCGGCTTCGTCAATACCACAGATTCTCTCATAACCGCGAGAGCGCAACTTATTGCAATAGGCCTCCTTGCTTTCCCACTGCTGTTGTAATTTCTTTTCCTCTTTGAGTTTTCTTTTTAACCTGCTGGCCAGCCTTTGCACACCTTTACGATGGTCTGCAGTTAAAAGCTCAATATCCTCTGCTTCAGGCTTCTTTTGAGCATAAAAATCCTTTAATTCTTTGATGGTCATTTCTCTTATTTTGGTAGCTGAAATTTTATCTCTAGCCATTTATCTATTATCCTCCTTCTCTAAAAGCTCAGGGGGGAATTCCAGGGTCAGTCTACCCAGGGTTCCCTGCTGAAACTCCTGCAGGAGGATTCCAGCCGCTCTATGCCGGTCAACTTTTCCTCCGCTCATTAGACATCCTCGCCGTCGACCTATTTTAGCAAGTAGGTCATAACTATGTTCGCCGACGTCCTCTACCTGGTATCTCTTTTCTATCGCCTGGGGATTTAGCTTTCGCAGGTAATCAAGTAGGCGACAGGCTAAAAGCTCCTTATCAACCACTTCTGGATTAATGGAGCCACAGATAGCTAAACGATAGCCCATTTCTTTATCAGTGATGTCAGGCCATAATAAACCCGGGGTATCGAGGAGTTCGATGTTATTGCCAACTTTAATCCACTGCTGTCCCCTGGTTACTCCCGGTTTACTGCCGGTCTTAGCGCTACCCTGGTCGGCCAGTAAATTTATCAGAGTGGATTTGCCAGAGTTGGGAATTCCCGTGACCATAACTCTAAGGGGTCTGGGTTTTAATCCCTTTTCTTCTCTTTTAACAGTGATGGAGTTATAGGATAAGTTTAATTCCTTTAATAGCTGCTCCTTACCCTGGCCTTTTAGAGCATTTAAAGTAATTACAGACCTATATTCATTCTGGTGCTGCTCCCGCAGATGTTTTAACCATAGCCTGGTTATCTTCGCTATTGCCAGGTCAACTTTATTTAAAACCAGAGTGATTTCCTGCTCCTCGATAATATCGGCCAATTCGGGGTTCCCACTGGACTGGGGTATTCTGGCATCTCTTATCTCTATTATTTGGTCTACCAGTTTTAGCTTTTCCTCTACCTGGCGCAGGGCTTTGGCCATATGACCTGGAAACCAGTTGATTTTTTCACTCATCTTTGCTATCTCTCCTGATAGAAAAGGAGGTGAAGGTCAACCCCTCACCTCCGCTGGTATTTTAATCTTCAAGCTGCTCTGGATTTTCGTCTATAGCCTCTAATTCTTCCAGAGCCTCTTCATCGAGATCTTCAATTGACTCCACACCTTCCATCTCTAGAAGACGGGCTCTTTTACGCTCTTTAACCCGGGCTGCTTTACCTCTTCTTTCTCGGAGATAATATAGCTTAGCCCGACTAACATCTCCCTCTCTAACGACTTCAATATTTGCAAGGTTAGGTGAGTGGAGAGGAAAAGTTCTCTCTACCCCTACTCCATGGGAGAATTTCCTCACCGTAAAGGTCTCCCTGCTGCCAGAACCCTGCCTTCTAATCACAATTCCTTCAAAGGGCTGGATTCTTTCTTTATCGCTTTCTTTTACTTTAATTTCTAACTTAACGGTATCACCAGGATTAAAATCTGGTATATCATCGCGCAGTTGTTCCTGTTCAATTTTATTGATAATATCCATGGTTTTCCCTCCTTTCGTCAAATCAATTACTATTTTTCCACCAGGCTGGTGCTAACAATCTATCTAAAATAATGGAAGCGGCGCTGCGGACTGAGAGATGATTAAAATCTCCCCGTCCTGCCACGGGCTCCAACAGATAATCACAGGATTTTATTGTCTTATCAGTCAATCCCCAACCAGTTCCAAAGAGAAGTAGAAAGGGTTTTTCAGAGCAGTTGATCTCCTCTCTAAGCCTGGCAAAAGATACCGGACTGGTGTGAGGATAAGTTTTAGCTGAAGTCGTCACCAGAGTAGGGGTTTCACCCTCTGAAGTCTTAATCTCTTCAATAGCATCTTCAAGATAATCTACAATGTTGAGCACCGAGAAAGCTTCATGGCGGTTTTCATTGAACTCAGCCCCCTTGCCTCCGGTCCAGTACTTCTTCATTCTTTTAACCAGGGCCTGCTGTGATTTTAACTGGTTAACAACGTAGTAACCAGCAATATTATAAGTTTTCCCGGCTCTTGAGATATCATGCAAATCTAAGTTAGTTATGGTGGTGGTAATCTCTTTGCCATTTTTATTATAAACTGGATGATGAATTAGAGCTATATATACCGGGGCTGGTTTTTCTTCAGCTAAATTGTCACCAGAAAATTGTCTATCATTAGCCATTTATTTAATCTTGTCCTTCCACTTCTTGTTTTATTTCCTGTAATAACTCAATATCTTCATCTTTTAGTTCTGTTTCTTCCAGGAGATCGGGTCGGCGTAACCAGGTTCTTTTTAGAGCCTGCTTTTTTCGCCAGCGTTCAATTTTAGCATGATGACCGCTAAGCAGGATGTCAGGCACTTTAAACCCCTTAAATTCCTGCGGTCGGGTATATTGGGGGAAATCCAGAATACCCTGATAAAAGGAATCCTGCTGGGGTGAGTCAGCATCACCTATAACTCCAGGTAGCATCCTTGAGATAGCATCTATCAAAACCATCGCTGGCAGCTCGCCCCCGGTCAAAACATAATCACCCAGAGATATTTCCCTATCCACAACGAGATCTCTAACTCTCTCATCAACGCCCTCATAATGACCACAGATAAAGATAATTCCCTCTTCCTGGCTCAGTTCTTTAGCCAGCTTTTGCGAGAATTTCTCTCCCTGGGGAGATAATAAGATCGTTTCCGGGCTATAATCATACCGCTGCAGAAGGTCCTCATGAGCACGGTAAATAGGTCCTGGCTGCATTACCATACCTACTCCACCGCCATAGGGATAATCATCAACATTTTTATGTTTATCTTCACTATAATTTCTGATATCAATGGGGTTAACAGAGATTATCCCTTCAGATAAAGCCCGTCCAGTGATACTGCTGGCCAGAGGACCGGGGAATATTTCTGGAAAAATTGTGAGGATATCAAAGTTCATAGCAAAAATCTCCTGTCCTGATTCTACTAAAGATTCAGCAGTCCGGGAACCGGCCTAACTGTGATCTTACCTTTATTTTCATCGATATTTAGGATTATCTCCTGGGCTGCCGGTATCATGTATTCCTTTTCTCCACCAGAGACGAGAAAAACATCAGTACCAGTATCGGTTCTGACGTCTTTGACCTGGCCCAGGACTTTACCGGTATCAGTAACAACTTCCATGCCCTTAAGTTGATAAATATAATAGTTATCCCCGGTAAGATCAGGCAGATCCCCTTCGGGAATGCTTAAAAAACAATCCCGTAGTTTTTCAGCCTCTGCCAGGGAATCTATACCTGCCAGCTTGAGAACAATAAAACCTTTATGTTCTCTCACCTCTTCCAGAGCTAACTCGCGATTTCCCTCGGGGGCTTCCAGTATAACTTTATCGAGGTTGAAAAACCTGCTATTATTATCGGTTAAGGGAACAACCCTGAGGTGGCCTTTATTGCCCTGATAACGGACAATTCTACCAATAACTATAAGTTCTTTGCTCACCTATCATCACCAAACCTTCTGCTATTCTATATCCAGAATTGCTTTCTTATTGGCTTTGGTCGCTGCTGCCTTGACCACTGTTCTAATTGCTCGGGCAATCCGACCCTGACGACCAATCACTTTACCCATATCTTCATCAGCCACAGAAAGTTTGATCCTGACGCTTTTTTTCCCTCTTTCTTCACTAACCTTCACCTGATCAGGATTATCGACAATTGAGCGGGCAATAACTTCCACGATTTCCTTCATAGGTCAACCTCCTTTAATTGGTATTCCCTTTATGCTGAGCCCAGACTCCGGTATCTTTAAAGAGACTGCGCACAGTATTAGAAGGGCGGGCACCATTTTTTAACCATTCTAAGGCCTTCTCTTCATTTATCCTTACCTCAGAAGGTTGCTTGGTGGGGTCATAAAAACCAATCTCTTCCACAAACCTTCCTGTGGGGGCATTTTTAGAGTCTGATACTATTAATCTAAAGGCAGCATCCCGCTTCTTACCAATACGCTTAAGTCTAATTTTAAGAGCCATGCTAACACCTCCTTTATGTGATCATTACTCATATATTATCAATTATTTGAAACAAAACTTTATTTGTTTTTACAATAGACCTGATATATTTGTTAACTTAATTCATGAAGGGAAGATTTAATCCCCCTTTAGATATCTTACCCTTCTGGGAATTCATTTTCTTCATCAGTTTACGGGTCTGCTTAAATTGTTTTAACAGACGATTTACTTCCTGGACACTGGTGCCACTCCCTCTGGCAATCCGACGACGGCGACTGCCATTGATCACATCGGGATTGCGCCTCTCCTCTTTAGTCATGGATTTAATAATGGCTTCAATATAATCCAGCTGCTTATCATCCATCTGTAAATTTTTCAGTTGCTTGGCCCCGCCCAGTCCGGGAATCATACCCATTATTTCATCAAGGGGACCCATGTTGCGGACCTGATCCATCTGGTCCAGAAAATCCTCTAAAGTGAATTGATCCTTGCGGAGCTTCTCCTCTAACTTTTTGGCCTTTTCAGCATCTATGCTCTGCTCGGCCTTCTCTATTAAACTTAAAACATCGCCCATACCTAAAATTCTGGAAGCCATCCGGTCGGGATGGAAGGGCTCTAAAGCATCAAGCTTTTCTCCTACCCCAACGTACTTGATGGGCTTACCGGTAACTTCTTTAATGGAGAGAGCTGCTCCACCTCTGGCATCACCATCGAGTTTTGTCATCAACATGCCATCTATATCCAGCTGGTCAGAAAAATTCTGGGCTACATTAACAGCATCCTGTCCTGTCATAGCGTCTACTACCAGGAGTATTTCTTCCGGTGTAATAGCCTCCTGAATGCGGCTTAACTCTGCCATCAATTCTTCATCTATATGGAGTCTACCTGCAGTATCAATGATTATTATATCATTGCCATTTTTTTCAGCCGAAGAGACTGCTCCTTTAGCAATATCCACCGGGTCATTATCACTACCCATTTGGAAAACATCAAGCTCCAATCTATCCCCTAAAACCTCCAGCTGTTGAATCGCTGCCGGACGGTAAACATCAGCTGCTACCAGGAGGGGATTTTTTCCCTGCTGCTTAAAATGGCGAGCTAATTTACCGGCTGAAGTTGTCTTACCAGAACCCTGCAGTCCCACTAACATAATAATAGTCGGTGGTTCAGAGGCCAATTCTAATCCTTCATGCTCCCCGCCCATCAGAGCAGTCAGTTCTTCATTTACAATCTTAATAACCTGCTGAGCCGGGGTCAGACTATCCATCACTTCTTTACCGATAGCCCGCTCTTCTATTTGACTGATAAATTTCTTAACCACTTTGTAGTTAACATCGGCTTCCAGGAGGGACATTTTGACTTCTCTTAAGGCTGACTTAACATCATCCTCAGAAAGTTTGCCTTTACCCTTTAATTTTTTAAAGGTTTCCTGTAACTTTTCTGCCAATCCTTCAAAAACCATAATTTAACCCCCTATAGGCAGTCAGCAATCTTTTCCACTGCCTGCAGTAATTCCTGGCGTTCTCCTTTGTTAATGGGTCTGTTATCCTGCAAACGCCGTTTTAAAAAATCAGTCTGTCTCTGGATGGTTCGATAACTGCCTAACAAACCCAGTTTATCCTCATATTCCTGTAATTGCTTTTCAGCTCGCTGCAGATGATCATAGACCCCCTGGCGGCTAATCTCTAGATTATCAGCTACTTCACGCAGGGAGAGGTCATGATAAAAGTAATATTTCATTATCTCCTGCTGCCGGGCAGTTAAAAGGGAACCATAAAAATCAAACAGTTTACTGATGGTGATGGTCTTTTCTAACAAAAAAATCACCCTGTAGTGTTAAGTGTTTTAACTTTACAGGGGATATTATAACTGAAATATAGGCAGCTGTCAAGGTCCAGGGCTGGATTTTTAGTTATTGGTAAATAAAGCTTCCACAAATTTGTCGGGATTGAAGTCCTGCAGATCAGCAGCTCTTTCCCCCACGCCAATCAGGCGTATAGGCAAATCAAGCTCCTTTTTGATGGCCAGAACGATTCCGCCTCGGGCCGTCCCATCTAATTTAGTCAGGGTAATACCATCAACAGAAACAGCTTCATGGAAAAGTTTAGCCTGGTTTAAAGCATTTTGACCGGTGGTGGCGTCAACTACCAGCATCACTTCTACTGCTTCTTCTCCAGCTTCCTGACCGATAATGCGCCTCACTTTCTTTAGCTCTTTCATCAGATTCTTTTGGGTGTGGAGGCGGCCTGCAGTATCGACGATTAAAAGGTCAGCCTCCCTAGATTTAGCAGCCTGGATAGCATCATAGGCAACGGCTGCTGCATCTGCCCCTTCAGTCTGGGAGATAACATCGGTATTAAGCCTTCTCCCCCACTCCTGCAATTGGTCAATGGCACCAGCTCTAAAGGTATCACCGGCAGCTAACAAAACCTTCTGGCCCTCTTTTTGATAACGATGGGTAAGTTTGGCAATAGTAGTAGTTTTACCGGCTCCATTTACACCTACAACCATGAGAACTTTAAGCCCCTGCCAGGGTTTTAAAATCTGGTCATTTTCCCCTAATATATTGCGAATTTTTTCCTGGAAAATCTCATAGAGGTCCTGAGGCTCAGTTATCTCCTCTTCTTCTACAATCTGTTCTAAGTCAGCAATTAAATCCATGGTAGCTTTGACCCCTACATCAGCCTGGATTAAGGTCTCCTCTAATTCTTCATAAAAATCATCGTCAATATTACTGCGATTAAAGACTGAGCTCACTTTATCAATAAAACCCTGCCGGGATTTAGCCAGTCCTTCTTTCAAACGCTGGAAAAAACCTTTCTCTACCTCCTCTTCGTCCTGGAGGATTTTATCAGCTTCCTCTAATTCTTCCTCTGGTTTTTCCTTTTTATTTTCTGCTTCATCTTTTTTAAAAAAATCAAACATTGCCTTTAAGCGACCTCCTTTATCTCTAATTGCTCACAGATATCCGTAAATTCCTGGGCAATTTTATAGCGCCTTTTGCGCAGCTTTACCTCTTCTTCGGGATTATCAACTTCAAAAAATCTTTGCTCCAATTCTTCTTTTTCCTCAGCCAGTTCAAAGAGCTTATCCTGAGGCTCAATACTCATCGCCCCTTTAATATTACCCTTTTCATCATGGCCCACGGCAACAATGGGACGACCCCACATGCCCGGACCGGCCATGGCATCGCTCATATGCATCACCCCAGAACCTCCAGGATGAGTATGGACGATAACCGTATTTAATGGGATAATCTCGGTATAGGCCTCACGCAAAGAGCGTTTATTTATCTCTTTATAACTGGAAGCCATCAACCGGGAAGGAATATAACCCATTCCCCCTACTATTATCTCGCTACAGCAGGTTATATGACCATTATCATCTATCTCACCGAAGGCAGCCACCTCTCTTCCTGGCTCCACTGCCAGGGATTTTTCCACCAGATTTTGGGCAAAACTTTCCTCTAGGGAACTGACCTCATGGCGAGGTATCTGCCATGCATCATCTCCGTTATTTGAAGTACAAGTTTTCTTGAGGGGTGTATTATTTTCCTCCTTCTTTTCCACCATGGTCAACTTGCTGGAAATATCGAGAAATTTGAGGCGCAGTCGAGCTATCTTTTTCAAGGCCTCTTTCTCTTCGTCCATGGTCCTGGCAGCCAGAGAGTTTAACTGAGCTTCTTCTGAACGGGTGGCCAGCTCAAAGTGCTGCTTTTCGGGATAGAGAATTCCTATACCAGCAACCTGCTGATGTTTAACTCCTATTTTAACCACTGGCAGATTAAAGACATTTATGGCCCTGGTATTTACCACAATGCCGGTCTGTCCGGGATCAGTAGCAAGATAGACGGCATTATCTGGTAAAGAATTGATCATCTCCAATAAAGAAGCCTTATCATGAGCTGAGATATTCTTTAGCAATTTCCGAAAGGGCAGTCCAGAAACTCCCCCATCAGTTAATTTATTGTAACTGGATATTATTCCCTCTTCATCAACATAACCAATAGCACCTACAGGCCGCCCCTGACTCAATTTATTACTCCGGTTCACCAATTTTTCTACTACTAATTTACTGATACCCTGAATATTATTTTCCTGCAAAAATCTTTCCTCCTTAAATTAGATTGCCTTACCAGGCTATACTTTTACTAAGAGACTACCATCTCTTCTTCCTCTTCCTCTAATTGCAGTGATACCAGGCGGGATACACCACTTTCAGCCATCGTCACTCCATAGATAGTGTCAGCCACCGCCATCATCTGCTTGCGATGGGTTATGAGTATAAATTGACTGTGATCAAGATATTTTCTAATAAAATTAGCAAACTTATGCAGGTTAGCTTCATCCAGAGGAGAATCAATTTCATCCAGGAGATAAAAAGGACTGGGTTTTACCTTTAAAAAAGCAAAAATCAAAGCAATTGCGGTAAGAGCCTTCTCTCCTCCAGAAAGCAAAGTCAATTTGCTCAATTTTTTACCTGGAGGACGGGCTATAATCTCCACCCCTGAGCTGAGGAGATCGTCCCTGTCAGTTAAAGACAATTTTGCTTCTCCTCCATCAAAAAGCTGCTGAAAAATTTCCTTAAAATGTTCCTTTACCAGGTTAAAGGTTTCATAGAAAAGCTCTCCCATTTTATCTTCAATCTCAGCTATTACTCCCTGGATTGATTCTCGGGCCTGCAATAAATCTTCTTTTTCCTGGGATAAAAACTCGTATCTCTCCTTTAAATTTTTATGCTGTTTAATAGCTCCTAAGTTTACCTCTCCTAAAGCTCTGATCTTCTTCTCCAACTGGCTTATCTCTTCACCGGGATCCTCTTCTGAAAGAGAGGGCTCATATTGGGCTAGAGCCTCTTCATAGGATAGATCATATCTGTCTTCCAGGCGACCGGTGATTCTCTCCTTTTTAGCCTCTAACTTGCCCTTCTTTAACTGGCAAGAATGCCTTTGCTGCTGGAGCTCATTCTTCTGCTCCTCTAGCTCTTCAAGTTCAGTGATGAGAGCATCAAGCTCTGCTGCTAAATTATCTACCCTGCTAGCTATAACTTCCTGCTCTTCTTTGTTCGTTTTAAGCTCTTTGGTGGTAATTTCCTCTTTATCCTTGAGTTCCAGCCTTCTTTTTTTAAGTTTATTATTCCTTCTTTTAATTTCCTCTTCTTCCTCTTCCAGTTTATCGACCTTCTGCTCCAGTTCTGATTGCCTTTGCTCCAGTTTATTTATCTCTCGCAAGAGAGAGTTCTTCTTTTCTTCAAATCTGGCTACTTTAAGCTCTTCCTCCTGCCTAAAGGAAGCTAAAGATTTATTTTTTCTTATATTATGCGCAATCTTTTTATCAATTTTAGCCGATTTTTCCTTTTCTTCTCTCAATAATTGCTGAAAATAACTCAAGCGCTCCTGCTGAGCATCCTGCCGCTGGATAAGTCTATCTATTTTAATTTTAATATCATCTTTTTCTTCTTGTAAACTTTTTTCTCTGTCGCCAATTTCCTTAATTTTAACCTGTTGGCTTTCAATTTTAGCCTGCCAGGAATTAATCTCCTGTAGAAGATCTTGCTTTTTACCGGATACTTTCTGCCTGGTTTGCTGTAATTTTTCTTGTTCTTTTTTTAGTTCAGCCAGCTGAGATTTCTTATCCTGCAATTGTTGGCGACTTTTCTGGCCAGCTCTAGCTAAATCTTCAATCTTCCTGGAACGAGCCAAGAGGGCAGCTGATTTATTTCTGGAACTTCCACCAGTTATAGCTCCTCCGGGGTTTATTATTTCACCAGAGGTTGTAACTATTTTATACCTTTTATTGGTGCGGCGGGCAATATCAGTGGCTGAATCCAGGGTCTCAGTTACCAGAACCCGACCAAGCAGGTATTCAACAACAGGTGTTATCTCTTTATCAAAGGTGACTAATTCAAGGGCCAGACCGATAAAATCTTCTCCCTTGGGAAGAGCTAGATTATCTAAATCAAGTGAGTGCCCTTCAATCATGTCCAGGGGTAAAAATGTTGCCCGGCCAGCCTTTTCCTTCTTTAAAAAAGCAATGGCTCTCTGTGCTTCCTTATCCCTCTTCACCACTATATTTTGCAGACGGCTTCCTAAAGCAGTAGATATTGCCCTTTCATATTTCTGGGGAACAGTTAAAAGCTCGGCCACCGGACCTAATATCCCCTGCAGACTCTTATTAGTGAGTACAGCTTTAACCCCCTGATAATAGCCCTCGCCCTGCTGCTGCATTTTTTTGTGAGCCTGCCAGCGAGAACGATAGCGAGAATAGGCCTGCTGTAATCTATCGATTTTCTGGCTTACTTTCTCTTTCTTCTCTTTTAATTTTTCTTCCTCATTTTTTAAATCAAGGAGCTGTTGATTAATTTTTTCTAATTTGTTGGTTTTTCCTTTGAGCTGCTGCTCGAGTTTATCCTTTTGCTGCTTAATTTTTTGGGATTGGGCCTGGAGTTCATCTAAGTTCCTATTTATACGCTCTACATCGCGTAGATAGGCCTCTTTTCTTTCTTTTATAGTCAGGAGAGAATTTTGCAGCTCCGTGGTCTTACTATTGATTTCTTCTAAGCTATATTCTCCTCTTTGCCCCTGGAGAAGTAATTTCTCCTTAGCATTATTCTCTAAAGCCTGTAAAACATCGGCTAGAATATGTTTCTGGCTGCCTAATTCAGCCTTTGTCTCCTCTAGTTGAGTATAAGTGTTTTGTAAATCAGCATAAAGGGAACTCTGTTGTTCGGCAATCTCTTCTTTTTCCTGAGATATTCTTGCCTTATCCTCTTTGATATTATTTTCCCTTTCCTGTAAAATCTCCAGGTTATTATCTATTTCCTGCAGTCTGGCTTTTAAAGTAAAACCTCTATCTTTTATTTCCTGCTGTTGGTTTTTATGATCATTGTAGACAGTTTTAAGCTCGTTCCGTTCCTCTCTCTTATCGCTTAGTTTCTGCTCTGCTTTATTCTTTTTCTTCTCAATATTACTTTCTTTTTCAAGCAAAGACTGTACATCTTTTTCAATTTTTTTAAGCCGTGAGCAGAGATAAGAGCATTCTAACTCCTTTAAGCGGTCATAGAGCTTTTTGTATTTTTTAGCCTTTTCCGCTTCAGCTTTAAGGGGGGTAATCCTTCTTTTGATTTCCTCAATTAGATCATTTACCCTCTCTAAATCCCGAGAAGTTCTGGCCAGTTTTTTCTCTGCCTCTTCTTTGCGCTTGCGGTAGCGGGTAATACCAGCAGCTTCTTCAAAGAGTTCCCGTAATTTTTCCGGCCTGCTTTTAATTATAGCTTCCACCCTATTCTGCCCTACAATGGAATAGGATTCCCGACTTAAACCAGTATCATAGAGCACCTCTTCTACATCCTTTAAGCGGCAACTTTCTCCATTGAGATAGTAACTGCTGTTACCGCTCTGGACAACCTCTCTGGTAATAGTCACTTCTTCTTCCTTTAAATCTAACTGCCCCTGAGAGTTATCCAGCTGCAGAGAAACACTGGCCTTTTTCATGGGGCTATTATGTTTACTGCCGGAGAAAATTACATCAGCCATTCTGCTACCTCTCAAAGCAGTGGGGCTCTGTTCCCCCATCACCCAGCGCACTGCATCTACAATATTACTCTTACCACTGCCATTAGGACCTACAATTGCCGTTAAAGGGCTGGTGAAATCTAAAGTTGTTGGTTGGGCAAAGGATTTAAAACCATGTAGTTTAATTTTTTGTAAGAACATATTAACACCCTTTAACTATTATTTTGAGGTCGACCCATATCTATCCTTTAAAGACAGCAATTTCTCCAGCTCAACGCCGGTGATCTCCTGGACTTTTCCAGGCTTAAGATCCTTTAATCTTATGGGTCCCATTTTAATTCTTTTTAAATCCAATACCTCATAGCCTAAAGTCGCCACCATTCTGCGGATCTGACGCTTTCTTCCCTCTCTGATGGTAAACATGAAAGTAGTATTGCCTTCAGTAAAACTCACGCTGCTAACTCTGGCTGGCGCAGTTAAACCGTCTTTTAATCTAACTCCCTGCTCTAATTTTTTTAAGTCTTCAGCAGCCAATATCTTAGCTATCAGAACCTGATAGGTTTTGGTGATTTCAAAAGAAGGGTGGGTAAGGATATTGGTTAATCGGCCATCATTAGTTAGCAAAATTAAACCGCGGGAGTTATAATCCAATCTGCCCACGGGGTAAAGCCGTTGGGGGATATGATTAACATAATCCACCACCGTTTTCCGGCCCTGGGGATCAGAGGCTGAAGAAATCACTCCCACCGGCTTATGCAATTTGAAGTAACGCAGTTTTTCGCGTTCTATCTCTTCACCATCTACTTCAACTTGATCGATGGCAGGATCAATCTTGGTTCCCATCTCCTGCACAATTTTGCCATTTACCTTCACCCTGCCGGCAGCTATGATCTCTTCTGACTGTCGCCGCGAAGCTATGCCAGCCCGGGCCATATATTTTTGTAATCTAATTTTTTTCATAGGAGAAGTCTTCCTTCTTATCCTGCAACTTTTCCTTTATTTTTTCCCTCTTCGGTAGCTGAGATAAATCAGAGATATCAAAATGATAGAGAAAATTTTCTGTAGTGCCATATTCAATAGGATTGCCTGGTTGCTCTCGCCGTCCCAGTTCAGTTATTAATTCATGCCGGGATAGAGTGCGCAGAGTTTGAGCAGCATTAACTCCTCTAATCTCTTCTATTTCACTGCGAGTTATCGGCTGGTGATAGGCAATAATAGCCAGAGTTTCCAGGCTGGCCTCTGTCAGGCTGACTTTTTTGGGGGCAGCCAGCACCTGGTCAATAGCCTGTCCCACCTCTGCTTTATTGGTTAAAGTATATTTGTCTTTAAAGACCTTTAATCTCAATCCCCGGCGGGAATCCTGATATTGCTCATGCAATAGCTTTAATCCCCGGGCTACTTCTTTAGTTGAGAAGTCTAATCCCTTAGCGATATCTTCCACAGAAAGGGGTTGGGGGGCAACAAAAAGAATCCCCTCTAAAATTGCAGTCAATTCAGGCATTAACAGAATCCCCCTCCTCTAAATTATAAGGAGTTACCATGATCCGGCCAAATTTTTGCTGTTGTCTGAGCTTTATTTTTTTCAAGCGCGTCAATTCCAATAAGGATAAAAAAGTGATTACTACCTCCAGGCGATCCTGCTGGCGAGAAAGAAACTCTTCAAAGGCCAGCTTGCTCCCGGCCTGACAGGTAGTTAAAACCGTTAATATCTCTTCAATTTTTTCCTGTAAAGTTATTGTCTGTTCCGCCATCTGTAAAAGTTTTTCTTTTTCCTTCTCCCTTGCCAGTCTTATCTCATAGGCATCCATGGCCTGAGAATAAAGCTGGTATATTTTATCTATATCTTCCTCAATCTCTAATATATAATTTTCCTCTAAATATTCTTCACCTCTAGCGGGATAAAAGAAACTAGCAGCCTCTGTCTCCATTTCCGCCAGAGAGGCAGCCAGCTCTTTAATCAGCCGGTGTTCCTTTAATCTGGCAATAAGGTCGGTCTCTTCTTCCTCTTCTTCCTCATTATTATAGGCTGGTAGCAACTTGCGGGCCTTTATTTCAATTAGCTCAGCTCCAATAACGGTAAACTCACTGGCTAAATCAAGGTTAAACTGCTCCAGCTGCCGCAAATAACTCAAATATTGATTGGCGACCCGGGCAAGAGATATTTCGGTTATTTCAATCTCTTTTTCTTTTATTAATTTATAGAGAAGGTCTAAAGGACCGGTAAAGCTGCCTATTTCCAGTTGGTAGGTCAAAAAACCACCTCCTGCGGCTCTCCTAAAAGAATAATAACAGGTTCATGACAAAATCAATTACTGGACCAATAATAGCCCAGAGTATTCCGGTATATATTAAGGCGATTATAATAATCATCCCTATCGGCCCCTCTAATTGATAAAAATATTTATCAAAGGAGGAAGGCAAAAAGCTCTGCAGTATTTTAGAGCCATCTAAAGGTGGAACAGGAAGAAGATTAAAGACTGCCAGAACTATATTTATCTGCACTGCTATAAAGAGAAGTTGAAAAATCAAAGTGATAGTATTACCACCAAAGCCATACATTAAATACTGCAGGGGCTGACCTGTGATCACAGGTAGAATATTTAGTAAAAGAGCAAAAAATATAGCCATTATCAAATTGGAAGCTGGACCGGCAAAGCTCACAATCCTGATATCACGGCGCGGATTAGAATAATAGCGCGGATTGATCGGTACCGGTTTAGCCCAACCTATACGACGTGTTAATAATAGTACTATTAAACCCACAGGATCAAGGTGAGCTATGGGATTAATAGTTAGACGGCCATTCATTTCCGGGGTGGGGTCTCCCATGGTATGAGAGGCCAAGCCATGGCTATATTCATGCATAGATATAGCCAGTAAACCAATCGGTAAGATTAAAATCAATTCTAAAGCCATATTGCCCACAAAAATTACCTCCAATTATTAAAAAAATATATTATGATTGCGTTTTGCTAGCTATTAAATTTTTAGCTAACTTTAATTCTTCTTCTCTATCTTTTACTCGATTATTGAATTTAGCTCTCCGCACCTGATCCAAAACCTGCTGTATTTCTGGCCCGGGCTTGAGCCCTAAATCAATCAGATCATTGCCATCAATAGAAATATCAATATCTCTTAAATCAGAAAAATAGGAGTCTATTGTTTCGGTATTTTCTGCCAGCATGGCAGCATGATATAAAAGAGCTAGCTTTTCAGGAGGAAGGCGGTCAAGATAATTGACTATACTCAAAGGATCCCTTATCTCTTCTAATTCCTGGTAATGGTCCCGGGCACAACAGGCATATTTCTTTAGTTCCTCTTCCTCTGCTGAGATATTTAATTTTTTTAAGATTTTTTCCGGGAGGTCCCGTAAAATCCAGAGGAGTTTAACTTCCCATTCCTTTACATTATAATCTCTAGCGGCTAAATAATCAAGGCTCTCTTCCAGTTTATGCCATTCTCGCTGGCATTGGGCGGTAAATTCAAAATTATAGTTTAATAATTTAAAGACAGGCAGCTTATATAAAAGTTCTGCCAGGCGAGGATTATCATGATGCTTTTTTAATAAAATAGCAAGCTCTCGATAAACCCTGTTCAGAGAAAGCTTACTAAAATCACCCCGCCGAAGTGCTTCACTCATGAGGGATTCTGTCTCTCTTTCAATTTGAAAATTTAAGGCTAGAGCCTGGCGGACTCCCCTGATAATGCGAGTGGGATCGTCTAAAAAGCTAAAGCGATGTAAAACCCGGATAAGCCCTTTCTCTAAGTCCTGGCGCCCATCAAAATAATCATGGAGAAAACCATATTCCTCGGGATAAACGGCCAGAGCTAAAGCATTAATGGTAAAATCTCGGCGAAAAAGATCCTCTAAAATCCCGGCAGATTCAACTTCAGGCAAAGAACCCGGTCCAGGATAATATTCACTGCGGGTACGAGCAACATCAAGGGAATATCCCGAGCCCAAGGAGATTGAGCCTGTCTGAAATCTTTTATTATATTGAAAGGACCGGCCTAACTCTTCAGCTAATCTGGTTAAAAAAGTTTTAGTAGTACCCTCTACCACCAGATCTAGGTCTCTATTCTGCCGCCCCAGCAATAAGTCCCTGACCATCCCTCCAACTAAATAGGTCCTGATATTGAGTTCCCGAGAAATGCGACAGGCCGTCTCTAAAATCTTTCTTACCCGGCCAGAAAAATATTTTATTTTTTCTTTAACATCTATGGTCTGGTTATTAATTTTCACCATGCTGCTGCCATAACGGTTTTGAAAAAATTCTGGTGTTTTTCCTTCATGATAGGAGGAAAGCACATCGGTTCTAGTGACGATACCAATCATTTTACCGTCTTTTATAATTGGCAATCTGCCAATATTATTATTCACCATCTTCTCCTGGGCTTCCTGTATTGAAGACTCTGAATCGATAGTTATTACTTCTCGAGTCATATAAGCTTTAACCGGAGCATTCATTAAATCATGGCCCTTGATTTTATCAAGATCCCGGCGGGAAAAGACCCCCTTAATTTCATCCTCTTCGACAACCACCAAACCATTGTGGCCATAAATATCCATTATTTTTTCAGCTTCTTCCATGGTGGTCTCAGGGGTGACAGTCCTAACTGGTGAAGACATGATATCTTTAACGGTAACCCCGGGTTGTACCTCTTGAGATAATATCCCCAGTAAAGCCTTGCGCGTCTCAGGAAGAGAGCAATCCAGCTGGGCTGAGCCAGCTCCAGCATGACCCCCTCCCTGCAATTTCTCACAGATAGCACCAATATTAATAGATTCAGAGTTGCTGCGTCCAATTATCAAAGTGGAACCATTCATCTCCACCAGCAGAAAAACAGTTTTTAAATTATACAATTCCTTTAATCTTACAATGACTTTATTTAAACCTAAAACATAATCTTCTAGGGCAGCTGAAAAAATAGTTATTTCCTGACCATTGATCTTAATATCCTCACGGGAAGGTATTAGACTTTCAAAGGCTTTATTTTGCTCTTCATTAAGTCTCTGTTCCAGAAATTGATTGATTATTTTAATATTAGCCCCCTGCTCTAACAAATAAGAAGCGGCGGCAAAGTCTTCAGCACAGGTAGTCAAATGGGTGAAGTTACCGGTATCGGCATAGATGCCTAAGGCAAAAAGCGTCGCTTCAATGGAGCTTATAGCTATCTCCCTAACTATAATCTCCTGGACCAGAATAGTGGTGGCTGAACCAAGGTTTTTGCTAAAATCCAGATCAACCCAATTTATACGATCATGACTGTGATGATCATATAAAATAACTTCAACCTCTTGCAAATTAATCTCCTTGGCCAGATCAGCCAATCTCTCCCGGGAGTTAGTATCAACTATTATTAATTTGGTTACTTTTTGCGGATCAATATTTTTATACTTCTCCACTTTAATTTCATCTCTATGAAGAGCCATAAAATCTCTTACCATCTGTTGCTGCCGACCTACAAAAACTGGCTGAGCCTCAGGATAAATTTTTTGAGCTGCAATCATAGCCGCCAGGCCATCTAAATCTGTCAAATCATGAGAAACAATAATTTCCATAAAGATCTCCTTCCCGGGGAAGCTCTGTCTGATAATTGTTATTTTATATCCTCTGATGATACAGGCTGTAATTTGTCATTTTTACAGGGACGTCGTCCTTCTTTGGCCATTGTTATCCATTCGCCATCTACCTTAACTCTAACAACATCAGCGGTAAAATCGTTTTTGGTGCCTTCCTTTGAGCTATTTGATAATAACCAGCTTCCCACTCCATAAACATCTACGGGCACCTGACTTTCTTCAAAGGCCCTAATTTTGTCCGGCTTAAATCCCCCGGTGGCAATTATTTTTACCTGCTGGCAATACTCTCTTGCTCTCTCCTCTTCGCGAGGATCTGCAATATTCCAATCCTTATAAGCATTATCTAAAGCTTCTCTTAATTTGAAAACCAGGCGAGCATTAACTCCATTATCAAGTTCTTTATTGCCCAAGGGTTCAACGCTAATGTCCCTAAGACTGGAGGAGGTATCAGGTCGAACCCCAAAGAGTCTGTACTTGGTTGCTTCCTTTGCTTTACCTGCTTTTTGCAATTCTATATATTTATCATACATCGCCTTTAATACTTTAAGAGAGGTTCCCACACAGTCGTTATCGAAATCCACCAGAGCAATGCGGCTGATTTTTGCCGGCATCTGACGGCAGAATTGCAGCATAGCTTCTACTGTATTGCCTAAAAAACAGGCAATATAAGAGTGGCTTACAGTACCAGCTCCTCTACCACCCCACCAGGTGCCCTGCTCATCTGTAGATATATATCTTTTGCTTTTAGCTTCATAATCTTCGTTATATGCTTTAACTCCAAGGGAGTAGGCATAGCCATGAAGGGCCTGCTGTTTGTAGTGAGCAAAACGAGCCGGGAAGAATAAAATATCTTTACCATTGGCTGCTTCCTCTACTTCATATACATTGGTAGCAATGCGGGAGGCTTCTGTCAGTGAGCCAACAATTGGCGTTTCCAGAATAGCAAAATCTCGGTAACGCCCCCTGATTTTAATCACCGGATCTACTCTATTAGGATCACCATGATAATAAGCCTTCACCCCATCATGCACAGCTTCTACTTCCAGTTCGGAAAAGGTATTGATAAAATTTCCCGTTTTATCTTTATAACCAGCACAGGACTTTAAGATTGCTAAAGCTTCATCAACTCCTCCGACGATACAAAAGGGTTGTCGTCGGGGAAATATCTGCATCTCCACTTCAATATTGCCGATATCCTCGTCTTTAAAGGTATATCCCTCTTCTGATAAAGCCTTTAAAATCTTAGAGATATTACGAAAATAGACATCTGAATACCAGCCGTCTACCATTCGAGTTGTATCCAATTGAAAAATCTCAATAGGTAAACGCTCCTGATTAAAAACAGTCATTAATTCCACTCCTATCCACTTTTAATCAATAATCTCTATAATTAAATCTCGAGGTTGGACCGGCTCGGAGCTTAACTCAATAGCCTTTTTAATCCTCTTTTCAGCTTCAGGTAACCGTTCTTTAAATTTACTGCTAGTATGAAGATATGCTAAAACATCACCCCGGGCAACTTTATCTCCCCTTTTAGCCTTTAGTTCAACACCAGCTGCCGGGTCAATATTGTCACCCTTTTTCTCACGGCCAGCACCAAGCAGCATAGCCACCAGTCCTATTTCTTTAGCATCTAACTCACTGATATAACCGGACTTAGTAGCAGTAACCTCCTTTATTTCCCGGGCTTCAGGGAAAAGTTCTATTTTATCAATAACCTCGGGGTTACCTTTTTGAGCGCTAATAATCTCCTGTAATTTATTCAGGGCCTGGCCAGATTCTAAAAGGGTTAGTAGTTTCTCTTCGGCTTCAGCCATATTATTAGAATAATCAGCGGCAGTTAACATGGCAGCACCCAGGCGCAGGCAAATTTTAGTCAGATCTTGAGGCCCTTTATTTTTCAAAGTAGCAATGGCCTCCTTCATCTCTAAAGCATTGCCGACATTATATCCTAAAGGCTGACTCATATCTGTAAGAAGAGCTATCGTTTTTCGCTCTAATTCCAGGCCGATATCGACCATCAATTGGGCTAGCTTTTTAGCTTCTGCAATTTCTGGCAAAAATGCACCACTGCCGGTTTTCACATCTAAGACTATAGCATCAGCGCCACCGGCAATTTTTTTGCCCATAATACTGCTGGCAATCAAAGGAATAGAATCAACAGTAGCGGTAACATCACGCAGAGCATAAAGCTT
Organism: Halanaerobiaceae bacterium; assembly: GCA_003553485.1. Taxonomy (GTDB): domain Bacteria; phylum Bacillota; class Halanaerobiia; order Halanaerobiales; family Halarsenatibacteraceae; genus T1SED10-84. The sequence goes on along the minus strand of PWEJ01000077.1, from coordinate 61,336 downwards.
TTTATCAGCAGGGGTCAGGTTACCTGATTGCCCAATTATCGCTGCTCCAATTTTCTTAACCTGTTGTAGAAACTGAGAGCGACTGAGTTCAGTTTGAAAACCAGGGATTGATTCCAGTTTATCGATGGTGCCGCCAGTATGACCTAAGCCCCGGCCTGACATTTTAGGAACTGGTACTCCTGCAGCTGCTACCAATGGGGCTAAGATCAAGGTTGTCTTATCTCCTACCCCACCTGTGCTGTGTTTATCAACTTTTATTCCTGGTATAGCAGAAAGATCAACCGTATCACCGGAGTGAGCTACTTCTTTAGTTAGATGAGCCGTTTCAGCAGCTTTCATTCCTTGAAAATATACAGCCATGGCCCAGGCTGCAATCTGATAATCAGGAATATCTCCCCTGACATAACCCTGGATTATATATGATATTTCGTCTGGTGTTAATTCTTCTCCCTGACGCTTTTTATATATTAAATCATACATTCTCATTGGATATTCAGCTCCGTTAATAGGGTGCTAACAAGTTTTTTGAATTGAGGCCTAACCTTTTCGGCAATTTCCACCACTTCTTCGTGATTTAATGGTTGAGGTAGAATTCCTGCGGCCATATTGGTAATGCAGGAAATACCTAAAACTCTCAAGCCCATGTGATTGGCTGTGATAACTTCCGGTACCGTTGACATTCCCACAGCATCAGCACCCAACCTGGCCAGCATTTTAATTTCTGCCGGTGTCTCATAGCTAGGTCCGGCTAAACCAGCATAGACTCCCCGACGCAATTTAACTCCAAGATCTGCTGCCACATCATCAGCTATATCCCTCCAGGTGGGATCATAGGCAGCTGACATATCAGGAAAACGAGGACCTAGCTCTGATAAATTTGCTCCTATCAGCGGATTATCACCTGTTAAATTTATATGATCAGTAATGGCCATAAAATCACCGGGGGCAAAATTTTCATTTACCCCTCCTGCGGCATTGGTGACAATTAATCCCTGACAGCCGATCATTTTCATCACCCTCACCGGTAAAGCGATCTCCTGCATGGAATAACCTTCATAATAATGGAAACGCCCCTGCATGGCAACCACTTTTTGGCCAGCTAATTCTCCTACCACCAGCTGCCCGGCATGGCCTTCTACAGTAGAAACTGGAAAATTGGGTATATCCTCATAACTAATTATAGTGGGGCTGGTGATTTCTTCTGCCATAACTCCTAATCCTGAGCCTAATATCAGTCCTAAATTTGGTTTAATAGCAATATTATCAGTAATATAATCTGCTGCCTGGTTAATTTTTTCCATCATTGGTATCACCTCAAGTTGTATTTTTGCAGAAAATCTTATTGAAGATAAATTAGTTTTATTTTTATCACTTTAGATTGATTATTTCTTTTTTGAAGGACTCTCCATCAACTGTATCTTCTACCTGCAATATATCAGCAATGGTGGCTGCTAAATCAGCAAAGGTATCTCTGGCCCCTAACTCATAATCTTCTCTGATGTTTTCACCTGTTATTAAAAGAGGAACATATTCTCTGGTGTGATCAGTCCCTTTAAAAGTTGGATCACAACCATGATCGGCGGTTATTATCAACATATCATCTGCTTTTAAATTAGCAAGTATTTCTGGCAATCTATCGTCAAAATCCTTGAGAGCTTGATAATATCCCTCAACATCTCGCCGATGGCCATAAACCATATCATATTCCACCAGATTGGTAAAAATAAGGCCTTCATTGTCCTGCTGAAGATAATCTAAAGTAGCATCGACACATTTCATATTATCGATGACATGGACATAATCTGTAATACCACTATCCGTAAAAATATCGTTTATTTTACCCACAGCCAGAACATCTTTACCGGCCTCCTCTAAAATATTTAACAAAGTTCTTTTAGGGGGGGAGAGAGAGAAATCTTTCCGGCGCTCGGTGCGTTCTAAACTGCCAGGTTCTCCTATAAAGGGGCGAGCAATCACCCGGGCTACACCATGTTCTCCAGTTAAAATATCCCGGGCAATCTCACAGATCTTATATAATTCCTTTACAGAGATAATCTCTTCATGAGCAGCGACTTGAAAAACACTATCCGCCGAAGTATAAACGATGGGATTACCTGTTTTCAGGTGCTCTTCAATCAGCTCCTCAATAATTACAGTTCCCGAAGCAGGTTTATTGCCTAAAGCTTGATAACCTGTTTGCTTTTCAAACTCCGTTATTATTTCTTCTGGAAATCCTTCAGGATAAGTGGGGAAAGGACGACGGGAAATCAAACCCGCTAACTCCCAGTGACCGGTGGTAGTATCTTTGCCAACAGAAGCTTCAGCCATCTTCCCATAAATTCCCTGAGCTTTAAGGTCAGAGTTTAAACCAGCAAGGGGTTTTATCCTGCCTAAGCCCATCTCTTCTAAATGAGGCAAGTTAAGACCGCCGACAGCTTCAGCCAGGTTACCTAAAGTATCAGCTCCCTGATCACCATATTCTTTTGCATCGGGCAGTTCTCCTATTCCCACGCTGTCTAATACAATTATAACAGCTCTATTTATAGACATCTTTTAATTACCTCCTATCATTTATTATTTCAAGATAAACTGTTAAAATCCTCTTAAACAGGGCAAATGAAAAAAATCTGCAGTTTAACTGCAGATTTAGAGAAAAATATTTTGTTTAAAAAGGAGCAAAATTATGTCTTTTTAGCTTAAATTTTAAGCTCATTCTAAAGTTCCTGAATAAATCTCAACTAAGAATTAAAAATATCGTCGGTGCTTTTCTCTAATATCCTAGCAATTTTTTGAGCTAATTCCAATGAAGGGGCCTTTTCATCTCTTTCAACCTGATAAATCATACTGGGAGTGACTCCGGTCTTTTGCGCTAATTCCTTAACAGCAATTTTCTGCTCTTTTCTAATTTCCCGCAATTTGTTTTTCACCTGTATCCCCCCTCCGCCAAGATAAAAAACCAGAAGATTTAACGAATAGTATTATTACTTAATTATACTACTATTTTAAATTTTTGACAAGATTAAAATGAAGGTTCAATCAGCCCTGAGCGGGGCTGATGGCGAAGGAGATGGTTTTAAAGCAAAAATGCTACTAATTGCTTATTATAGCTTAATTATTTTGAAATTGCTTTTTATTATATTATTAAAGGAATTATACAATCTTTATCTCAACATGTTCACCGTCTTCTTCTATATCAACCAGGGTGCTGCTGCCATTATCTGCCTGCATACCATCGATTATAGCTTCAAGGTTAATATTTTTATCTTCCATTTTGTTACGGGCTTCATCTGGAATAAAATTCATGAAAGATTTCACCAGCATGATTGGTAGAGATATATTAACTTTTTCTTCTCCCTCTTCTACCACTCTAATTTTTAAAAAACGAGGATTAGTGGCCTTATTTTCTTGTCTGGAGGAGCCATCCAGTGATTCTAATAATTCATTTGCTTCCTGGGAAGAAATTTTGCCCTCTTCAAGCATTTTCAAAATTCTTGTTCTTTCTTCAGACATGAAGAAAACCTCCTAAATATTTTTTAATAACTCTACTGCTCGACTGGAATCAATTTCACCTTCCTCCAGGGAGTCTAAAATTTCCTTGCGTTTCTCAGCTTTCTCATCATCAGGACTATCTTCCACTCTATAACCCAGGGCAGCAATTACTTCATCCAGTTTATTGCGAACTGTTGGATAGGATATACCCATCTCTCTCTCAACTTCTTTAATGTTACCCCGGGACCGGATAAATACTTCAACAAATTTAAGTTGATCTGCCGAGAGATTAGAAAACTTCCCTTGAGTAAATTTTCCTTTGATAGTTGTCTGACAGTGATTGCATTTGAGTTCTGTAATACTCATATTTTCTTCACAGACTGGACACTTACCAATAATTTTATTGGCCAAGATAAATCACCTTCTTTTAATGCTTAGATTATCCTGCCTAATCCTATCTATCTAAAATTATATAGCATTAATTTAATATTGTCAAGTATATAATTAATTATATTAATAATTGAATTAAATATTTCAATTTAACTAGTGTCTTCCCTTAACCTGCGGACTATCTAACAGCTCTTTCATAGCCAGTAATCCAATTATTGTTTTTGAGTCTTTAACCTGACCGGAAAAAATTAACTCAGGTATTTCACCGAGGGATATTTTTTCGTTATAGAGAAACTCACCTTTATCTAATTCTCTTTTTCCTTGATTAATATTCTTGGCTAAATATAAATGAAGTAACTCTGAACTATAACCTGGAGTTGTATAAAAATCAAATAAATGCTTAAACTGGCCACCATAGTAACCAGTTTCTTCCTTTAATTCCCGTCGAGCCGCCTTTTCAGGGGATTCATTGCTATCAATTTTACCTGCTGGTAGCTCGAGTATTATTTCCTCGGTGGCTATGCGGTATTGTTTCACCATCATGATTTTTTTATCTGGCAGGAGAGGAATGATAGTAACTCCGCCAGGATGTTCCACCACCTCTCTTTTGGAAGTGCTTTGATCAGGAAGCTCTACCTCATCTACTCGAACATTCAATATATTGCCCTGAAAAACTTTCTTGCTCTTAATTACTTTTTCCTTCAGATTTTTCACCGCTATTCTTCCTCCTCTTGTGATATTTCCAGTTCTCTTTTTTCGGTTATCCAAAAATTTAAATTATAGTTTGCTATTAAATTTAAGGTTCAATTTAATTGGTGACTCATCCAGGCCAGCTCTCGCAAAGTGGCAATAATATTATGTAAACCAGCAATTTCAACCTTTTCCTCTTTGCTATGAGCCTCTTTTATTCCAATACCTAAATTTACAGCCGGCAGCCCCCGGGCCGTTAAAACACTGGCCTCACTCATGCCTGAACTTAAGCTAAATTTAACTTGAGAATTATATTTACTCAAAGCTTCCTTTAACTTTTGCAACCATCTATTCTGGCAGTTAAAGCTAACACCGGGATAGGAAAATATTTCTTCGGTCATCAGATCAGTGATCTTAAAAGCTCCCTTTTTTAGTATTTTACTCAATACAGTTCTCCAGTAGTTTCTGGCCATAGCTTGAGGAGCTCGAATAGCTGCCAGTAAACCTGAGTGCTTAATATTAACCGCTGGCAGAGAGGAATTGATTTCAATCAATTTAATTTTTTTGGTCTGAGCCTGGATCTGATCCTTTACCTGCTGTAAAAGAAGCCTGGCTTCAGCCCTGGTTAGCTCCAGGGAGGGCAGCAAAGAAAAGACTGTGATAGCTGGCTCTTTATTAAATATAATTCCTCCAGGTGCTTCCCCATCTAACACCAGAGCCTGGGAAAAGCGAGCTAAAAAATCGGCCGGGATCTGTTGGACACCTAATAAACCTATCTCTTCAGCTACTGTCAGTGCTATTCCCCAGCCAGATGGTATTTCAACTGTAGCATCTTTTATTAAACTTAAAATAATGCTAATCCCCGCTAAATTGTCAGCTCCCAGGTTAGTATTTCCTGAACCAGTTAAATATTTATCCTGATTTATTTTAGCTGTGCTGGTGGCAGCAGAAATTCTATCTAAATGAGCCACTAATAATACCTGGCCTGGAAAGGGCTGCAAAATATTTTCCTCTTTTTTTGCCTCTGGTTTATAAGCTAATATATTGCCAGAGCAACCTCCTAATTTTTGAGCAGCATCATCCTCATATACCTCTAAACCGGCAGCCAATAATTTATTTTTGACATAATTAGCAAGCTCTTTTTCCTGACGAGGAAAACTAGCAATATTGGCCATCTCTTTAAGTAAAGCCACTGGCTTACTCTCCCTCATTTTTAAAACCCCCTGGTTTACCCTCAAATTATATCATATGGAGCAAAAAAATGAAATTAGGAGTGATCCCTAATCTTTGAGGACCACTCCCCTAAATCAGCTTACTATGCTTTTTTTAAACTGAAGCCGGCTCTTTTACTAAATTATAGCCTCTATCAAGGGCCTTTTCATTGAGAGGAATCAAGCCATGATGGCGCTCTGGTAAAACATTGGCCAAGGAATTTTTGACGATATCTAAATCTATAATTTCTTTTTCAGCAATATATGCACCTAACATAACCATATTGGCTACTCGAGTATTGCCCAATTCTTCGGCAATTTCATTGGCAGGAACCTCAATTATGGTGAGGTCATCTCTCTCTATCTTTTCATCTATTAAAGAAGAATTCTTCACCACCAATCCCTGCTCTTTTACTTTTGGTACAAATTTAGTCTGGGAGGGTAAGTTCATCACTATCACTGAATTTGGATGAGTGGTCAGAGGTGATGGAATCTTCTCACTGGCTACTATAACTGTACAATTAGCTGTCCCGCCTCGCATCTCTGGCCCGTAGGAGGGCATCCAGGAAACCTCTAATTTTGCCTTCATACCTGAATAGGCCAAAAGTTGACCGATTGACATAACACCCTGCCCGCCAAAACCTGCCATTATTACTTCTTCATTCATTTATTCCACCTCCTCAATATCTTTATAGACATCTAAAGGATAGACAGGCATCATATATTCTTCTAACCATTCTAGAGATTCTTGCGGTTTAATGCCCCAATTAGTCGGGCAGGTCGATAATACCTCTATCATGGTAAAACCTTTACCTTCTTTTTGTAATCTAAAGGCTTTGCGCAGAGCTTTTTTGGCCTGCCGGATATGCTTGGGGTCATGGACTGAAACTCGAGCTATAAAAGCAGGCCCATCAAGGACACTGAGCATCTCGGTCATTCTAATTGGATTACCTGCCTCCTTTAAATTACGTCCATAGGGGGAGGTGGTAGTCTTTTGTCCCTCTAGGGTTGTTGGAGCCATCTGGCCTCCAGTCATGCCATAGATAGCATTATTAATAAAAACTGTGGTGATGTTTTCTCCTCTATTGGCAGCATGGACTATTTCAGCTGTACCTATAGAGGCTAAATCTCCATCACCCTGATAGGTGAAGACCATTTTATCAGGATGGACCCTCTTAATTCCCGTGGCTACAGCAGGAGCTCGACCATGAGAAGCTTCGTGCATGTCACAGTCAAAATAATCATAGGCCAGGACTGAACAACCCACCGGGGCCACTCCAATTGTTTCTTCTTTTATGCCCATTTCATCCATGATTTCAGCAACCAGGCGATGAACTATACCATGAGTACATCCAGGGCAATAGTGGAATTTTTTTTCAGTCAGTGAATCAGGATAGGATGCTACTTTCTCCATCATTATTCACCCCTCATTTCTTGCAATTTATTTAAAATGGCATCAGTTTCAGGAACCATACCGCCCATACGGCCGTAAAATTCTATGGGGCGACGTCCTTCAACTGCCAATCTGACATCTTCTAACATCTGTCCGGCACTCATCTCTACCGTCAAATATTGCTCAATCTTTTCTGTAGTTGCAGCTAACTCCTGTTCCGGGAAGGGATAGAGGGTGATAGGCCTAAATAGTCCTGCTTTAATGCCAGCCTCTCTGGCCATATCAATGGCTTTAGTAGCTATTCTAGCAGAAGTACCATAGGCTACCACAGCCATCTCTGCATCTTCCATTTTATATTCATCATACATTACTTCCTGGGCCTTGATCTCTTTATATTTATCCTGTAATCTTTCATTTAAGATTTCTAAATCCCGGGGGTCTAAAGCAAGAGAGTTGATTACATTTTTTTCTCTTCCCTTAGCTCCATCGGTGGCCCACTCTTTTTTGGGTAATTCATCAGGGTCTATAGGTTCCATAAACTCTACAGGTTCCATCATCTGACCTAACATGCCATCTCCAATGACCATAACTGGTGTCCGGTACTGGTCAGCCACATTAAAAGCTTTAAAAGTTAAATCAGCCAACTCCTGTACATTGGAAGGGGCATATACTATCAGGTGGAAATCCCCATGAGCCATACCCTTGGTCGCCTGAAAATAATCTGATTGGGAGGGTTGTATACTACCTAAACCCGGGCCCCCCCTCATTATATTTACTATTACACAGGGCAATTCAGCACCTGCAATATAAGATATTCCTTCAGCTTTTAGACTAATCCCTGGACTGGAGGAAGAAGTTAGAACCCTTGCTCCTGCTCCTGCTGCTCCATAAACCATGTTACTGGCAGCCACTTCACTTTCAGCCTGAAGAAAGACTCCATCATATTTGGGTAGTTCCCGGGCCATATAGGCCGGGATATCATTTTGAGGTGTGATAGGATAACCAAAAAAGTAACGACAGCCAGCTCTTATTGCCGCCTCACCGATAACTTCATTACCTTTCATCAATTGTTTTTCAGCCATTATTTTCTATATCCTCCTTTCAATTCTTACTCTTTATAGACAGTGATACAGACATCGGGGCAGATTTGATAACACTGGGTACAGCTTGTGCATTTATCTTGATTTTCTGGCTTAATTTCAGCTGGATGATAGCCATTCTGATTTATTCTATCCTCAGCATTTTCAATAATTTCTACCGGGCAGACATTAACACAAAGCCCACAACCTTTACATCTTTCTTCATCCACAACCATTTTTTTATTTTGCACTTCAGTTTTATCTTTGACCTCAGCCAAGATTTTTCCCTCCTCTTGAAAATTTAATTATTGATAAACTTTAGCAGCTTCTTCTCCTGATAGGACCCTAAAAGCTCCGGCTGCTAAAGCCTGCATCTCCTCTTCGCCAGGATAAGTGTGCACAGGTGCCAGAAATTCGACTCTTTCTTTGATTAATTCAACAAAATATTGTGAATGAGCTATTCCTCCAGTCAAAAGAATAGCCTCTAAATTTTCTCCTGAAATTGCTGCCAGAGAGCCAATCTCTTTGCTTACCTGATAGGCCATAGCTCTAAAGACTAAATCATACTCCTCTACACCAGCCTGAGCTTTTTTTTCAACCTCTATCATATTATTGGTGCCCAGATAAGCTACAACTCCTCCCTCTTGCAAAAGTTTGGCTTTAATTTCTGAGGGGTTTTCCTCTTCAGCCAGACATAATTCAGCTAAATCAAGGGTAGGCAGCCCTCCCGTGCGATTGGGAGAAAAGGGACCTTCACCGCTTAGAGCATTATTGACATCAATCACCTCTCCTGCGCGGTGTAAACCGCAGGAGATACCACCACCTAAGTGGGTCACTATTACTTCAACCTGCTGATATTTTACACCTTTTTCTTCGGCATAGCGACGAGCTATCGCCTTTTGATTTAGGGCATGAAAGATACTTCTTCTAGGCAGGTCAGGATGGCCTGATAACCTTGCTAAAGGAGATAATTCATCTACCACCACTGGATCGACGATAAAGGCCTTTGCTTCAGTGTTTTTGGTGAGAGCATAAGCCAATTGGCCACCTAAGTTGCTGGCATGCTCACCCTGTAAACCCTTCTTTAGATCTTCTATCATTTTTCCATTAACCTCATAGGTTCCACCAGGGATGGGTTTTAATAATCCCCCCCGGCCAACTACAGCATCGAGTTCAGCTAAGTCTATCTCCTGTTCAGTTAAAAATTCTTCAATTAAACGCTGGCGAAAATTAAGTTGAGCTGAAATATGAGGAAATTTAGCAAGTTCTGCTTGCTCGTGATTGATAGTTTTGCTGAACTTTTCCGATGTTCCCTGGAAGAATGCGATTTTAGTTGAGGTTGAACCCGGGTTGATGACCAGGATTTTGTACATGGTCAACTAAACACCTCTCTTGTAATTGTCATATTATTTAGTCTGCGTTATTTGATAATGAAATTACTGCGAACCTTCCTCATTTTAGCTATTCTCTCTTCCGCCAGAATATCCGCTGCTTTATAAGTTGGGATATTATCTCTTTTACTAATGGCAAAAATAGTTTTGGTGTTTCCATAAATTTTATCTGTTCTTTTAAGGGCTCTATCTTTCTTGTAACCACCAGGCTCCATTTCATCATAGACATTCATAAGCCCACCGGCATTAGCTACATAATCAGGAGCATAGAGAATATCTTTTTCATGGAGAATATCTCCATGGCGATCTTCTGCCAATACATTATTGGCTCCCCCACAGACTATATCGCATTTAAGCTGCGGTATGGTATCATCATTAATTACGGCCCCCAGGGCAGTAGGAGCAAAGATATCGCAGTCTACGCCGTAGATTTCATCGGGTTCAACATATTCCGCTCCAAATTCCCTTTCAACCCGTTTGATTTTTTCCTCTTTAATATCGGTAACAATCAACTTGCCCCCTTCTTCAGCAATATGCTTGGCAAGATAATATCCAACACTGCCAACACCCTGTATCGCAACTGTTTTTCCGGCAAGATCTTTACTGCCGTAAACCTCTTCAGCGCTGGCTTTCATGGCTTTCCATACTCCCATGGCTGTAACAGGTGAGGGGTCACCGCTGGTTCCCGGTAGACCGGTAACATGGTCAGTCTCTTCAGCAACAAAGTCCATATCCTCTACCTCAGTATTGACGTCTTCTGCAGTTATATAGCGGCCATTTAGGCTTTGCACAAAACGACCAAAGGCTCGCCAGAGCGCTTCACTTTTATCTTTCTCGGCATCACCAATAATAACGGCCTTTCCTCCTCCTAAATTCAAACCCGCTGCTGAAGCCTTGTAAGTCATACCCCGGGCTAGCCTTAATACATCCTTTAAAGCTTCTTCTTCATTATCATAATTCCACATTCTTGTTCCACCTAAAGCTGGACCTAAAGTGGTATCATGGATACAGATAATAGCTTTTAAACCAGATTCCTCATCATAATTATAGACTACCTGTTCAAAATCACCTTCCTGCATCAATTGAAAAACCTTTGTCATTTTAAAACCCCCTGGGTAATAAATTTTTGGTATAATATAAGTCTATAAATCAGCCAGGCCTAAAGTCACCATCTTGGCCAGAGCAATAGAATTAAATTTGGTCTTGGGACTGTCGGCTCGAGAAGTCAGGACCAGCGGAACTTTAGCTCCATATACAACGCTGGCTGAAGAAAAACCGGCATATAAAATCCAGGCTTTATAAAGGATGTTACCGGCCTCTATATCAGGTGTCAGCAAGATATCGGCCTTGCCTGCCACCTCGCCAGAAATCCCTTTATGCTTGGCAGCCTCAGGAAGAATAGCATTATCTAAGGCTAAGGGGCCATCTATTGAGCAGTTTTTGATCTGATTTCTATCAGCCATTTTGGCCAGCTGAGCAGCCTCTAAAGTAGCTGGCATACTCTCTTTTATCTCTTCCACAGCAGCTAAAGGAGCTACTTTGGGGTATTCAATTCCTAAACTGCGGGCGATAGTAACGGCATTCTTTATAATTTCAACTTTATCTTTTAAATCTGGTGCAATATTTAAACCGGCATCGGAGAGCAAAACAATTCTCTGCTCTCTTTTTAAATAGATTACGGTAACCAGGCTCAGTAAACCTTCCTGTCTCAGGCCATATTCTTTATTCATCAATGCTCGTAAAATAATACTGGAGCTAAGCAATCCCTTCATGGGAAAGTCGGCTTCACCCTTGGCTATTAACTCCATAACTTTATCAGCTGCTGCCTTTTTATTTTCAACCTCTATAATCTCAGCTGCAAAATCTTTATTTAACTCTTTTTGGGCTTCAATTATTTTTTCTTTATCACCCACTAATACAGGTTCAATAATGCCCTCCTGCCAGGCTCGAAAAACACTTTCTAAGACTGCTTCATCTCCTGCTGCAGCTACTGCCATTTTTGTCGGAGGTAATTCTTTGGCTCGAGAAACCAATTCATCAATACTTGCAACCATAAGAGACTTCCTCCTCTCAGAGTATCTTAAACTTAATATTTACTTATTGTATTAGTTACTTCAATGGTAGAAATTCTCTCTTCCACTAATTTATCAGCTGCCTTATTAGTGGTTATATTTTCTTCATCAGCAAGTTTGAAAACTTTTAAGAGCTTGTTATAAATTTCTTCACATTTCTTCAAAACTCTTTCTTCACTATAACCATTGGGCTCCATTTCATCACAGACTAAAATCAAACCTCCAGCATTAACAATGTAATCTGGTGCATATAAAATGCCTTTATTGGCTAACTCTTTACCATGTTTTGCTTCAGCTAGAATATTATTGGCAGCTCCGCAGATTATATCACATTTAAATCTATTGATAGTGTCATCATTAACCACTGCCCCTAAAGCATTGGGGGAAAAGACATCACAATCAACATCATAGATTTCATCAGGTTCCACTATTTCCATCCCTATTTTTTTACCGGCCTCGATGTTATCCTCCACGACATCTGTTCCAACTAGCTCTGCACCAGCATCTTTTAAATGTCGGGCTAATTTAAGGCCTACTTTTCCTAAACCCTGAATGGCTATTTTTTTTCCTTTTAAATCATCACTGTTATACTTATATTTGCAGCTGGCCTGAATACCTAAAAAGGTGCCATAGGCTGTGGGAACTGAAGAGTCTCCTCCTCCACCATATTCTTTGGGTAAAGCTCCTACATAAGGGGTTTCTTTTCTCATCAAGACAAAGTCCTCGGGCTGGGTTCCAACATCTGTTCCGGTGGAATAACGACCATTTAAGGCATCAATATAGCGCCCTAAGGCTCGAAATAGACCTTCTGTTCGATGAGTCTCTGGGTCACCCCAGATAACTGTTTTTCCTCCTCCAAAGTCTTCCCCTGAGATTCCAGCTTTGTAAGTCATTCCCTTTGATAATCTTAAAACATCATCAATGGCATCTTCTTCTTCATCATAATCCCACATTCTGCAACCACCTAAGGCTGGACCTAAAACAGTGTTGTGAATTCCAATAATCGCTTTCAGGTCAGTTTTATTCTCCTGCAAGAAAATAAGCTGTTCATGGCCATGTTCCTGCATTTTAGCAAATATGTCCATAGGAAACCCCCCGTAATGTTTTAGTTTTCACGTTCCACTATTATATACATGCAATTTTCATTCCAGATTAGCTTTTATAGGCAAAAAAAATAAAACACCGCCAACTACCTCAGTTGACAGTGCTTTTAAGCAAAAAAATTTATGGAAAATATTTGTTCTTAAATTTCAAATAATTAAAAAGCATAAAATCCTGCAGAAAAAAGCAGAGGTCTGCAAATTTTTGCAGGCAATAATTTGCAGAGATAATCATGGGTTAATCTTGATTAGTCTATACCATATTTGTCCATTTTATAATAGAGGCTCCGTACTGCTATTCCCAGCCTTTTAGCGGCCTCAGTTCTATTATCGTCAGTTTTCTCTAAAGCCTTGATTATCAGCTTTTTTTCCGTCTCTTCAATAATTTCTTTAAGGGAATGATCTTCTAAAGAAGTCGATGATATTGGCTTAACTTCAGGCAATTCAATTTTATCCTCTTTTAAAAGCGGCAGGGGATGTTTGGCAATCATTTCTTCCTGTAAATCCATGTGAATCATGCCCTGACCAATAATATTTTCTAATTCCCTGACATTTCCTGGCCAATTATAACGCTTTAGTTCAGTCAATGCCTCTTCAGTTATTCCCTTAACTGCCCGGCCGTATTCTTGATTAAACTTGCGGATTATATGATTGATGAGAGCCTCCATATCTTCTTTTCTTTCTCGTAATGGAGGTATAGTGATAGGAAAAACATTTAAACGATAATATAAATCCTCTCTAAAATCACCTTCTTGTACTGAACGTTCTAAATTGATATTTGTAGCACAGATGACCCGGACATCTATTTTAACTGGCCGGGTATCTCCCACTCTGACTATCTCTTTTTCCTGTAAAACTCTCAGTAGTTTAACCTGTAAATTATCACTTATTTTGCCTATTTCATCTAAAAATATAGTTCCCCCATCGGCCTCTTCAAAAAGTCCTTTTTTCCCCTCTTTTTTAGCGCCAGTAAAGGCTCCCTCAACATAGCCAAATAATTCACTCTCTAAAAGACTGTCAGAAAGAGAGCTACAGTTAACTCTGATAAATTTGCGCTCTTTTCGCGGACTTTCATTATGAATAGCATGAGCAAAAAGTTCTTTACCAGTACCGCTTTCTCCTCTTAATAATACTGTGGCCGGTGTAGCAGAGGCTTTTTGAGCTTTGTTTATGGCAGCTCTCATGGTTGCACTTTCACCTACAATATCAGCAAAACTATAGCGCGCTTTTAGCTGCCGAATCATCCTTCGGGCCTGGTCTAATTCTTTGGTAAGCTGTTTAATCTCTGAAACATCATGAATTACTCCTACACTGCCCTTCAGCTCTCCATCTACCATTATTGGTGCTACATCAACTATAACATCTTTCTTTTGCGGGCCGACCTTCATTCTTACCCCTTTTACCGGCTCTTTGGTTTGCAGGACCTGATAGTGCATGCTTTTGCCTTCAGCAATATCAACATCGGCTGGTTGGCCCAATACATCCTCTTCAGTGAGTCCCGTTAACTTAGTATAAGCCGGATTAATCAATATTCCCTTGCCTTCTTCATCAACAACAGAAATTGCATCCTGGGTTGAATTAATAATAGCCTCCAGCATAACCTTAATCTCTTTTAAATTGGTTATTTCTTCTGCTAGTTTTTGCACCTCTGTTTTGTCACGAAAAACGGCCACCGCACCTATAATTTCCCCATCTTCATCCTTAACTGGAACTCGATTAGTTATGATATTTATATCGTCTACCCTTTGAAAGCTATTTAACTCTGCTCTGCCTGATTGTATTACTATGTGAAGTCTGGTATTTGGAATTACTTTTCTAACGTCCTTACCTATGATATCATGGCGGTCTAACTGCAAAATTTCTTCTGCCGCCCTATTAAAGATCTCCACCTGATAATCGGCATCCACTGCAATCATACCATCATGGGTTGAATCAATAATAACATCCTTTTTCCTATTTGCCTCTTTTAAGCTCTGTATTTTTGTTTTTAAAGCCTGAAAATTATTTTTAGTTGCCATTTTTTCACCCCGGTTTTGGGTTGGGGATAAAATTCATTATTACAATTTTTTCTATCATAATTTTATCATATAAACAGCTTAATATCCAGCAAACTATTTTACATTAAGATTTACATTAAGATTTAACAAACAATTTCACTAAATAGAAGAAACCGCCGATTAAGGCGGTTTCATTTTTGATATTTGTAGAATATTAGTAGATGTTATTTTCCTCTATTTTTTAAAGATAGTGGTGCCAGTCTCACCCACCAGAGCGGCCTGGGCTTTTTCCAGTGAAGTGATTAAAGCTCTGCGACCTTCTTTGCTTTCAGCAAAATTGATTGCAGCCTTAACCTTTGGCAACATGCTTCCAGGAGCAAAATGACCTTCATCACAATACTCCCTAGCCTTCTCAACCTCAAGTTGAGTTAGCGCTTTTTCCTCTGGTGTACCGAAGTTTAAAGCTACCTGTTCCACAGCAGTTAAAATCATGAGGAGATCGGCATTGATCTCTTCAGCTAATTCCTCACTGGCAAAATCTTTATCTATTACTGCCGGAACTCCTTGATAACCACCATTTTTCCTCACTACTGGAATCCCCCCACCACCACAGGTGATAACCAGGTCACCATTAGCAATAATACTGGTAATTAAATGTTTTTCCACTATATTTATTGGTTGGGGACTGGGAACTACTCGGCGGTAACCTCTTCCAGCATCCTCAACCATTTGATAACCCTTCTCTTCCTCTAACCTTCTGGCCTCATCTTCACTGTAAAAGTTTCCTACTGGCTTTGTGGGGTTATTAAAGGCAGGATCATCTTTATCGACTTCTACCTGGGTAATCACTGTGGCACAGTTTTTAGTAATATTATTTTTAGCCATTTTTTCCTGTAAAGCGTTTTGTAAATGATAGCCAATATATCCCTGGCTCATCGCTCCACATTCAGGAAAGGGCATTGCTGGTGTTTCTTCTGCTTGAAAAGCCGTCTCAAAGGCTAAATTGATCATGCCCACCTGAGGACCATTGCCATGAACCATAACTAATTCATGTCCATTGGCAATTAGATCAATCAGTGAATCAGCAGTGTGACAAACTGCTTCTATCTGTTCTTCAGGAGTGCTTCCTAAAGCATTACCTCCTAAGGCGACTACAATTCTAGCCATCTCTATCTCCTCCTACAAAAGAATATCAAGTCATGGTGGCAACCATGACGGCTTTTATGGTGTGCATTCTATTTTCCGCTTGATCAAAAACCAGTGAATTATCACTTTCAAAGACTTCATCAGTTACTTCCATCTCAGCAATTCCATGTTCTTCATAAATTTTTGCGCCATTTTCAGTATCTGCATTATGATAAGCAGGCAAACAATGTAAGAAAATAACCTCTTCATTTCCGGTATTATCGATCATCTCCTGATTAACCTGATAGGGTTTTAAAAGATCTATTCTTTCGGCAAAATGTTCTTCTTCTCCCATCGATACCCAGACGTCGGTATATAAGACATCGGCACCCTTAACCGCTTTTACAGGATCATCATCTAAAATTATAGAGCCACCGGATTTTTGGGCCAGCTCTTGAGCTTGCTCCACCAATTTTTCTTCTGGCCAGAGCTCTTTAGGAGAGCAGATTGTATAATTTAAACCAAGTTTAGCACAGCCAATCATCAGCGAGTTGGCCATGTTGTTTCTACCGTCGCCGGTATAGACAAAATTAATCCCCTTGAGGTAACCAAAATTCTCTTTTACAGTAAGAAGGTCGGCCAAAATTTGAGTGGGATGGTACTTATCCGTTAAACCATTCCAGACTGGAACTCCAGCATATTCTCCCAAAATTTCCACCGTCTCATGGGCAAAACCTCTAAATTGGATACCATCAAAATAACGCCCTAATACTCTAGCAGTATCTTTAACTGTTTCTTTCTTGCCAAATTGGATATCATTTTTTCCTAAAAATTCAGTCTTAGCGCCCTCATCGTTGGCGGCAACTACAAAGGCACAGCGGGTTCTAGTAGAAGGCTTCTCAAAGAGAAGAGCAATGTTTTTGCCTTCTAAAGTGTTCCCTTGAATCCCGGCCCGCTTCTTTTGTTTAAGATCCTGGGAAAGATCAAATAAAAACAAGAGCTCCTCTGAGGAAAAATCAATTAACTTAAGAAAATTTTGACCTGTTAAGTTTTTGGGCATTAATAAAACCTCCTGTTGTAGTTATTCTTAAATTTCAACTGGCTCTCGGTAAAAGGGCATACTCATGCAGCGTGGTCCTCCTCGACCACGAGAAAGTTCAGAGCTGGGTATCTCATTCAGCTTAACCCCAGCCTCTTCTAATAGTCTATTGGTAACATAGTTTCTCTCATAGACAACAACTTCTCCAGGAGCAATGGCCAGGGTATTAGAACCATCATTCCACTGTTCTCTACCGCTGTCAATGGGGTCCCCGCCAGCACAGCGTATCAGGTTTACATTGTATAAACCTAAATAGGTTTTTAATATTTCCTGCAAAGTTGCCGTTTCCTGGTTTATTTTTAGGTTATTATTGCCATCAAAACGCAGAGAATAGATTTCCAGAGGCCCTTCTATCTCAGCATGAATAGTAAAGGTGTCATAATCGATCATAGTGAAAACCGTATCTAGATGCATAAAGGCTCTTCTAGCAGGTATTTTAAAGGCCAGCACAGTGTCGAAACCTTGATTTGCTGTCAGGATTCTACTGGCAAAGTTTTCGATTGCCGTGGGATGAGTTCGCTGTGAAATCCCAATCGCTAAAATCTCTGAACTTAAGACCAACTGGTCTCCCCCTTCAAGAGGATCGGTTTCATAACGGCTGTACCAGCGAGGGATATCTTTTTCACCATATTCAGGATGAAAATTGAAAATATATTCAGCAAAGATTGTCTCTCTATTTCTGGTATCAGTCTGCATATGATTTAGGCTAATTCCTGACCCGATGACAGCAAAGGGGTCTCTAGTAAAGTATAGATTGGGCATGGGATCCAATAAAAAAGGATAATCCCTGGTGGCTTTATCGTGCAAAGAGGTAGTTTGGTATCCAGGAATTTCATTCTTTTTTATACCGGCCATGAGCTTAATTATCATCTCCTGCACAGAAAAATCATCAAGATAGCGCATAATTAAAAAACGCCGCTCTTTGTTACCAATGCCTCCTTCATCCAAAAACTGCTCCATAAACTCCTGGCGCACCTCTGGCTTTTCTAGAGCCTCTGCTGCTAACTCTTCTAGATATAAAACCTCTACACCCTTATCTCTAAGTAATTTGACAAAATAATCATGCTCTCTTCGAGCAGCTTTTAAATAAGGGATATCATCAAATAATAACCGAGAAAGCAAATCCGGGGTTAATCTTTCAATTTCTAAACCAGGGCGGTGAACCAAAACTTTACGCAGTTCACCAATTTCTGAGGTTATTTTCAGAGGTAAAGTTGACAAGATTAACACTCCCCTCTCTGATCGACATAATTAAATCCCAAAAACAAAACTTAGTAACAACTCTTGTAGTTAATATATTAAAAGTATATTATTTTATATTTTACTTGTCAAGCCTTCGGTAAAACTATCAACCAGAAAGCAAAGGGTTAAAAAACTGCTAATTTAAATAGCGCTTTATTTTTTGCCGCAGATTATCTAAATTAGCCCCAAATTCCTGGTCTAATTCCTTGCCAAACTTATCATAAATTTCTGCTATATAGATATCATGAGAGATAAAACTCTCTGCCATCAACATAAAGGCCTGATTTTGACTCCAAATTCCATCAGTGCTTTCCGGGGCAAAGGAACTAAAAAAGCAATCCTGTCTATCAGCAAGTATTGTTAACCAGCGACCCTGTTTTGTGGTATAACTCTGTAAATTTTCCAGGCGATGATAATAGATCTCTCCTGCTAAATCTATCTCCTCCCCATAGAATATAATAATTATTTTAACTCCTCGTTCAGATGCTTCCTCCAACTCTTCCTGTAACTGATTATATTCCTGCTCCCAGATCTCCAGGGCTATTCTTTTTTGGGCATTATTAATGATTTTCTTAATTTTAGTCAAACAATTTTCTCTTCCCTCAAAGTGCCACATATAATCAATGGTACTTCCCTGGCTAATTTTATTTAAACCCTCTTCTAAAATATTTAAATTCTTCTCCATTTTATTGCGATAACGTTCAATAAATTCTTTTAGAGGCAGCGGAGAGTAGAGAACAGGATTTTCATCCTGGGCAATAATAACTCCCTCCTGAACTAAATTTTTAACTGTTTCATAGATTTTAGACTGAGGAACTCCCGATCTTTTGCTAATTTCATAAGCGCTAATTTTATTGGTCTCTAAGAGAGCAATATAGGTCTTAGCTTCATATTTAGTAAAACCAAACTCGGCCATTTTCTCAATAATTAGATCTTCCTGTTTATTTGTCATGTAATACCACCCTTTTGCAGCTAAAAAACTCCACTCACCTGAGTGGAGTTTTTAATCTATTATTATGTTATATTAATTATTTCTTCATTTCTAAACGCAAACGGTCTGCTATCTTAGCAATAAATTGGGAGTTAGTTGGTTTGCCACTGGAGCTGGTTAAAGTATTGCCAAAATAATTTTTTACTTCTTCTTTTTCACCTTTTTCCCAGGCTACATCAATAGCATGCCTTATAGCTCTCTCCACTCTACTGGGAGTAGTTTCAAAGTTATCGGCTACAGATGGGTATAATTCCTTGGTAACAGCTCCCATTTTTTGTATATCCTCTACCACCAGTTTAATAGCTTCTCTTAGATATAAATATCCCTTTATGTGAGCTGGCACCCCCAATCTATGGAGCACCTCTGATATTTGAACTTCAATGTCGGGTTCAGATTCCTCTTCCTCGTTAAAGTCTTTATCTTTAAGTAGATTAACCTCTTTTGGTATGGAATAATCATCATCTTTGCCCTGTAATTGGATTAACCTGTCGGCTAGTTTTTCCAGGGAGAAAGGTTTCATTATGTAATAATCTGCCCCTAGTTTACTAACCTCTTTGATGATCTTTTCCTTGCCAAAGGCAGTTAGAACAACAATTTTTATCTCCGTGTGCAAATTCATTTCCTTAAGCTGCTTTAAAACTTCTACTCCATCCTTTTCAGGCATTATAAGGTCTAAAACTAAAGCATCAGGTTTTTTCTTTTTAACCAACTCTATGCCAGCTTCTGCTTCATTGGCTATACCTGTTAAAGAAAAATCCTCTCTGCCTACAAAGAATTCTTCCATGATCTCACAAAATTCTCTGTCATCATCAATTATAGCTAGCTCAATTTTTTCTACCATCATCATACCCCCTCAAGATGTCACCTATTTGGTATAGTAGACATATAATAGGCTAACCCCAAATTAAATTCACAGGATTATTGTAATTATCTCTATTATTATAAATTATTCTGTATTATTTTTGATATTCCTGCCTAAAACTAAATATTTAACTTGATTTTTTCCGCTCTAGCTAACATTTCATCGGCATGTTTTAGACCAGCGGCACTTTTTCTCTCCCCTTCGACCATCCTGGCAATCTCCTGCTGCCGTTTTTTCTCCGTTAATTTATTTATCTTTGTGGTAACTTTATTCTTGTCAGTGGTAATTTTTTCAATATAAAAATGCCTATCAGCCATACTGGCTATTTGAGGCAGATGAGTAATACAAATTACCTGCCGCCTGGTACTAATTTTAAAAAGCCGGTTAGCCATTTGCTGAGCAGTTTCTCCTCCCACACCTGCATCAACTTCATCAAAAATTAAAGTCTGTACTTTATCAAAGCCGGCAATGATGGATTTGAAGGCCAGCATGATTCGAGAAATTTCTCCCCCTGAAGCTATCCTGGTTAACTTTTTTAATTCCAGGCCCGGATTGGGAGAGATTAAAAATTCCACCTGGTCCTGGCCACTGGGTGATAGATTTTCTTTACTAGAAAATTTAACCTCAAAGCTGGCTTCCTTCATCGCCAGCTGGGCTAATTCCTCTATAAGCTTTTCCTCTAGCCATTTTGCCACTTCCTGTCGATGCTCTGTTAATTTATCGGCTATCTCCTGACATTTTTTATAGAGTTTTTGATGCTCCTTTTCTACTTCACTTAGCCTATCTTCCAGACTTGACAATTCTTCCTTCTCTTTTAGAATTTCATCGCGAAAGGCCAGTATTTCCTCGATATTCTCGCCATATTTGCTGCGTAAATTGTTGAGCAAATCCAATCGCTGTCTGATTTTTCTAGTCTCAGCTTGATTATAATTTTGCTCTTCATAATAGTTTCTCAATCTAAAACCTAAATCCTGGAGTGAAGAAAATATTTCTCCCGCCATTTTAGCCATATCAGCTAATTCTTCATCATAATCTGTTAAAGAGATTAAATCATCTTTGATTTTACCAAGCTTATTTAACATTGAACTCTCTTGAAAATCATCGCCACTGATTACATCACTGGCCCCTCCAGTAATTTCATGAATCTTTTCTAAATTATTGAGCTTATTTAATTTTTTATTTAATTTTTTCCATTCACCGGGTTGAGGATCTGCCTCATTAATCTCCTGCAATTGATATTCAATTATATCCATTCTCCGAGCTCTTTCTTCCTTCTTTTTTTCTAATTGCTCTTTTTATCTGTTAATTTCTCTAACCGGCCATAGTTTTTTTCCATTGCTGCCAGCAATTTTTTTCCCTCAGCTGGCAACAACTCATCTAATATATCCAGATGATAACTGCTATTAAGCAAATTTTGATGTTCATGCTGACCATGAATATCAACTAAATAAGAAGAAATTTCTTTGATTAGCTTAAGAGGTACAAGCTGACCATTGATCCGACAACGATTCCTGCCACTCCTTCTGATTTCTCGGGTTAAAATTAAAGACTCAGGGTCATTCTCAATACCAGCCCTTTCTAATAACCTGGTTATTTCTTCTCTTTCCGAGAAGAAATAGCTGGCTTCTATATACGCAGCTTCTTTGCCATCTTTAATTATTTCCCGAGAAGCCCGAGAACCGAAAAGCATCTCTAAAGCCCCAATTATAATAGATTTGCCAGCACCTGTTTCACCGGTTAAGATATTTAATCCCTCGGCAAAGGAAAGGGAGAGGTTATCAATTATAGCAAAATTTTTCACCTGTAAATCTCCCAGCATAGGCTTACCCTCCGGTTCTCTTTAATTTGATTAGTCTAATAATTTTTTGAAATTATTAAAGACTTCTTCAACTTTTTCTGGCGGTTTAACCACTACCATCACTGTATTATCTCCTGCCACTGTTCCCAGCACATTTTGCCAGCTGTAGTTATCCAGAGTGGAGGCAACCCCACCAGCGGTGCCTTTGATGGTTTTTATGACAATAATATTCTCACTGTAATCCATATCGGTGACAAAATCCTGGAACATTTTCTGCAGCCAGCCCTCTATATCAGATTGAGTCCTCCGGCTGGGCAGAGAATATTTATACTCACCCTCACCATCAGGGACCTTAATCAAACCTAAATTCTTTATGTCCCTGGATATTGTAGCTTGAGTAACCTCGATATCCTCTTCATGAAGGCGGGCCACTAATTCCTCCTGAGTTGAAATATTTTCATTTTTGATTAAGCTTAAAATCTTAAGATGTCTTTTGCTTTTCATAAACTTACCTCCTGAATTTGAAGTTCTAAGGCATATCAACCTTCATCTTTTCTCGTAAAATTTGATAAAAATTTCTCTCGGGGAATCTTATTAATGTTACTTCCTGGCAGGATTTTTTAATTTTAATTTTATCACCATTTTGCAGCTCTAAATTAGCTCTGCCATCAGTGGAAATATGCATTTTTTTACCTGGTATCTTCAAGTTAACCATTACTTCATCATCATCTCCAATAACCATCGGGCGCATAAAGAGATTATGGGGGCAGATTGGGGTGATTAACATAGCCTTAAGCTTTGGATGAACAATAGGACCTCCTGCCGAAAGAGAATAAGCTGTGGAACCAGTGGGAGTAGCAACCAGTAAGCCATCACCTTCATAATTGCTGATAAATTCATCGTTTATATATAACTCAATGCCTATTAGTTTAAAGCTTGCACCCCTGCTGATAACAACATCATTTAAACCGAAGGTCTTATAAACCTGTTTCTGCGAACGATAGACCTCTGCCGTTAACATCATTCTATTTTCTATGGTAAACTCATCAGCCAATATTTTTTCCACGGCTTTTTTATAATTATTTTTCTCAATTACTGTCATAAAACCCAGACTGCCAACATTGATGCCCAACAGAGGTATTCCGGTACCACAAAAATATCTAGCTGCCCGCAGAAGAGTTCCATCACCACCGAGAAGAATTAAATAGTCAATCTCCTCTTTAAGTTCTGGAATGGTGGCCGTTCTATAATCAGCTAACAAAACATTACTGGATTTTTCTTCTAAAATATAAGAAACAGATTTTTGGTCTAAATAGTCCAGCAACTCCAGTGCTAAATTTTTAGCCTGCTCTTTTTTTGTATTTATTATTATACCAAAAGTTGCAATAAAAATCAGCCCCTCCCCAGTTCATGCTGGGCTTTAGTTACAGTTGCCACAATTTTATCCTGCCAATCGGTAATTATTTTATCTTTATTTTGGTTCAAGTCATCTATTTTAGCTGGCTGATAAATTCCTTGAAAAAGAAATTCTCTATTCCCTGCTGAAGCACCAGTTATCGGTGAATAGCTTAAGTTTTTAGGCTCTATGCCTAACTCCAGGGATTGAATTAAAATCTTTTCTATAACCTCTATCTGAATTGAGGTATCCTTTACTACCCCACCTTTACCTACCTTATCAGGCCCAGCTTCAAATTGCGGTTTAATCAAAGCTATTATATCTGCTCCCCTTTGCATAAAATTAACGGCCACAGGCAGGATTAAACCCAGAGAAATAAATGAGACATCGACGGTAACCAGCTGAAATACTGCTGGTAGATCTCCTGGTTTTAATTCATGAAATTTTGTCTGCTCAAAAACCTTAACCCGCTCATCCTTCCTTAACTTCCATGCTAATTGATTTGTTCCACTATCAACAGCATAAACTTCTCTGGCTCCCTCCTGCAAGAGGCAATCAGTAAAACCACCGGTAGAAGAGCCAATATCCAGAGCTATTTTGTCCTGGACCTCAATGGCAAAGGCTGTTAGAGCTTTTTTAAGCTTTTTGCCCCCTCTACTTACGTAAGGGGGTTTTTCCTTGATTTCTATTTTAGCCTGACTATCAATTTTTGTCCCTGCTTTATCGACTATTTCATTATTTACCTTTACTTCTCCGGCCATAATAGCTCTTTTGGCCTGACTGCGACTGCGGTAATAATCTCTTTCTGCCAGTAAAATATCTAACCTTTCTTTCTTGCTCATCTATTTCTTCCCCAAATCATTTTTATTGATAAATCCTTTTATTTGTTCACAAATACCCTGGCTGTCAATTTTATATTCTTTCCTCATCTGCTCCTGACCCCCATGGGTGACAAATTCATCAGGAAGGCCGATAGTTAAAACTGGTTTATAAATATTTTTGCTATTGAAAAACTCCAGAACAGCACTGCCAAAACCACCAGCCAAGACATTTTCTTCAACTGTCACTAAATATTTATGCCTTTGAGCCAATTCAATAATTTCTTCAGGTAGAGGTTTGATAAAACGGGCATTATATAGAGTAACAGAATATCCTTCCTTTTCTAGAATCCGGCTGGCTTCCATAGCTGGATAAACCCTGGAGCCTAGAGCCAGTATTAAAATATCTTCACCTTTATTTAATACTTCTCCTTTACCTATAGGTAGATCTTCAGGATTCCAGTCAATTTCCACTCCTTCTCCTTCTCCCCGGGGATATCTAACTGCTGCGGGACTATCAAGATGATAGGCAGTGAAGAGCATCTGCACCAGTTCATTTTCATCCTTGGGGGCCAGCAAAGTTAAATTGGGCACAGCCCGGAGAAAGGACAGATCAAATAGGCCCTGATGAGTTTCTCCATCACTACCCACTATTCCAGCCCTATCAATGGCTATTGTAACTGGCAGGTTTTGCAGACAGAGATCATGGATAACCTGATCATATCCCCGCTGTAAAAAGGTAGAATAGAGGGCAACTACTGGTCTTACCCCACCGCGGGCTAATCCCGCGCTGAAGGTTAGAGCATGCTGTTCAGCTATCCCCACATCATATACTCTATCAGGAAATTTTTCCTGGAAAATATTTAAGCCAGTTCCTGCTGGCATTGCTGCTGTAATACCAACCAGTCTCATATCTTGTTCTCCCAGTTCAACCATGGTCCTGCCAAAAATTTGACTGTAGGTTGGCTTATCTCGACTTTTTTCAGCCTCACCATTTTCAATTTTAAAGGGCCCCACTCCATGATAATCTTTAGGACAGCTTTCTGCTGGATGATAGCCTTTACCCTTTACTGTATTAACGTGGATTAATACAGGGCCTTCCACCTGATCAGCCTGTTTAAAAATTTCCAGGAGTGCTTTAATATCATGGCCAGGCACCGGACCCAGATAGGTAAAACCCATCTCTTCGAATAAAATTCCTGGTACCAGTATATATTTAAGGCTATCTTTGGCTTTATCCATAGTTTTAGAGACCCCAGAACCTATGCCAGGTATTGAATTGACCAATTCTGCTACATCATCAGAGATTTTTCTAATGCCGGGGTCGGTCCTCAGACGGGATAAATAGCTCGATAAAGCCCCAACATTTGGGGATATAGACATCTCATTGTCATTTAAGATAACTTTCATATTGGTATCTAAATCACCGGCATGGTTTAAAGCCTCAAAGGCCATTCCACCAGTAATTGCCCCATCTCCAATTACACAATAAATGCGTTCATTACTACCTTTATGTTCTCGAGCTCGTGCTAATCCCAGAGCTGAAGAAATAGAAGTCCCACTATGACCTGTTTCGATAATGTCATGTTTGCTCTCGCTAAACTTGGGGAAACCGCTTAATCCCTGATAACATCTTATTGTAGTCATTTTATTCCTTCGACCGGTTAATATTTTATGTGTGTAACACTGATGTCCAACATCCCAAACTATTTTATCCTTAGGGCTTTCTAGATGGCGATGGAGCGCTATTGTTAACTCCACGACTCCTAAATTAGAGGCCAAATGACCTCCAGTCTCAGCCACTGTACAGATAAGAAACTCCCTAACTTCCTCAGCTAATTTTTCTAGTTCTTCTCTGTTTAAGTTTTTTAAATCACCGGGATTATTTATTTCTTTTAAGAGCTCTGACATTTGAGCCACCTCTTTAAAATTGCTTTACTTCTCATATAATAACCTAGTAATTTTCTTGATTATTATATCATACTATTTATAGGCCTGCAATTAGTAACTTCTTTTCAAGACAAAAGTTACTAAATTCGATAAATCCGCTGCATTCTCTCCAAAAATTTTAAGTGACTCCCTGGCTTTCCGGGCAACCTCTTCAGCCCTATCCTGCGCTTCAGCCAGCCCTAAAAGGGAAGGATAGGTGTTTTTGCCTCTCTTTTCATCCTGACCAACTTCCTTTCCTAACTTCTCGCTATCCCCTGTTACATCTAAAATATCATCAACGATTTGAAAAGTTAGCCCTAAATTAGTGGCGTATTTTTCCAGTGCCTGCCATTCTTCTCTTTGAGGTTGACCACAAAGAGCTCCACCTAATATAGCTGCTTTAAAAAGTTCACCCGTCTTCTTTTGATGAATTTTTTTCAATTGGTTTAAATCAATATTTTTTCCTTCTGCCTGTAAATCTAATACCTGACCTCCCACCATACCGGCTGGCCCGGCTGCTGTGCTAATTAATTTTATAAGCTGACATCTTTTTTCGCCAGAAAGGTTTACGCCGGTTAAAAGGGTAAAGGCCTCGGTTAGCAGGGCATCACCTGCTAAAATGGCTAAACCCTCTCCAAAGACCAGATGATTGGTTTTTTGACCTCGTCTAAATTCGTCATCATCCATAGCTGGCAGATCGTCATGTATTAAAGAATAGGTGTGAATAAACTCAAGGGCTGCTCCTACTTTTTGAGCAGCCTCTTTTTGACCTTCTACCAATTCACAGGTCAATAAGGTTAAAATCGGTCGGATTCTTTTGCCGCCTGACAAAAGACTATAAGATATTGCCTTTTTCAAATCCGGCAACATATCGCTTTCAGCCATTAAATTCTCCAGATAATAATCAACATTTTGCCTGTATTCAGTGAGCATTGTGGCAAACCTTTCCATTTTCAACCTCCTAAGTCTTCTAAACCATTGAAGACTTTTATCTAATCTTTTAATATTGATGTTATTTTTATTCCTCTGCTATTTCAAAGGGTATAATTTCCTTTAATTCATCGTTTTTTTCAATTACCTGTTCAATTTTACCCTCGGCCCTATCGAGCTCTTGCTGACAATATTTTATTAACTCCATACCGTAAGTAAATTTTTCCATTGATTTATCTAAAGAGAGCATATCACCCTCTAATTCCTGCACAATTTCCTCTAATTCTTTTAAAGCTTCCTCAAAGGTAATATCCTGGGGCAGTTCAGTTAGCTCTTCCTTTTCGCTCTGATCGTTAGCCCCGGAAAATAAATTGTCTTTTTTATCAGTCATGTTATTCCTCCCTGCTTTCTTTAACTTCACTCATCACTTTCCCTTTAGCCAGTCTACTAATAATAAGATCCTTATCCTCTACCTGAGAATGATCTTTTATCACCTGGCCGCTTTCATTTAAAGTTATACTATAACCGCGAGCTAAAATTTTCTCGGGACTCAAATTTTTAAGTTCTCTTTCTAGGTTTGTAACTTTCCGGCGGTGTTCTTTAAAACTGGTACTGAGATTATTGCTGAAGCGGAGCATCAGATCATCTAAGAGTTGCCGGGTATTCTGCCACATTATAGCAGGGTCTCGCCAGATCTTTTTACTTTTAATAAAATCTAAGTCTTTTTTACTAGAGTTTATTTTGTTACGATAACTGGAGCATAGACGTCTGGCTAAATCCTGCAGATTATTAATAAGTTGAGCAAAATCCTGTACTGCCAATTCCGCTGCAGCTGACGGAGTTGGAGCTCTAAGGTCAGCCACAAAGTCTGCAATAGTAAAATCAGTCTCATGCCCCACCCCGCTAATCACAGGCGTTTTTAAAGAATATATCTTTCTGGCAAGCTCTTCACTATTAAAGGGCCAGAGGTCTTCTAAGGAACCCCCGCCCCTGCTTATTATAATCAGGTCTATGTCCTTTTGAGCCTCTAAATATTCCAGGCCAGTAATTAACTCCCCTTCAGCCTCATTACCCTGTACTCTTGATGGATATAATAAAACAGAAACTCCATCATACCTTCTTTTAAGTACAGATAATATATCTCTGATAGCTGCTCCCGTGGGAGAGGTAACTAAACCTATTTTTTCTGGTAAAAAGGGTATGTCCTTTTTCTTTTCTGGAGCAAAGAGGCCTTCTTCTTCTAGTTTTTCCTTTAATTTGATAAACTTTTGATAGAGTATTCCTTCGCCAACCTCTTCCAAGCTGGATACATAAAGCTGGTACTCCCCCCGAGGCACATAGACATCTAAGTAGCCCCGGGCGAGTACCACCTGGCCATCCTCAGGAGCAAAATCCAACTTTTTGTTATTTCCTTTGAACATCACACAATTTAATTTAGAGTTATCATCCTTTAAAGAAAAATACATGTGACCTGACCTGTGATGGTGAAAGTTGGATATTTCTCCCTCCACCTTCAAATTAGAAAGAACTGCATCATTTTGCAATAGGGATTTTACTCTTGAGGTGACCTCAGTTACGGAATAGAGCTTAGACTCCATGATACTCTCTGGCTTTTACTGTATTACTCATTAACATAGCGATAGTCATAGGACCAACGCCACCAGGAACAGGGGTTATGGCTCCAGCCTTCTCCTTAGCAGCAGCAAAATCAACATCTCCAACTAGCTCTCCGTCCACTCTATTGATACCTACATCGATTACGCAGGCGCCCTCTTTAACCATATCGCCGGTAACAAATTCCGGTCTACCAACAGCGGCAACCAGAATATCGGCAGAGGCAGCTTTTCCTGCTAAATCCTGAGTGCGGCTATGACAGATCGTTATGGTGGCATTCTTTTCAATTAATAGATGGGCCACTGGTTTTCCTACTATATTGCTTCGACCTAAAACTACTGCATCTTTACCTTCAATCTCATATCCTGATCTCTCTATTAGTTCTATTATGCCCAGAGGTGTGCAGGGATCGAAGCGAAGCTTATCCTGCTGACCGCTGAATAACCTTCCTGTATTAACAGGATGGAAACCATCTACATCCTTACCGGGATCAATGGCCTCAATAATAGCATGCTCATCAATATGATCTGGAAGTGGCAATTGTACTAATATGCCATCAATTTTATCATCATTATTTAGTTCATCGATAATATCTAAAAGGTCTTCCTGGCTAATATCCGCTTCCACATTTTTCTTAACGGAATGGATCCCAAGCTCTGTAGCTGTCTTATCTTTCATTTTAACATAAGTAGCGGAAGCTGGATTATCGCCGACTAAAACCACGGCTAGCCCAGGTACTCTTCCTTCTTCTTTTAAATCTTTGATTCTTTCTTTTAGCTCTTCTTTAATTTCTGCTGAAATTGCCTTGCCATCAATTAATTCACTCATTTTTTAAAACCCCTCCTAAATAATTGTTTTTCTAAAATAAACCATAAAATATCTCCTGATTGATAAAAACATCACTTTATAATATTCTGGAAAAGCCCCTAATTTCCTGCAAATTTATTCAATTAACTGAAGGTTTTGCTGAAAATCAGGAAAAATATTGTCAGGAAAGCTTGACAATACCACTACTTTTAAGTTAGAATAAATGCAGTGCTGAAGTGGCGGAACTGGCAGACGCGCATGATTCAGGGTCATGTGGGCTAACGCCTGTGTGGGTTCGAATCCCACCTTCAGCACCATTTTTTAATTTTAGGGCTAAAAAAAACTTTTCAGATTAAATTTTGAGGTTAATTTCTGAATTTTAATACTAGACATAAAAGACAAAATATGTTATATTTAAAGTGTCAAAGTTAATTCAATTATCATAATTTTAGGAATAAAAAAAAGGGGGGGGTTTGAATGCAGAATATTAATCCCAATAATTTCGTTGATAAAGTTTTAAATTCTAAAAATGTGGTTCTGGTTAATTACTATAGTGATGATTGCGATGCCTGTAAAGATATTAAGACTATTATAGGCAATTTAAAGGATGACTTCTCAGACAAAACAGATTTTTATAACTTCAATATCAGTGGCGAGTTAACTTACAATACAAAAAACTCTCGTCTAGCTCTCAATCAAGGAATAAAAAAAGTCCCGACGGTGGCAATCTATAAGTTTGGCGAGAAAAAGGAACAATTTAGCGAAGAGTCGCTAACCAAAGAAAAAATTCAGTCTGCTCTTGAAAAATTTTAATAAAAATAAGCGGGGAAATTATAGCTAACAGTCTCCCCGCTTATTTTTTTAATTAAACTTAAATTTTCCTTAACTATAATAGAGTTGTTGGCTTCTAACCTAATTTAACCCCCTGGCTGTATATTCAGTATGCAGAAGCTTATGAGCTTTATGGCTTCCAGGTTTGCCTAAAAATTCATCATAGAGTTTTTGAATCATGGGGTTTTCATGGGAGCGTCTCATTTTTTTACTGCTATCGATGCTGTATACACCTTCAAGTCTTTTTTGCAGTGCTTCTTCACTGGTCATATCAGCTCTAATAGGTTGTCCACCGCCACCAATACAACCACCGGGACAGGCCATAAACTCTACAAAATGAAACTCCTCTCCTTCTTTGATGAGTTCCATCATTTTTCTGGCATTACTAAGTCCATGAGCAACTCCAACTTTAAGGGTTAAGTCTTCGTTGATTGGAACTTCAGCTTTTTTCAAACCTGTAAGACCCCTCACCGGCTTTATATCAATATCTTCCAGCTCTTCACCTGTGATTAAATAATAGGCACTTCTCAGGGCTGCCTCCATAACACCACCGCTGGCTGCAAAGATATCACCGGCACCACTGGAAACTCCCATTAGATTGTCATAATTTTCTTCCGGCAAGTCACATATATTAATCCCGGCAGATTTTATCATCATACCTGCTTCTCGAGTTGTTAAAACAAAATCTACATCACCATTCATTTCTGGTCGTCTGGATTCGAATTTTTTGGCAGTGCAGGGCATGATAGAGACTACAACAATATCTTCAGGATCAACACCGGCCTGTTCAGCATAGTAGGTCTTGGCTAAAGCACCAAACATCTGCTGAGGTGATTTGGCGGTAGATAAATTTTTAAGATAATCTGGATAAAAATGCTCAATGAATTTAATCCACCCCGGGCTACAGGAAGTTAATACCGGCAGATTATCATTTTCTGTAACTCTTTTAACTACCTCAGTACCTTCCTCCATAATAGTTAAATAAGCAGTAAAGTTAGTATCAAAAACCCCATCAAAACCCAGTCTTTTTAAAGCAGATACCAGCTGTCCAGTAGCCACTGTACCAGGTTCTGCACCAAAGGGTTCGGCTATCGCCACTCTAACTGCTGGAGCTGTCTGTACAACAACATGCTTATTTTCATCATAAAGGGCATCCCAGACCCCTTCTGAATGATAAACTTCATGGAGAGCTCCTGTGGGACAGGAGATAATACATTGACCACAATTAGTACATTCTACATTGCCCATCCCTTTATCCTGAAAGGTGGTCACTTCTGTCTCCGGGCCTCGGGCAGAATTAGCAAAAATTCCTATTCCCTGAATCTCTTCACATTTGCGTATACAGCGGTCACAGGTAATACATTTATTTGGTTCTCTAACTATACTATGACTGGAAAAGTCTTTCTCTAAACCTCGATAAATCGGGTTCAATCTCATCCTGCTAATGCCAATATCCTCTGCTACAACTCTCAACTCACAGCTGCTCTGTCGGGTACAGGTTAAGCAATTTAATTCACAGCTTATATCATGGGAAGCAATGATTAGCTCAAATAAGGTCTGTCTTACCTCTCTAACCCGGGGGGAGTGGGTTTTTACTATCATCCCGTCATCGGCTTCTGTAGCACAGGCAGGTTTTAATAACTCCCCTCCATTAACCTCTACAACGCAAAGCCGACAGCCACCAAAAATTGAAAGTTCTTCTTCATAACACAGAGTTGGAATATTAACATTGATTTTTCTAGCTGCTTCTAATAAGGTTGTCCCTGGTTCTACTTCTACTTCAATATTATCTATTTCTAACCTTTTCACTATGCCTCACCTCCTCAATTAATTCTTCTGGAAATTTATCAAATATAGATTCAATTAAAGATAATGAAGTCTGTCCCAATCCACAGCGAGCTGCAGCTGCAATAGCATCTCCAATATCTTTTATGATTTCAACTTCCTGACGGGTAAATTTTTTGTTTTTGTGCTGATTGAGCATAAAATTAATCTGTTTATTCCCTTCTCGACAGGGAAAGCAGGTTCCACAGGTCTCATCCATATAGAAGCGAGAAACTTTTAATAATATTTCCACCAGGTCTCTACTTTCACCTACTACAATAATTGCTCCTGAACCAAGGGAGGAACCAGCTTCTTCAATATCTTCATAGCTATAACCACAGTTTAATTCCTCCGGTAATAAAGCAGCTGTGGAAAGTCCGCCTGGAATGACGAATTTGGGCTTATTGCCATAGCTGACTCCACCACCAAGATCATTGATTATTTCTTCTAAGGTACCACAGCCAAACTCTATTTCATAAACACCTGGAAGGTTTATATCTCCACTGAGGCTGACTAATTTTGTTCCTCTGCTGTTATCAGTACCCAGAGCAACAAATTCGCCGGCCCCCTTGTTTATAATCTCAGCAGCA
Source organism: Halanaerobiaceae bacterium (assembly GCA_003553485.1). Lineage (GTDB taxonomy): Bacteria > Bacillota > Halanaerobiia > Halanaerobiales > Halarsenatibacteraceae > T1SED10-84. The sequence continues at coordinate 28,668 of PWEJ01000077.1, read as the reverse complement.
CAGGCTAAAGACTCGACATTATTTACAACTGTTGGGTTGCCAAAAAGGCCTTCCTGAATTGGATAGGGTGGTTTAATTCTCGAAATACCCCTTTTGCCTTCAATAGAGTTAATCAAAGATGTTTCATCTCCACAGACATAAGCGCCTGCTCCCCGGACTAAAGTCAGGTCAAAATCAAAATCTGATCCGAAGATATTCTTTCCTAATATGCCTTCATCTCTGGCATCCTCTAAAATTTCTCTGAAGATCTTTATTGGCAGATCATATTCTCCTCTAATATAAATAAAACCCTCATCAGCTCCAACTGCATAGGCTCCAATCATTAAACCCTCTAAAACCTTTAAAGGTCTTTCTTCCAGCAAAAATCTATCTTTAAAGGTACCAGGTTCGCCTTCGTCTGCATTGCAGATAAAATATTTCTTGTCGCCTGCCTGTTCTAAAGCTAAACTCCATTTTGTCCCGGTAGGAAAACCCGCTCCACCTCTGCCCAGCAACATGGAATCACTGATTTCTTGAATAACATTTTCCTGTCCCAAGGAAAGGGCCCTTCTCAAACCAGGAAAATCATATTCAGAGATGTCTTTTAAAGGATTTCCTTTTAGAAACTTCTTCTCTATTACCATCGTTTAACCCCCTTTATTTGCAATCCTGCAGTATTTCTAAGGCTTTACCCTTCGTTAGTTCAGTATACATTTTATCATTTACCATCATAACAGGTCCCTCTCCACAATGGCCTAAACATTCCACAATTTCTAGAGTAAATAATTGATCAGAGGAAGTCTCGCCATCTTCTAAACCCAGATAATCCTGCACCGCTAATAATAAGTCATGGGAATCTTTGAGATGACAGGATAAACTATCACAGATTCTAATTATATACTTGCCTGTAGGCTCAGTATACAACATTGAATAAAATTTAATGGCTCCATAAATTTTTGCTCTAGGCTGGTCAAATTTTTCTGCCAGTTGGTTAATCTCTCTTTCGGGAATATAACCATAAGTCTGTTGAATATTATGAACAGTTTCTAAAAAAATATCATTGCTTTTTTTCACAATTTCACCTCCAGTGTTAATCCAGGGGCAATATTTTGTAAATTAAAAGAGCCAGTACTCCACCAGCTATAGCTGTATATAACTGAGGAAAGGTCATCATCTGAGCAACAGGTGGAGGGATCTCCACCAAAAATCTCACGGCAGCTGCCAGTAAAGAAAACTTCAAAAAAGAAGCAACAACCACCGCAAAACCACCTGTAAAATTTAACGGTTTTTTAAAGTCTAATTTCATTAATTTACCAATCAGACTAAAGGCAAAGACCAACAAAGCATTTCCTACTGCAATAAAGGGAATCATAGGTGCTAAAGGTGGTGGTAAAATTCCTCGAATAAAAGCAATTACTGGTGTTAAAATACCGATAACTGCTCCAGATAAGGGAGTTACTGTTAAAACAGATAGAAACAATATTGCATTAACTACTGGACCAGTAATAGGTTGAGGGAATCCCCCCATTTGAAAAACTAAAGCCAGAGCTAATAAAATAGCTGTTCTTGTCCAAAATCGAGTGTTAAGAGAATTTTTTTTGATTGTAATAATCATCTCCTTTCCTGGCAGAAAAGTTTGTTATTTTTTTCACTCTTTCTAATATTATAATACAATTTTTACAAAAAAACAATAGTCTTTTCTGAATTTGTAAGCTAATTAACTTTATATAATTAAATTTTGCAATATAATTAATTTGAAAAGTTAGAATTAATAATATGGTTATCTATCAGGAGGAGATATTATGTTTCAAATAATGCAACCCTATGGATACGGTAAGAAAAAACGAAAAAGACTCAAAAACTCTCCCCATTATGGAGGGTTATTTTCTCAAAACTATCTCGATGACGTAATGGGGCTAGGTTTTCATACCGATATAATCGATAAAACTGATAAGTTTATCATTGAAGCTGAATTGCCTGGAGTTGAAAAAGAGGATATCTCAGTGGAATTAGAAGAAGATGAGTTAACAATTTCAGCCACTAAAAAAACAAGTTGTGATGCCAGTGAAGATGATTATATCTGTCAGGAAAGAAATTTAGGCACCTTCGAAAGAAAATTCAAAGTCACCAATATCAAAGAAGAGGATATAAAGGCAGAATATAACAATGGAGTTTTAAAAGTTGAGCTACCAAAACTAAACCAAGAAATAATGAAGCAAAGAAAAATTGAAATCGAATAAAAAAAAATGGCCTTAACCGGCCATTTTTTATTATAACTATTAAATTTTATTGATCAGTCATCGGTCAAAATTGCCTGGTGGACTTCCTCACTCACCTCTGTGGCCTCTAAAGCTCTAATTACAATCTCTCTATCAACCTCTTGTAATAAATTGTAGTTAATTATAAATTTATCAGAAACTCCTGTAAGTCCTTTAAATTCATCATCTTCACTGACAAATTCCTCTCTTCCCTTTTCTAAACGATCTCCTAACTCCTGCTGACAGAGAGAGAGCAGTCTTATTACCTCATAGAATATTTCTTTTAGTTTATAATTAGTTAGTCGCTTTTCTCTAATATAACATTGTTTTTCAATATTTTCTCCTCTTACCCTCACATATTTTTTCTGCTTGGCATCTTTCTTTATTTGCATGACATCATCAAAGTCAATAAATTTGGTAGTTGAATTTAAAAAATCATTAAAATGAAGTTGCTCTTCTACAGAAACTTCAGAAAGCAAAGCAAATTTTTGATAAAAATCCAGTTTAAAAAACCTGGTTTTTAGTAAATCAGCAACTTCATCGAAAATAATAATTTCCTGCATAATAACCACTCCTTGCCAAAAATTTTCGAAATTTAATAATTATTAGAGCTAAATTTGTCCGAAATAAAATTATTGTTTCAACAATTAAAAAATGTTACAATTAAGGCATATGATAAAGCCTATTCCCTTAGATAATTATTGATTTAGGGGGGAATTATATGCGGTGTTCAGGTAGCAGGTTAAAAACAATTCTCTATAAAGATAAACCTTCTCTTTATATTAGAGATATCCCCATGGAGCAAATAAAAAAAGATTGGCCGGAGCTTTGGGCCCTCAAGGGAGTACAACAACCAGAGGATGGTCATCCTGAAGGGGATGCCTTTGAACACAGCCTTCAGGTTTTAGACTCTATCGCCCAGTTAACTCTATCAGGACAGGTTAGATATGCCGCATTTTTACATGATTTTGGCAAACAATCAACTCCTCCAGAAGAATATCCTCATCATTATGGACATGAAAAGAAGTCAGCTAAATATATTTGCAATTTTTCTCGCCGGCTGGGTGTTTTAAACTCCTGGGAAAAAAGCGCTTTAATAGCAGCCCGGGAACATATGAAGGGCCACTACTTTTTTAAGTTGCGCCCAGGAACCAAAGTTGATCTTCTAACCAAAATTGCAAAATCCCCCCTAGGTTTAGAGGACTTTCGCTTAATTTTAGTTGCTGATGCTCGCGGCAGGGGGCAAGCCGGTAATCTAGAAGGTGACTATTTAAAAGAAATGGTAGAAATCGGCCAGGAAATGTTTGCAAGATTCCCCTCGGGTTGGTTAAATGAGAAAAGAATTAGACAATTAAGGTGTAATTGGATAGCTAAATAATTGATTAAATCTAGCCTCTTTTAAACCCCTGCTACTTTTCATCTTAATATTAACAACTTGCCCGTTAGTAGTCAATTATTATTAAGCTATTTTAAAAAAAATACATAAATTTTTCAACATTTTTTTACTTGATTTTCTAAAACCCCAATTCCTGATATTTCAACCTTTACTTCATCTTCAGCTTTTAAGTATTTATCTGTATCATAACTTAATCCTACTCCGGCAGGTGTACCTGTCAAAATCAAGGTCCCTGGAAGCAAAGTCATATTATGAGATAGATAACTAATTATCTCTTCTACTGAAAAAATCATGTTGGCAGTATTTGATTTTTGTCTAATTTCATTATTAACTCGACAGACAATATTACAATTGTCGGGGTCCAATTCATTTTCGATAATCGGCCCCACTGGACAAAAAGTATCGAAGGATTTAGCTCTTACCCATTGACCATCCCTTTGCTGACAGTCTCTGGCTGTAACATCATTAACACAGGTATAACCTAATATATATTCATCAACCTCTTCAGGGCTAACATTTTTGCATTCTTTAGATACAACTACCCCTAACTCAGCTTCATAATCAACTTGATTTGGAGCTTTTTTAGGTAAAATTATGTCATCCTGAGGGCCAATAATGCTTGAAGTGGCTTTGGCAAAGATCAGAGGTTGATCTGGAATTTCAAGCCCAGCTTCTTCGGCGTGATCAGAATAATTTAAACCAATGGCAATTATATTTGGAGGGGTTACTGGAGGTAAAAACTTAACTTCAGAGCTTGAAAATTTTTCTCCTGATAATTCATAGGATTTGTCACCGATAATAGGGTCATTTTGAAGTTCATATATCCTGTTATTGACTAATTTTCCGTATGAAATATTATTTATATCATCAAGGTAAAAGCGAGCAATTTTCATCAATTATCCTCCTATTTATAGCAAATAATCTTAGTTCAAAAATAAAAAAACCCCTGAATAAAGGTAACCAGGGGTTCATGCTTTTCTATTTTAAAAAGGGGCAAAATGTTGGTCATTCCACCAATTCTGCTGTAACATTTCATATTCTTTTTGAAATTCATCCAAATGCTCTTTTTCCCATCTAATTAATTCTTCATAGAGCTCTTTTGCCTTTTGATTCTCAGTCTTCTTAGCTGCCTCCTGATAATAATCAAAGGCTGCTTTTTCCATTTTTACTCCAATTCCAAAGACAGATACTGCTAATGAACTCTTTAAGGGCTCTACTACTTTGTTATTGAAAACATCCGGGGTTTTATGGAAGTCCTCCAAATTTAAAGAAGCTGACTCATCCTCTTCTAAACCTCGATAAAGCTCCTGTAACCAGTCCATGTGTTTTTTTTCTTCTGCTGCCATTTCAACAAAGGCTAATTTTACCTCTTCTTCCTCACAACGCTCTGCTGCCAACTGATAAAATTCATACCCTTCCTGCTCCAATAATAAGGCTTCTCGTATAAGTTCTTTTTCCTGTTCTTTCACTACTAAAATCCTCCCTTCGCAGAATAAATGAAAATTTTTTGCTTCTTTCCTAATAGTATATACAAACTGCAAAATAAATGCAAATAGGACTAAAGAAAAAGATAACTTAAAGGAGGAATGACTTCTTTTTTAACTGTAAAATCCTCTTTAAAATCCCCTCTGATCTTATTTTTAACACTTTCATCAAGTTTATACTCATTTTCGGAAAAGTTAAAGGCAAGATAGAGAGTTTTATCTTCAATTGCTCTGGAAAAAATCAAAACCTCTGCCACCTCATCAACGAATACCTCCCTATAATTACCTGATTTCAGGAGTTTTCTTTGTTTATAAGTCTTGATGATATTTTTATAAAAGTTCTTTTTAGGCAAATCCTGCTCCTCTGGCTTCCAGGGCATGGCCCGCCTGCAATCAGGGTCATCTTTCCCGGTCAATCCCAGTTCATCGCCATAAAATATCATAGGTATACCGGGTAAGAAAAACTGCAGGGCCACTGCTAAATTAATCTTTTTTCTCCTTTTTTCTTCTTTAAAATTACGGAAATGCCATTTTAAACGAGGGGTATCATGACTGCCAAGTAAGTTCAGGAGAAAATTTGATGCTTCAGGACGATATCTAAAAATATTTTCAGTAATTCTATCTGTCAGTTGTGTTAAACTAATTTTTTCAGCTGCTAGATAATCTAAGATATCATACATTAAATGATAATTCATAATGCTATCAAACTGGTCTCCATTAAGCCAATCGGTGGCATCATACCAGACTTCTCCAATAATAAAGGCTTTTGGATTAACATCTTTTACTCTCTGGCGAAATTCTCTCCAAAAGGAGCGGGGAACTTCATCGGCAACATCCAGTCTCCAGCCATCCAGATTGAGTTTTTCTGTCCAGTACTCTGCGAAATCCAAAAAATATTCCTGGACTTCTCTATTGTGCATATTTAGCCGTGGCATTTGCGGAATATTTTGGGCAAAGGTTTCGTAATTGCAATCTTCCAGTGAAACAGGAAATTCATTGATATAGAACCAATCTTTATACTTTGAATTTTCCCCTCTTTGTAAAACATCCTGAAAGGCAAAAAAATTTGAACCACAATGGTTTAAAACTGCATCAAAGATCACTTTGATATCTTTATCCTGAGCTGCCTCTACCAATTCTTGGGCTTCCTTTTCTGTGCCCAGGTCCTCATCTATTTTATAATAATCAGTGATATTATATTTATGATTACTGGGAGACTTAAATACAGGCGTCAGATAAAGAGCATCTACGCCTAAATCTTGTAAATAATTTAATTTATTTTTTATGCCCTTTAAATCTCCTCCCATAAAGGCCTCTCTCCTGGGTTTACTTCCCCAGGGCTGTATTTCTTGACCGTTTTTGGTCCGCCCTTTAACCTTAGTCCGGTTAAATCTTTCCGGGAAAATTTGATAAAAAACTGCATCTCTAGCCCACTGAGGAGCCTGCCAGATGTCTTCTTCTTTTATAATGGGATATTGAAAATATCCTAACTTCCAGCCCTTAGGTCTAACCTTAGTTAAACCCTTTTCTGTGTACCAGAAAATATTATCATTTATATCCTTAAGGAAGAAGTAATAACTAAATCTACCGCTAGAAAGGCTTATCTCCGCCTGAAAGTAATCATATAGCTCGGACGAAGCCACCTTTTCCATAACTTTTGCCATTTTAGGGTCTTTATCTGAATTAAATCTTTTACCATAAAGAATTTGAGCCTCATTTAAGTCTCCTCTGGCAGTTCTCAGTCTTATCTGCAATCGTTTTAAGGATTTTGCTGCTCGAAAAGCTGTTGAATAATTATGTCTTATAGCAGATTTTTGCAAAATATCCCTCCTGTTTATAGACAATAAAAATTAAATCCTTTCAACAAAACAAAAACTGCTGAAAGGATTAAGTGGTTAGGTATCAATTTTTAGTGTAAATAATTCACTGGATCTACCGGCCTTCCATTGACCCTAACTTCAAAATGCAAATGAGGTCCTGTAGAGCGGCCAGTGTTGCCGGTATATGCTATTACCTGTCCCCTATTTACCTGTTGGCCAGATCTTACATTGTAGGAATTTAAGTGAGCATATAAAGTTTCCAAACCATTTTGATGTTGAATAATTACTGTTTTACCATAACCTCCTGAGCGGCCTACATGGGTTACCCTTCCTCCAGCAGCGGCCTCAACTGGTGTTCCCACAGGCACGGCATAATCTTTACCATCATGATGAGTTCCCCAGCGGGGACCAAAGGGAGAGCTAACCCTGCCCTCAACGGGTCTAGTTAGCAGTTCATTTAAGCGGTCTTGATAACCAAATTCTGGTTCAGCTCCAGGAAGTATTATCTTATCACCAGACTTCAACTCTTCTGCTTCAGATATATCATTGGCTTCCTTAACTTCTTCTTTATCAAGCTCAAATTTTCTGACTATATCTGCAAAGCTATCACCGGGACTGATATTATATAGAATACCTTTAACTGGCAAAATTTCTAGCTCATCACCAGGCATTACACGATTCATATCATTTATATCATTTGCCCCAATTAAAGTATCTATATTAATATTATATTTACTGGCAATTGTCCACAGACTTTCTCCTGACCTGACTTTATGAGTTTTTATCTCATCTAAAAGAGAAGAACTGTGGTGTTCTTCTTCTAAAGCTTCTAGAAAACCTACCCCGGTAATTTCTTTAAATTCTTCTTCTAACCTTCTATCCATATCTTGCCGGGCCAGTTCAGCCAGGTTTTCATCCTGTGTTTTTCCTGTATCCCAGATTAATTTTTTTTCGTTTGTGTCCAGGGCCATGAATCCCTGACCAATATAAGTGACCAAGGGTTTCTCAATTTCAGTAGAATTATCGGTTTCTTTAGGAGCTGAATCTAGTTGAAAAGTGCTGGCTGAAAAAAAATTATGTAGAGAATTAAAGACCTGTAATTCGATCTTAGCTTCGCCTTTCTCAGGTAAATCCTCTATATCTACTCCAGTGGACCCAGCCTGAATTGTGAATAAGACCATAAAGATTAAGGTTATCAAAAAAAGATGTTTTTTCTCCATAGGCAGCAGCTCCATTTCAAGTTATTTTCTCAAAATTAAGAAACTGTTAGTATATAAATTGCACGCTGCCTTAATTATATAATATTTTTGGGAAAATTTCCACCTGTAATTCAAAATTTCACAAAAAAATTACTTTGTCCCTACTACTTTATATCCAGCCTCTGAAATAGCCTCTTTCATATCAGCAAAATCAATTAGAGCATCGTCAAAATCTACTTTTGTTAACTTATTATCTAAATCCACCTCAACATTATTTACGCCGGATAAAGATCCTAAAGCCTCTTTAACAGAGTTAGCACAATGTCCACATTTCATACCCTCTACAATTAAAGAAATTTTTGCCATTTTATTTTTTTCCTCCCTTTGCTAATATTAAATGTTTATACCTTAAATCTAGATTTTCCTTAGACTTAGCTTAAACCATAAATTAATCTACAAATCTATCAACAGTATCCACCAGTTCCTTTATAATTTCATCATTTTCTCCCTCTTGAATAGCATTGCTCACACAACCCTGTACATGTCTATTTAGAACTTTTAGACCTACATTTTTTAATGCTCCTCTAGTGGCTGCCAATTGGGTTAATATATCTATACAGTACTTATCTTCTTCAATCATTCTATTTATGCCTCTAACCTGACCCTCAATTCTTTTCAAACGATTTGCAAGTGCTTTTTTATCCTCTGAAGTTAATGAACTCATCTATAAAACCTCCATTTCACTACAAAGTATTTTCGATTGATACCCCAAGCGGGTATTCTGTAAATAATATATCATTTATTTTTAACAGTGTCAAGAAAAATCATTTGTAATTCAGAATTTTTTTGTTATAATTATCATACAGAATTATTCTTTTTGGAGGGATGCCTATTAAAGGTAAAACTATAACTACAGAAAGTATTAAAGAACAGGTTTTGTTGGTGGGCAGCCAGAAGACATCTTTGTCTGAGTTGCAGCAGTTGACAATTACTGCCGGAGGTAGTGTTGAGGGAGTAATAACCCATAGAGATGACAACTTGAATGCAGCCTATTATATTGGCATGGGAAAATTAGCTGATTTAAAAAATGCTGTCAATGAGCTAGCAGTTAATCTAGTGATTTTCGACTGTGAACTTACTCCAGCTCAGTTAAGAAACCTAGAGGAAGCTCTGGCTGTCAGGGTTATTGATCGCACTCAATTGATTTTAGATATCTTCTCTATGCATGCCAATACAAAGGAGAGTAAACTTCAAGTTGAAAAAGCTCAGTTGGAATATATGTTATCCCGGTTAACAGGAAGAGGAGAAGAACTCTCACGATTAGCTGGAGGTATCGGTACCAGAGGGCCGGGAGAAACAAAATTAGAGACAGATCGAAGAAGAATTAATGAGCGTATTCATCGTCTTAAGAAGGATTTAGAAAACATCTCTAAAACCAGAAGCGTGCAGAGAAAAAAAAGAACTGATCCTTTAATTGCCCTGGCAGGATATACCAATGCCGGAAAATCCACTCTTTTAAATCAGTTAACTGAAGCTGATAAGTTAGTTGCCGATCAATTATTTGCTACTCTTGATTCTACATTAAGACAATTTGAGCTACCCAGCGGTAAAAAGGCCATAATTACAGATACTGTTGGTTTTATAAGAAACCTGCCTCATCAATTAGTAGCCTCTTTTCGAGCAACTTTAGAAGAAATAAGACAGGCAGATATTATTCTTCAGGTAATTGATAGCTCGCAAAATAATATTGAAGAAAAAATAGCAATAGTAAAAAAGGTTTTAAAGGATATAGAGGTAAAAAATAAAACGAATTTATTAGTCTTCAATAAGATAGATCTGGTGACGGAAAATAAATTGGATTTTCTCAAAAGCAGTTATCCAGAAGCTTATTTTATTTCAGCTCAAGAAAATATAGGAATAACACCATTGCTTTTAAGAATAGAAGATTTGATTCATCAACAATTAGAGGAAGTTATTGGTCTTCTACCCTATGATAATGCTGGCCTTATAGAGGTCATCCATGAAAAAGGAGTAATGAAGAGCGAGGAGTATACAAGTGAAGGTATAAAATTAAAGGCTTTAGTCCCTGAAAATTTGGCTTCCCAGCTTAAAAAAATATTTAAATGATAAAAAAAGCATTTCCAGAAATTTAGACTGGAAATGCTTTTTTAAATCATTTTATTAGGAGAATTTTTATCCCTGTTCCCGTTCTGTCAAATGACAGGCTGCCCAATGTCCCTGACCATAATCTTTAAAGACTGGCTCCTCTTCACTGCACATATCAAGAGCCTCTGGACAGCGAGGATGAAAACGACAACCACTAGGTGGGTCTACCGGGCTGGGGACATCGCCTTCTAAAATAATCCTCTCTTTTTCATAGGTGGGATCTGCTACAGGAATAGCCGATAATAGGGATCTGGTATATGGATGAAGAGTATTCTCAAAAAGCTCCTTTTTATCTGCAAGTTCCACAATCTTACCTAGATACATTACTGCTATTCGATCACTGATATGCTTTACCACACTGAGGTCATGGGCAATAAATAAATAGGTCAGATCAAATTCATCCTGCAAATCCTCCATCAGGTTGATAACCTGGGCCTGAATGGAAACATCTAACGCCGATACTGGCTCATCACAGATGATTAACTTGGGATTTAATGCCAGGGCTCTCGCTACCCCAATACGCTGACGCTGACCGCCAGAAAACTCATGGGGATATCTTTTCATGTGCTCTTTTTGCAGACCTACTTTGTGCAAAAGCTCAGCAACTCTTTCATCTCTTTCTTTTTTACTATTGACCAATTTATGGATTTTCAAAGGCTCACCAATTATGTTGGCCACTGTCATTCTGGGATTTAAAGAAGCATAGGGATCCTGAAAAATTATCTGCATCTGCCTTCTTAAAGAGCGCATCTTATCTTTATCGTAGGCTAAAATATTCTCGCCTTCAAAAAATATCTTACCATCAGTGGCCTCTAAAAGTCTAAGGATTGTCCGGCCGGTGGTGGATTTACCACAACCTGACTCCCCTACCAATCCCAGGGTCTCTCCTTTTTTAATGGCAAAGGAAACTCCATCTACTGCTTTTACATGACCAACTGTTCTTTTTAAAACCCCCGCTTTAACCGGGAAGTATTTTTTTACATCTTCTAATTCAAGCAATGCTTCCTGTGCTGTTGCCAAATTTCTTCACCTCCAGCAAAATTAAGCTGACTCAGCTTCTTGCTCCATTTTTTGCTTCTTGTGTTCCTGCAGTCTATCCACATGCCAGCAGCGCACCTGATGCCCATCTTCTCTTTCCTCTATTGGAGGTTCTTCCTGATGACACTGTTCATCTGCTAAAAAGCAGCGAGTGTTAAACTTACAACCTGCAGGGAAATCCAGGGGACTGGGTACAATACCGGGGATAGCATCTAATTTTTCCACTTCTTTGTGTAACAGCGGTATCGAACGCATCAAACCCCAGGTATAGGGATGCATGGGATTTTGAAAAAGTGAGTTAGCATCGGTATATTCCATTATTCTTCCGGCATACATAACTGCTATTCTATCTGAAACTTCTGCTATTACTCCCAAATCATGGGTAATCATCATTATCGCCATGCCAAATTCCTTCTTCAGGCTATTCATAAGATCTAAAATCTGAGCCTGAATGGTTACATCCAGGGCCGTGGTAGGCTCATCAGCTATAAGAAGCTCCGGGTCACAGGAGAGGGCCATCGCTATCATAACCCGCTGTCTCATACCTCCACTGAGCTGGTGAGGGTATTCATCTACTCGCTGCTCCGGCAGAGGTATCCCTACCTTGCGCAGCATCTCCACTGCCTGAGACCGGGCTTCTTTTTTGGATGCTTTTTTATGCAAAATTATAGCTTCAGAGATCTGGTCTCCCACGGTATATACAGGATTTAAGGAAGTCATGGGTTCCTGAAAGATCATGGATATCTCGTTACCCCGTATCTTCCTCATTTCCTTTTCTGATATCTTGGTCAAATCTCTACCCTTAAACATTATCTCTCCCTCTACTATCCTGCCTGGAGGGGATTCCACCAATCTCATTATGGATAGGGAAGTAACACTCTTACCACAGCCAGATTCTCCTACTATCCCGACTGTTTCTCCCGGGGCAATTTCGAAATCCACCCCGTCCACTGCTTTAACTACCCCTTCTTCAGTGAAAAAATGGGTCTTTAAATTTTTAACTTCTACAAGTTTCTCTCCCTTAGCCAAGAAACTCACCTGCCTTTTGTTAAAGTTAATTAAGTATTGATATTAATAACAATTTAATTATAGCTATAAAAGTACATATTAAATTATATCCCACTTAATAATAAGTGTCAAATTCAATGATTTAATGCGTCATTGCCCAAAAAGCCATATTGATACACAACAGGAGTGGCAAGCCTCTGTAAAATTTCTATCTCAGGAGCTAAATATCTATTCCTGGTTAAAAATTCAGGCACTTCTTTTTCAGGATAGGGATGATGCCATTCCATAATAGCAAAATCAAAGGCGCCCGATGCTAATTTCTGTAAATATAAAGACCACTGATAACCTTTAATATTCCAAGTTTTGTTATCATCTAAATCAAAATCTTTGTAATTTTTAATATCAGTGGCTAAAGTTTCTTGGTTATCACTGCCTTTATAATATATTAGTTCCCGCTTATCCTCAAAATCTTGCTTATAGTCTCCTGCTATTAAATAAATATTGCTATTTGAAAAACTCCGTTTGCTTTCAAATAATTTGGAGCTTGCTAAAATATCCTGGTATTTTTTCTTATCAGCTTCAGTGAACTGAATAAATTCATAGAGGTCTTTTTTTATTGCCTCAGCTACTCCTGCTCTTCGGCTGGTATCAAAAATTATTTCAATTCCTTCCCTATCACCTCCAGAAGTTCTTTTTTGCAGATTCAAGAGGCTCCCGGCGCGATAGTTAACAACTTGATATTCTGCTCTACCTGCCTGATTATTATCATATAAGGGAGGTTCTCTTTCTTCCCTGGTTCTATGATAATAAACCCAGCTTTCGGGCCTGCCCTGCCATCCTCCTCTATCTTCAATCACTTTTCTATCCAAAATCGCCGCCCAGGGTGATAAAGAAGAAAGCAGATAACTTAAATCTATCAATTGATCTGTTTTGAAAATGATTGAATTATTATTGGTTTTTATTCTGGCTTTAATTTTATTATATAATTCCAGAGATTTTTGTGAGGAAAGTTCAACTGCTCTATTATAATCAGTCTTCTGACTGATAAAATCTGACAGACCATCCACTCCAAAGATAACATTCCATAAATATCCTGCCCCACTATCAGGGCTATCAATTAACATTAATCTTAAAATGCTATATTTTATATCTTTAGGTTCTATTTTTCTGCCACTTTTAAAATTATAATCAGAGGATATATTTATTTTAAACTGATAATCTCCCGAATCTGTTTCTGTTATCTCAGGAAAATCTTCAGCCAGCCAGTTTTTTAACTCCTTTTCTTCATGGTCATATTTATAAAGGTAATGATATAACTCACTAAATAAATACTCTTTATTCTCTTCCCAGTTAAAATGAGGATCAAGGCCAAATTGAGGGACTGGTGCTAAAATCATACGACTATCTGCCGCCAAAAGATCTCCGTCAGCCAGAAATTCAGAGCATAGAGTCGACATAAATAATAAAAGGACTAATAATAAAAAGGTCAACAAAATCTTACTTCGAGCTAATTTTTTAAATAATATCATCATTATCACCAGAATTGGTTTTATGAAAAAGGGATTTCAATAATATCTCAGCACTGGCTAAATTAGTTGCCAGGGGAACATTATGAACATCACAAACTCTAAGCAGGGCTGAAACGTCTGGTTCATGAGGCTGGGCAGTTAGAGGGTCACGCAAGAAAATTACTGCTGCTAATTTATTTTCTGCTACTTCAGCACCTATCATCTGATCTCCCCCCAGGGGGCCCGATGCTTTTCTGTTAACTGCCAGTTTGACTTCATCATTGATTATTTTTCCGGTAGTTCCTGTCGCCACCAGGTCACAGCGGGCTAACTGTTCCTGCCATTTTCTTGCTAAGTCTATGATGTCCTTTTTCTTTTTATCATGGGCAATTAAGGCCAGGCGCATTTTTTATCCTCCTTTGTTCTCAACCCAATCTTTCCAGGCCTTGGTTATTTTATTATATAATTCATCTTTAGTTCCATTATTATAAATGACCAGATCTGCTCTCTTTTCCTTTTCAGCTAAAGGCAACTGGCTATCAATTCTCTTTATAGCCTCCCTTCGATTTAATCCATCTCTATTTTGCAATCTTTTTATTTGATTTGTTACAGAGGCCGAAATTACCCAGACTTCTTTGACCAACTCCTCTAATCCCACCTCATATAATAGAGGGGCCTCTAAAACAATTTTATAATTGTTCTCTTCTTTTTTAATAATATCCTTGATTGTCTTGATAATATAGGGATGGGTTATTTCCTCTAGTTTTTTTCTTTCGGTAGCATCGGCAAAGACTATTTCTCCTAACTTTTTTCGGTCGATTCCACCAGCTGATGTTAAAATTCTTTCACCAAAGTAATCCACTACCTCCTGGTAAGCTTTTCCCTCTGGCTCTATAACTTTATGGGCTATTTTATCAGCATCAACAACCTTCGCTCCCAGCTCCTTTAACTTCTTGCCAGCGGTGCTTTTGCCCGTAGCTATACCCCCGGTGAGACCTAATGACATGAATACCCCCCTTTTAGCTCTGACATTCAGGACAAAAATGAGTTGACCTGCCAGCTACTTTGTCTTTACTAATGTTGCATCCACAGTAGTTGCAACTCTCTCCTTTTCGGCCATAAACCAATAATTTTTCTTGAAAACTACCGCTTTCTCCTAAGGCATTGACATAATCACTAAAGGTAGTCCCGTTATATTTTATTCCAGCCTGTAAAACCTTTTTTATATTTTTCAGTAACTTTTTTATCTCCTTAGACGTCAAACTATTGGCAGGCCTTTGTGGGTCAATACCGGAGCGATAAAGAGCTTCATCGGTATAGATATTTCCTAAACCAGCAATTTTCCTCTGGTCTAATAATAGGGCTTTTATCTTCTGCCGACTTTTTTGAGTAAGGCCGGAAAAATAAGCAAAGTCAAAATTTGCAGACAAGGGTTCTGGACCCAGCTCTGTAAAGCCGCCTGCCTGTTCTAGCTCCTCTTCAGTCACCAGGTACATCCTGCCAAATTTCCGGACATTATTAAATCTCAAATCAAAACCCTCTTTGAATTCTATAATAACATGGGTATGTTTTTCCTTATCTGCCCCTCTATCTTTAACCAGCAGTTGACCTGTCATGCGCAGATGAATTATTAAGAGAAAATTTGCTGATAATCTAATAACTATATATTTTCCCCTTCTTCTTAGCTCTAAAATTTCTTTGTTTTTGAGCCTAGCTTTAAAATCTTCAACATCCGAAGGATAACCGATAATCATCTCCTCTGTAACCAGGACCTTTTCTATAATCTGGCCACATATCTCCCTCTGTAAACTTTTAACTACGGTTTCTACTTCTGGTAATTCTGGCATCCTGTCACCACTCTCTTAAATTCTATTAATCAAACCTGGAATTTACTTTTATCTTTCCAGTTGGGTCCCGTTTCTAAATCGACTATCAGGGGAACTGCTAAATCATAGACCTTTTCCATTTTTTCTTTAATTAAGGGAGCAATCTGGGTTAGTTCTTCCTCTGGTAACTCTAACACCAGCTCATCATGGACTTGCAGCAATAATTTGCTCTGCCAATTATCTTTCTTTAATAGATCATAAACATCATTCATGGCAATTTTCATGATATCAGCAGCACTGCCCTGGATGGGGGTATTGATGGCTGTTCTTTCAGCAAAAGAACGCCTATGATAATTTTGACTATTAATTTCAGGAATATATCTCTTTCTATCAAGTATTGTAGTAACATAGCCCTGTTCTCGAGCCTTTTCACAGATTTCATCCATATATTTTTTTACCCCTGAAAAGCGTTCAAAGTATTTATTGATATATTTCTCAGCTTCCTGTTGGCTAATATCCAGATCATTTGCCAGACGATAGGCACTCATCCCATAGGCAATACCAAAATTAATCACCTTCGCTTTTCGGCGCATATTCCCTGTAACTTCATCTCTGCCTACTTCAAAAATTTTGCTGGCTGTTTCGTTATGGATATCTCCACCCTCCTGGTATGTTTGCAGGAGATTTTCATCCTGGCTGATATGAGCCAGAATTCTTAATTCAATCTGAGAATAATCAGCTGCTAATAATAACCAGTCTTCAGGGCCAGGAACGAAGGCTTTTCTTATCTCCCTGCCTTCTTCACTTCTAATAGGTATATTTTGTAAGTTGGGATTGGTACTTGATAATCTTCCAGTCGCCGTAACCATCTGATTAAAACTGGTATGCAGCCTTCCTGTCTCATCATTTAATAAAGGGGGTAATGCTTCTAAATAAGTGGATTTGAGCTTTGACCAGTGGCGATATTCAATAATCAAGGGAACTATCTCATGTTTATCTTTAAGCTTTTCTAATACAGAAATGCTTGTAGAATAGCCTGTCTTAGTCTTTTTTATCACCGGCAAGCCTATTTCTTCAAATAAAATCTCTCCTACCTGTTTAGGAGAATTCAAGTTAAATTCCTGGCCGGCTAATTTATAAGCTTCCTCTTCAATCTCTGCAATCTTCTGAGACCAGCTTTCCTTTAATTCCTCTAAATATTCACAATCAAGTTTAATTCCGTTAAGTTCCATTTCTGCCAGGGGATATAATAATGGCAGTTCAATATTATCATATAAGCTTTCCAGCTGATTTTCCTGTAATTTGTGCCGGAAGTTTTCCTCTAATTGCTGTAGTTTTATAAGGGAAAAAGCCATAATCTCTTCAGGAGTTAAATCATCTGCTACTACAACTTTAAGTTCATTTTCTATTATTTCCGCAATTTCAGGAACACTACCGGAGGGTTCTAAAAGATAGGCAGCTAATTGAGGCTCGAATTTTATATTCGCTATTTCAATCCCCAGTTTGCCAGCTGCAATTAAAGTCTCCTTCCCCTTAATAATTCGTTTAATTATATTTTTATTGGCTAACAGGTTGGAGATTAAGGTTAAATTTTTTTGCTCAGTTTTAAAAATCTCTTCTCCATCTGGAGATAATAGTATTTCTCCTTTGCTTTTTATCGGCATATCATAATTTTTTAAGTGGGTAGCTAAATGGATAAAGCCTGTATCTTTGAGCTTGGATTTAAATTTGGCTAAATTCTCCTCTAAAGCCATGATTGATAAATCTTCAGATGTCACCATTTTTCTATCTGCTGCAAATCTATCTAAAAGAGAATTAAATTCTAATTCAGAAAAAATTTCATAGGCCTCTCCTTCATCAAAATCGCCCCAGCGACAATAATCAGAGTCAAATTCGATAGGCACTTCTGTTTCTATTTCACCTAATTTTTTACTCATCTTAGCCTGCTCTGAGTATTTTTTTAAGTTTTCTTTTCTCTTTTTTCCGGAAACACTATCTATATTAGCTAAAATTGTTTCCATATCATTAAATTCTTTTAATAGTTTGGTTGCCGTCTTTTCTCCAATTCCTGGCACCCCGGGAATATTATCAGAGCTATCCCCCATCAATCCTTTCATATCAATCAATTGCTCCGGGGAAAGCTCATACTCTTTCTCTATTTTAGCTAAGTCATAGGTCACAATATCACTTAGCCCCTTACGTGTGTACATTATTTCTATATTTTTTTCTACCAACTGTAAAGCATCTCGATCACCGGTAATAATAATAACCTTATAGCCCTGAGAGGCAGCCTGCTTGGCTAGAGTACCGATTACATCATCAGCCTCAAAACCCTTTTTTTCATAGATAGGAATATTTAGACCAGCCAAAACTTTTCTTATTAATGAAAATTGTGGTTTTAGCTCCGCCGGAGTTTCCTTTCTATCAGCTTTATAATCCTCATAACTCTCATGGCGAAAGGTCGGTCCTTCTTTGTCGAAGGCAGCTGCAATCATATCAGGTGATTTATCATCAATCAAACTAAGAAGCATTTTGGTAAAACCAAAGGCTGCATTGGTGTATTCTCCAGCTGAATTGGTAAGCAGGGGTAGGGCATAAAAAGCTCTATGAGCTAAGCTGTAGGTATCTATTAGATATATTGTCTCTTCGATATCTTCTTTTCCCGACATTTTTTCACTCCTCAAAAATGATTAATATTTATTCTAACTTGCTTTGCTGAATAATTTCCTAACTCTAGTAAGAAAATTCACTTCCTGTAAGTATAGTTTCCTGCCATCCCAGCTAAAGATAATATCACCATCTTTATCTGTTCTATAGGTTGTTATATTCTTATTTTGCAATCTAGTTATAACAACATCAGAAGGATGGCCAAAACTATTTTCTCCAGACTGAATTACAGCAATTTGAGGTTCTATTTTTAATAAAAAATCTTTAGCACTTGAAGTTAAACTTCCGTGATGAGCAACCTTCAAGATATCAACTGGAGATAATTTGTTATTTCTTAATAACTCTTTTTCTGTCCCTAGCTCTATATCACCGGTAAATAATACAGTTAGGCCTTTTTTCTCCATTTCTAAGACCATCGATAGATTATTAAGACTGCCCAACAAAAATTCTCGGCGCGGATGCAAGACAGAAAAATCAAATTCACCAATCCTCACTCTATCACCACGATGAATTTGATGATAGACTATATCATGATAAGCAATTATATCTAGTAATTTTAAATAAGTTTGTGAACTACTCTCAACTTTAGTGTCAAAAAATTTTCTCACCTTAAATTCATCTAAAACCTGAATCAAACCACCCATGTGGTCTAAATGCGGATGGCTTAAAAAAACAGCATCCAATTCTTTGATTCCCAGAGATTTTAGATAGAAATTCAGGTGATAAAAATTATCCTGTTGTGGCAGACCTCCATCAATGAGAATATTTATTCCAGATCTGGATGTCAATAAGATTGCATCACCCTGGCCGACATCGATAAAATGAAGGGTTAAATAATCATTGCCCTCTGTTGCTAAAAATAAAGGTGATACAAAAAAGAGCAAAATTAAAATAACAATTAAAAGTTGATGTTTGCCAAATTGAATATTTTTCTTTGCCGGCAAAGTAATCTCCCCCTGTCAGAAAAATGCTTTCTAGATAATAAATTATTCTCTGTCTAACATATTTTTCCTGCAGAGGGAAAGAAAAACCCAGGCCCAGTCTAGCCCGGTCAATATTTGATACTTAAACTATCAATTATTCAATTTTAAAATAGCCACTCCTATCAAACCTGGACCGGCATGGACAGCCATAACCGGGCTGATCTCACCAAAGTAAGAGTCTTTAATATTTGGCAAGTCTTTTAGATTAGCAAATAACTTTTCCGCCTCTTCCCTGGCATTGGCATGCATTACATCAACTGTAAATAATCCTGAAGAAATTTTGTCTTTAACAATCTGCTGTAATTTTTTAAGGGACTTCTTACGACCTCGGGCTTTATCATAATTATAATATACTCCCTCATCATCTATTGAAATTATTGGCTTTATACTTAATAACTCCCCTATAGTGCCAGAGATTTTACCTATTCGGCCGCCTTCTTTTAAATATTTCAAAGTTTTTACTACAAAGAACACATCGATATCCTGGACTTTATCTTTTACTTTTTTTACAATTTGTTTAAAACCAAGTTCCTGTTCCTTGATTAAATCATCAGCATATAAGACTAATCTACCTAAAGCCATTGATAGACCTTTAGAATCGATCACTTCAATTTCAACACCTTCAATTTCTTTAGCTGCCATTTTGCCAATGTTATAGGTGGCACTTAATCCTGAGGAGATATGAATGGATATAATATGGGTATATCCCTCATTTTTTAGCTTATTAAAAAACTTTTTAAAGTCTTCTGGACCGGGCATTGAAGTGCTGGGTATTTCCTGGGCAAAATAGTCATATATTTCACTGGGCTGAATATCAATTCTGTCTAAATATTCTCCATCCTGATATATTACCTTCAAAGGTAAAAATTCAATATTCCTTTCCTCCATAATTTCTGCTGGAATATCACAGGTGCTATCTGTCAGTACAGCAATTTTTTCTGACATACTCGCTTCCCCCTAAAATAATTATTGCCGTCCTCAAACTGCTCTGATTTAAAAGTTCATAGCAATTAAGCAATGATTAGTTATATTATAACTTCTATTTTAAGTCAAAAATACCTCCTTATTTAATAGTTTTTGTTGTAAAAAATCGAAAGCTTGTTTCCTTTCCAGCTTTGTGCTATACTTTAAAAAATCATTATTTTTACAACTATCAAATAATTTAGAGGTGGCTTAAAGTGAAAAGAAAAGCAGATTTTGATTTAGATGACATAATTGCAAATAAAGAATATTTTCCCTCACCAGACCACTGGGAAGAACAAATTCTTTATTTTTTAATGGCCGATCGTTTTTCCACCGGTGAGGAAAAAGAGCTATATAATCCTGATAATGATTACGAAAATGCAGTCCAGGATCAGAAATCTCGCCAGCGCTGGGAAGAATATGGTGACCGCTGGAATGGCGGCACTCTAAAGGGCATCACCAGTAAACTTAACTATCTGGAAAATTTGGGAATTACAGCTTTATGGATTAGTCCGATTTTTAAACAGGTTGATTATGAAGAAACTTATCATGGTTATGGAATACAAAATTTTCTAGCCCTTGATCCTAATTTAGGAGATTTAAATGACCTCCATACTTTAGTTAATAAAGCTCATGAACGAAACATATATATAATTCTTGATATTATATTAAATCACTCTGGTAATGTATTTAGTTATGAGGAAAACGAACCGCTTTACAGAGAAGATCCCTATCAAATAAAGGGTTTTCATAATCAAGAAGGAAAGCCAACTATTGATCCCATAGAGCCTGATTATCAACAAGCCTGGCCCGAAGGGGGGATCTGGCCCCAGGAAATATTTACTGAAAAAACCTTTACCAAAAAAGGTCAGATAACCAACTGGGATTCCTATCCTGAGTATGTTGAAGGAGATTTTTATTCTTTGAAAAATATCAACACCGGAAAAGGAAAACTCACCTCTTTTAAACCCACCGAGGCCTTTAAAGTGCTAACTGAGTGCTATAAATACTGGATTGCAGTAGCTGATGTGGATGGCTTTCGTCTTGATACTGTTAAACATATGGAACCCGGAGCAACACGTTATTTTGCCAGGGAGATCCATGAATTTACCCGTTGCATCGGGAAAAAGAATTTTAATATTTTCGGAGAAATTACTGGAGGTTTAGAATTTACCAGAGATTTAATGAATAAAACAAGAATAGATGTAGCTCTTGGAATTAACGAAATCCCCCTATTGATGGAGAACTTGGCCAAGGGTTATCAGGGACCACAAAAATATTTCTCAGTCTTTAAAAACCATGAATTAGAAGGTGAAGACCACAATAAATGGTATCAAAATAACGTCGTAACCATGTTTGATGACCATGATATGGTTATTCAACAGCAAAATAAAGCCAGATTTGCCGCCGATAGAGATAAAGCTGTTCTTTTATCAAATGCCATATTTATAAATCTTTTTACTCCAGGAATTCCCTGTATTTATTATGGAACAGAACAGGCCTTTGACGGGAGCGGCGATAACGACAAATACGTCCGAGAAACAATGTTTGATGGAGAGTTTGGAGCCTTTAGAACCAGAAAAAAACATTTTTTCAATCCAGAACATGAGGTGTATAAAACTCTAGCTAAACTGGCTGAAATAAGAAAAAATAACCTCCCTTTACAAACAGGGAGGCAGTATTTAAGAGAGATAGCCTATGAGGATGATAATTATAATTATCCCCAGGAAAATGAAGAGGGTAGTTACTCAGGCGTCACAGCCTGGTCAAGAATTTTTAGCCAGCAGGAATATTTACTGGCAGTTAACAGTAACCTCAAAGAAAATATCACAGTTAAAACAATGGTAGATAGCGATTTGCATGAAGTCAATGACAATTTCAAAAGAGTTTATTCCTCTAATGATGAAATAACCTCAGAGAATATACCGGTTGAAGAAGCTCCTGATGATAATACCGCTATAACCATCACCGTTCCAGCAGCCGGCCATGTTATCTACCGGCATCAGGGTTGATTAATTATAAGTTAATAGTTAAGATGCTAATTTTCTCTTAAGAAATAATGGCATTATTGGCAGGTCGGCTTTTTTCCTCTGAGAAATATAGATAAGCAAAATACCGGCTAAACCAAGTATATCAAAGAGCAAGGTAGGTGTGGTTGAAAGCACCGCAAAGATAATCAGACCTATTCTTTCCCACCAGCTGGTTTTGGTAAAGAAGAAGTTCTGGATCCCCGCTGACCAGGCATACATGCCTATAAAGGCTGTTAAAACAAGCCAGATTAACTGATACCAGGTTACATCTATCATCAACATCATGGGAGAATAGACAAAGATAAAGGGCAGAATAAAGGCTGCCAGGTCAAACTTAAAGCCCAGCAGGCCAGTTCTTATAGGATCACCTTTGGCCACTCCGGCCGCTGCATAGGCTGCCAGTCCTACCGGTGGAGTATCATCAGCCAGCACACCAAAGTAAAGTATGAATAGATGAGCCGCTATCACCGGAATGCCAAGTCTGGTCAGTGCTGGAGCAATTAAAGTCGCTACTATAATATATTTGGCCGTTGTCGGCAACCCCAACCCTAACAATAGCGAGGCAAACATGGTAAAGACCAGAGTTAAAAATTGACTGCCCCGGGCAAAGGAAATAATCAGGGTTGACATCCTTAAACCCAGACCGGTTAGTGTAACAACACCGATGATTATACCAGCACAGGCACAGGCACAGGCGATGCCAATCATGTTTTTAGCTCCATCTTCAAAGGCAGAAAAAAGCTCTTTCCCAAAGGCCTTAACAACCTCTATTCCACTGAAAAGTCCCTCTTTACTCTCCAGTGTCGGGTCTATCGGCAACTCCTTTTCTGAGACATCTCCCCGCTGGAAAGATTTTCTCTTACACCAGGTGAATATAAAGAGCTTGGCCGCCAGACTAACAATTATTGCTGCAATTATACTGTAATAAGCTGATGCTAAGGGAGTTAGACGATAAACCACCAGCATCACAACCAGGACAGTTATCGGGATAAGAAAGTATACTCCTCGAATAAAAGTAGGTATAAAGGGGTCAAGTTCTTCTTTAGCCATGCCTTTGAGGCCAGTTTTAAGAGCCTGGAGATGGACGATACCAAAGATTGCTACATAACTCAAAACAGCAGGAATTAAAGCTGCTTGAATGATTAAATAATAGGGAATTCCGGTAAACTCTATCATAATAAAAGCTGCTGCTCCCATAATAGGTGGTAAGAATTGGCCGTTTGTCGAGGCAGCTACCTCAACTCCAGCAGCTACATCGGGATCAAAACCCATCTCTTTCATGATAGGAATGGTAAATGAACCTGTAGTTACCGTATTGGCAATTGAGCTGCCAGATATCATGCCCATTAGTCCACTGGTCACTACTGCAGCTTTTGCTGGTCCTCCTCTTTGATGACCTAAGCCAGCAAAAACTGTCTTGATTAAGTAGTTGCCTATTCCGCTCTGTTCTAAAACCGCTCCAAATAAAACAAACATGAAGACAAAGGTAGCCGATACCCCTATAGGTATCCCGAAGATGCCTTCTGTAGTCATGTAAAGATGAGAAATGATCCTCCTAAGAGAAAAACCTCGATGAGCTAAGGGCCCTGGCATATGGGGACCAAAATAGGCATAAATAATAAAAATTGAGGCTATTACCGGTAAAGGAGCACCAATTGACCTTCTAGTGGCTTCTAAAACTAATAAAATGGCCATGCCCCCCATAACAAGGTCCATGGTATTGGGCATTCCTGCTCTAAAAGCCATCTCATGTTGATTAACAAAAATATATAATACCGATATTAAGCTTAAAATCACTAATATTATATCAACGGGAGAAACTTTATTCTTATGTTTTGAATATAAAGGATACATTATAAAGGCTAAAGCCATCAACAGAGCCAGGTGTAGAGAACGCTGGCGAAGAGATAATAACAGTCCAAATCCGCTGGTATAAAAGTGAAATATTGAAACACCCAAGGCTATAAGGGTGGCAACCTTTGCCCAAAAACCTGTCAGTTTTCTCTGCCGGAGAACCTTCTCCTCTACCTGGGCTTTTACATTCTCCGTAGAGTCATTATCTGAGACCTTTTGGTTATCATTATTGTCAGCCATCTATTTTCCCCCCTAAACAAAAAATTTTGGCATGGAGCCTGTTCAGCCGGCCCCATGCCGGTTTGATTTCACTCTTGAATTTAAATATTTTAACAGTTTGAAATTATTTTTCAGGATTATATTTTATTCTCCAAAATATCTCTCTGCTCCAGGATGCAAATCAATGGGCATACCTTCCTGGGCAGCTTCTAGTGATACATCGCCACCTCTTTCATGAATTTCAGCCAGATAATCCAGATTATCGAAGATTGCTGCTGTCATATCATATACAGTATCAGAATCTAAGGCTGCGCTGGTAACAATCATAGCCAGAACAGTAACAGTAGAAACATCTTCTTCGATACCGTCATAAGTTCCACCTGGAATTACTTCCTGGGTATAAAAGGGATAGTCTTCCATCAAATCTTCAGCTATATCATCATCGATATCTAAAATTTTGGCATCGTGGGTAGCAGATAAATCCATCAAAGCTCCTGTAGGGATTCCTGCTGTCAGAAAAGCAGCATCTACGTGACCATCCCTCAACTGATCAACTGCTTCTGCAAAGGATAGGTAATCCACAGTCATATCATCATAGGTTAAACCATGAGCTTCAATGATCTGTCTGGCGTTAGCCTCGGTACCACTGCCTGGTGCACCAACAGCTATAGTTTTATCCTGGAAATCATAAACTGATTCAATTCCCGAGTCTTCTAAGGTTACTATTTGAATGATTTCTGGATAAAGCATGGCTACTCCTCGAAGATTCTCTTTCTCAGCTTCAAACATCTCTGTTCCATGCTTGGCATAATAGGCAATGTCATTTTGAATTAAAGCTAGCTCGACTTCTCCTGTTTGAATTAGGCGGGCATTCTCAGTTGACGCTCCAGTCACCTCAGCTGTAGCATCTACTCCTTCTACATGCTGATTAATCAAGTCAGACATTCCGCCTCCCAGAGGATAATAAACGCCGCCTGTACCACCTGTGGCAATTGAAATAAACTGCTCTGCTGCTATTGGACCACTTAAAATTAAAGCTAAACCTAAAAATAAAGCTAGAAAAATTGAAACTTTTTTCATGTAAATTCCTCCTTTTCTATGCAAAATTTTATTTCTATCACTAATTATAACAGAGAAAAAATAAAAATTCAAGAGCCTGGAAAGTAATCTATCATTTCAGATAATAAGAACCCCGGCACAATGGGGATTTCAACTAATTTTTTTATTTAATATATTAAAGCAAAAAGATATTAAACTAATTCAGGCTATCTTTTCCGGTAATCGATATATCGGAAAATAACATATAAGGCAGCTTATAGTTCATAATATCCTCTCTATTCTGAGATATACCTATTATTTGATCTAAAATATCATATATATTACCCGAAATCATAACTTCTCGAACTGGTTGTTTCCTCTTACCCTGGACAATCAACTCTCCTCCCTTGACCACACCTGAAAAATCACCACTTACCGGGTCGACTGATCCGGAATAACGGTTTACTAATAATCCTTTTTTAATATCTTTGATTAAATCTTTGCTACTCTTCTTTCCCGGGGCAACAATTAAGTTGCCTGGACTTATTCCAGGAGTGCTTTGAGCTCCTCCTGCCGCCCGGCCATTTGATTTGCGACCGGCTCGATGGGCGGTATAACTATTATAGAGTAATTCCTGTAAAATGCCTTTTTCTATTACAGTAAACTTTTCTGGAAAAACTCCCTCCCGGTCAAACTTTTTACTACCAATACCTCCTGCTTCAGTACCATCATCATGAATAGTAAGCTTATTTGAACTAACTCTTTCAGTTAATTTATTTTTCCAGGGAGAAATTCCATTCTGGACATTTTCTGAGTTTATAGCAAATACTATCGGTCTCATAATTAAAGAGACTGCTGCAAAGGGAGTCAGTAATATCTCTCCTTTAAAACTCTCCACCGGCTCTGCTCCTAAACTAGCCACAACTTTATCTCTTAACCGAGCTGCACTTTTTTTAATGGATAAATCCTGCAAGAAACAACTGGCTAAATATTCAATATCAAAAGAAGAGACTAATTCTTTCTCTCGAGCAAAGGACAGGGCCTGGGCTGAAAAAAAAGTCTTTTGGTATTGAGAGGAAATCCCTTTAGAGGTAAAGATAGCATTATTAATAATATTAGCTGAAAAGCTGGCCGATTCCACCATCACTCTATCATCTTTTTTTATTTCAGTCATAAAATCTTTGCTGATTTCAATTAAATTATTTAATTCAATTTCCGCTCCTTCAGAGTCATAAATGTCTTTAACCTCTGATAAATTTGCTTTCGCAGGGAAAACATTGTTTCTATCAGGAGGTGAATTTTGGGCTAAAATTAAAGCCTCATCTAATAAATTTTTGCTGGAATTTGTCTCCATATCATTGGTGGCAGCAAAACCTATTCTCATATCTTTACAGACTCTAACTCCAATCCCCTTATATTTATCCGCTTTGGGTAATTGCAAATCATTTTTTTCTATCACCACTTCCTGTGAATCCACATCTTGATAATAAACTTCAATATCATCTATACCGCGAGAAAGCCCCTCCGATACTATCTCATTGCCTAGAGCAAGAACATCATCTTTTTTCCTTTCCATTACTGCTGTCCTCCTATCATAAGTTTGCAGCGTATATAGGGGCCTCCGGCGTCTACTTTGGCAGGCTGACCTTTGCCACAGTAGCCCCTGCCTAGGTCTAAGGCAAAATCTTTACTCACTGCATCTACGCTTTTTAAAACTTCAAAGGCTTGACCTGTTAATGTTATGCCCTTAACTGGATGAGATATCTGACCCTCTTCTATCTTGTAGGCTTCAAGAACATCAAACATAAACTCAGCAGTCGAGTCAGCCTGTCCGCCCTGGGCCATGCCCTTTAATAAAAACCCCTCTGAAACTCCCTCAATCATTTCAGCAAGTTCACTTTTACCAGGCATAATATAAGTGTTTGTCATTCTAATAATTGGTTCATCCCTATAGGTAAAAGCCCTGGCATTACCGCCAGGCTCAGTATCATATTTGAAGGCACTTTCTCTATTATGAAGATAGTTTTGCAAGATACCCTTATCTATAATTATGGTTTTATCTGCCTGACAGCCTTCATCATCTACTAAAGTTCTGCCAGCACCAGCAGCATTACCATCATCAACCAAAGTGACCAATTCACTAGCGACCTGCTCACCTATCTTGCCCTGTACTACAGAACCAGCTTCAACAAAGTCAGCTTCTACTGTATGGCCAATAGCTTCATGAGCTAAAACTCCCACCAGGGCAGGGTCTAAAATTACCTGATACTCTCCACCGCTGACATGTTCTGCGGTTAATCTTTGACGCAGTAAAGAAACTGCCTCATCTACTAAGTCTGCTAAGCTCTTTTCAGAAAAGAGCTCAGTCCAGTTTCCTGTAATACTTTTACTGACATGGGCTCTTTCCTGTTGAGAATCCTTAACGCCATAGGCGACTACTCCCACATCACATTTAGGATCAGTTATTTCAACTTCAATTCCATCAGAGGTCACAATGATTTTCTCATCCTGGTATTCAGAATAGGAAACCTGACTGGCAATAATATCTTCTCCGGCCTTTTGGAGCAAATTATCGGCCTGCCTAATTTCCCTTATTTTTTCCTCTAGACTTGTTTCTTTCTGCTGGTTGTTACTCCTGGCAAAATCAACCTTCTCTTTCTTTGCAGGTAAGGAAGCTAAGCCCTTTACTTTTTCCTTTTTTAAAGGAGCTGCTTCTTTAGCAGATTTGCATGCTTGAGAAACAGCTTTACTTAACCCGGCATAGGAGGTTTCAGAGGTGGAAACAAAACCCCAGCATCCATCTACCAGAGCTCTGATGGCCACTCCACTGAGAATATTTCTGGTCGCTTCTCTTAGCCTACCATTTTTTACTTCAATGTCCAGGCTTGTTCTTTTGTGATAACGCAACTCTAACCATTCATCCCTATTGGCCACCACTTTTTTCAATATTTCTTTTAGTTCCATCTTATATCCTCCGTTCTAAACCTTTAAAAATTAGGTTAGATTTTCAAGCATCTTTTTTTAACTCCTGCAGTTCACCTTCATTTTTGAATTCATTTATTCTTTCCACCTGCAGGCAAAAGGCTTCCAGCCGGGCTTCGATAACCTGGGGAAATGCATTACCATCAGATTCAATAGCCAGAAAAGGCAGACGGGCAAAATTATCTATTGCTTCTTTGCCTAAACTATCCTCTGCTGCCAGTCTTTCTTTCATATTCTCTAACTTATCGGT